>NZ_JACHDN010000001.1:1923920-2244573 GCF_014201095.1 Cellulomonas hominis | reverse complement strand
CTGACGCCGTCGGACATCGTCACGCACCGCATCCCGCTGGAGCACATCGCCGAGGGGTACCACCTGATGTCCGCGAAGCTCGACGGCTGCATCAAGCCGGTCATCGTCCCGGACGCGGACTGAGAGGAGCCCGACCATGCCGTACCGCGCCGAGAAGCCGCCGCTGCCGGAGACCCCCGAGCAGCTCCGCGCCCGCATCCCCGGCTGGGGAGCCGACCTCGACCCCGCCGACCGGCCGTCCTACCCCCGCGAGCGCACCGACCTGACTACGGGCGCGCACTGGGACTTCCCGGACCGCCAGGAGGAGACGTGGCCCCGCGAGCGCTCGATCGAGCACGAGCAGCTCACGCCGGTCTTCGGCACGGCGCAGCCGCTGCACGGCCCGGCCGGGGCGATCCGCCGGTACGCGTACGACCGGTTCAGCGAGGGCCGCGCCGCGCACTGGCTGCTCCTGATCGCCGGCGACCGCGTCGACGCGCTGACCGCGCACCTGCGCTCGTTCGCGACGACCCGCCCGGACAACCCGGTCACGCAGACCGGGATCCTGTCGGAGCCGCGGCGGCACCCGATCGCGTCGCGGCGCGGGCGGGTCGACGTGCGGCACCAGCCGCTCGACGTCGTGATCGTCGCGGGGCCGTGGGTCGTGGGCGCGGTGGTCGCGGTGCAGGCGGCCCGGGCCCTCGCCCGGCGCCGCCGCTGAGGGGGTCTGACAGGGCCCCCCGCCGGGCGCGACACGGCCGTCCCCGCGTGGTTACCGTCGACGGGCCGGCCGACCCGAACGCCGGCGGACCTCCCTCAGCAAGGAGCACCACCATGCGTGGAGTCGTCATGCACGCCCCGGGCGACGTCCGGGTCGAGGACCGCGAGGACCCGACGATCCTCGAGCCGACCGACGCGGTCGTCCGCCTGACCGCGACCTGCATCTGCGGCTCGGACCTCTGGCCGTACCGCGGCGCCGAGCCGGTGGACCACCAGTTCATGGGCCACGAGTACGTCGGCGTCGTCGAGCAGGTCGGCGACGCGGTGCGCGAGATCCGGGTCGGCGACTTCGTCGTCGGCTCGTTCTGGGCGTCGGACAACACCTGCGAGATCTGCCGGTCCGGCTACCAGGCGTACTGCGTGCACCGGGTGCTCATGGGCACGATCGGCACGCAGGCCGAGAAGGTCCGCGTGCCGCTGGCGGACGGCACCCTCGTCGCGACGCCCGGGCAGCCGGATGCCGACCTGGTGCCGTCGCTGCTCGCCGCCTCCGACGTGCTGGGCACCGGCTGGTTCGCCGCCGTCGCCGCCGAGGCCGGCCCGGGCAAGACGGTCGCCGTCGTGGGCGACGGCGCGGTGGGCCTGCTCGGCGTGCTGGCCGCGAAGCAGCTCGGCGCGGAGCGGATCATCGCCATGTCCCGGCACGCCGACCGCCAGGCGCTGGCCCGCCGGTTCGGCGCGACCGACGTCGTCGAGGAGCGCGGCGAGGCCGGCGTCGCCGCGATCAAGGCGCTCACCGGCGGGCTCGGCGCGCACAGCGTCATCGAGGCCGTGGGGACCCAGGAGTCGATGATGCAGGCGATCCACTCGGCGCGACCCGGCGGCCACGTCGGGTTCGTCGGCGTCTCGCACGACGTCAGCCTGCCCGGCGAGGACATGTTCATGGCCGGCATCCACCTGCACGGCGGCCCGGCCCCCGTGCGCCGGTTCCTGCCGGAGCTGATCCGGCTGATCTGGGACCGGGAGATCGACCCGGGCCAGGTGTTCGACCTCACGCTCCCGCTGGAGGACGCGGCGAAGGGCTACGAGGCGATGGACCAGCGGCGCGCCACGAAGGTGCTGCTGACGGTCTGACGCGCGCGACGGCGGCGGCACCCGCGGGGGCGCCGCCGCCGTCGTCGTCCGTCCGCTCAGCGCCGCTCGCGCCGGTACAGCGAGCGCGACCAGGCGTACCCGAGCACCCCGACGACGACGCACCAGCCGACGGCCAGCAGCGTGGTCGCGGTGTCGAGCGCCGTCCCGGACAGCAGGCCGCGCGCGGTCTCGATGATCGGCGTGAACGGCTGGTACTCGGCGAACCACCGGACGGCCGCCGGCATGGTCTCGACCGGGACGAACCCGCTGCCCAGGAACGGCAGCGCCGTGAGGATCATCGGGGTGTTCGACGCGGTCTCCACCGACTTCGCGCTCAGCCCC
This sequence comes from Cellulomonas hominis, assembly GCF_014201095.1. Lineage (NCBI taxonomy): Bacteria > Bacillati > Actinomycetota > Actinomycetes > Micrococcales > Cellulomonadaceae > Cellulomonas > Cellulomonas hominis. Next base: position 2,242,398 of record NZ_JACHDN010000001.1, on the reverse strand, counting down.
ATGCCCACGCACAGCCAGCTGAAGGCGGCCGTGGTGAGGGCGATCAGGCCGGTCAGCGCGAGCCAGCCGAGCGGGCCGGCGTCCGGCCGGTAGCCGAGCGCGATCGCGATGCCGAGCACGAGGGCCGCCGCGACGGTGCCCTGGACGGTCGTGCCGAGCACCGGCCCGCCGAGCACCGACCCGGGCGAGATCGCCATGGTCTTGAAGCGCGGCATGATCCCGCTGGTGGCGTCCATCGCTGCGGTGATCGCCACGCTCTGCGCGGCCCCGACGACGGCGAACAGCAGGATCGCCGGGGTGATGTAGTCCAGGTACGCCGCGCGGCCGTCCGCCCCGGGGGCGACGCCCGGGGCGACCCCGGCGCCGAACGCCCCGCCGAAGACGAACACGAACAGCAGGAGCAGCGCGATCGGGATGCCGACCGTGAAGCTGGTCAGGCCCGGGTAGCGCACCGCGCGGAGCAGGTTGCGGCGCAGCATGGTCAGGGTGTCGGCGACCGGGCGCGCGCCCGCGACGGCGGGGACGACCGGGGCGGCGGTCACGGTGGTCATCAGGCCACCTCCTTCGTGGTGTCGGGCCGGGCGTTCCCGGGCTCCGTCAGGCGGAGGAAGACGTCGTCGAGCGAGCCGGCGTCGTGCGCGGACTTGAGGTCGGCGGGCGTGCCCTCCGCGACGATCCGGCCGCGGTCGAGCACCGCGACGCGGTCGGCCAGGTGGTCGGCCTCCTCGAGGTACTGCGTGGTGAGCAGGATCGTGGTGCCGGCCGCCACGAGGGCGCGCACCTCGTCCCAGAGCGTGCGGCGGCTGCGCGGGTCGAGACCCGTCGTCGGCTCGTCGAGGAACACGACGCTCGGGGCGCCCACGAGGGTCATCGCGAGGTCGAGCCGGCGGCGCATCCCGCCGGACCAGGTGGACACCGGCTTGCGCGCGGCGTCGGTCAGGCCGAACTGGTCGAGCAGCGCGTCGACGCGCTCGCGGCCGGCGCGGCGGCCGAGGTGGTGCAGCGACGCCATCAGCCGCAGGTTCTCGGCGCCCGTGAGCAGGTCGTCCACGGCGGACATCTGGCCCGTGACGCCGATGGCGGTCCGCACGGCCTGCGGCTCCGCGACGACGTCGTGCCCGGCGACGCGGGCGGTGCCGCCGTCCGGCCGCAGCAGCGTGGACAGGATGCCGACGGTGGTGGTCTTCCCGGCGCCGTTGGGGCCGAGCAGGGCGGTGACGGTGCCCGCCCGGACGGCGAGGTCGACGCCGTCGAGCACGAGCTGGTCGCCGTAGGACTTGCGCAGGCCGCGGACGTCCACGGCGAGGTCGGTGGTCATGGTGCTCCTCCTCGGGGTTCGGGCGGTGCTGGTGGTGTCACGGGCGGCGGACGATGACGTCGCCGTAGCCGGTGCCGGCGTGGATCTCCGCGGTGGACTCGTCGTCGACGGGACCGCCGGTGGGGGTGAGCTGGTTGCGGACGCTGCCGTGCTGCGAGCTGACGTCCAGCCAGGCGGCGGTGCCCTCGGGCACGCCCACCTCGATGGAGCCGTACGACGTCGTGAGGTCGACGCGGCCGGACTCGAGGCGCTCGACCCGGATGCTCGCGTGCGCCGCCTTCGCGGTGAGCGTGCCGCGGACCCGGCCTACGGCGATCTCGGCGTGCGCGCCGTACACCTCCAGCGTCCCGGACACCAGGTCGACGGTGGTGGTGCCGTTCGCCGCGCGCACGGTGCCCTCCCCGGCGACCTCGGTCAGCCGCACGGACCCGGCGGACGCCTTCACGGCGACCGCGCCGGTCACCCGGCGGACCACCACGGACCCCGCGGACGCCTTGACGTCGACGCGCTCGGCCTCGTCCACGCGGGCGTCGCCGGCCGTGAGGACCACGTGGACCGCGCCGAGGCGTCCCTCGGTCAGCAGCGACCCCGTCCTCCCGCGCAGGTCGGAGCCGGCGGGCAGCTCGACGGTGATGTTCGCGGTCCCGGCCGCGAACGGCAGGACGTACTGCTTCCACGAGCTCGGGTAGTCGATCGTGACGGCGTCGCCGGCCCGCTGGACGCGGACGTCCTCGGCGGCGCGCCGGCTGCCGGACGACGACGGGTCGGTCGGCAGGACGGTCACGACGACGTCGTCACGCTCGCCGGCGACGACGTGCAGGTTGCCGGCCGGCACGTCGACGACGACGGGGACCGGGTGCGGTGCGGGGTACGTGGGCATGACGACTCCAGGGCAGTGGGCGGTGTGGTGCGTGGTGTCGGGGTGGTGTCAGGGGCGGTGGTGCGGCGCGGGTGGCGCGGTGCGGTCAGCGCACCCAGCCGGTGACGCGGTTGAGGTCCTTCGGGTCCGTGCGCGACGACGAGGCCGGCCGGCCCGTGCTCTGCTCCAGCACGGTGGCCACCGCGCGGACGAGCCAGGAGTTGACCGAGATGCCCTCGACCGCGGCGGCGACCTCGACCTGCGTCTTGAGGTGGTCGGGCAGGCGCAGGGTGGTGCGGGTGGTGGTGCCCTCGTCCGCGTCGGTCGCGGCGGGGGTCGAGGGCGCCGAGGGCGCGGCGGCCGCGGTGGGCGCCGTCGCGCCGGCGTCGGCGACCGGCGGGCGAGGGGCGTCGACGACGAACTCCGGCTCGCCGCCGCGCAGCCGCACGTCGACCGAGCCGGGGGCGAGCTCCGCGGTGATCTCCCCGGCCGCGACCGACAGGGCGTCGAGCAGGACCAGGCGCACGGCGGCGTCCAGCGGGGCGGTCAGCCGCTCCGCCAGCTGCCGGGCGTCGTCGCCGGCGGCGTCGGCCGCGGTGGCGAGGCGGTGCTGGAGGTCGTCGACGTAGCGCGTGAGGTCCATGACGCCATGGTGACACCACCGGTGGTGTCACGTCAACACCATCGTGGTGTCGCGGTGCCGTCCGGGGTTACCGCGGGTGCGCGGCGAAGAACTCCCAGAGCACCGTCGTCGCGTCCACCCCGGCGGACCCGGTCGGCCACGTGTGCTCCAGGACGTCCGCCACCACGAGGGTCACCTCGCGCCCGTCGGGGCACGCGGCGGTCGAGGTCACCACGCGGTCCTCGTCCGTCGTGACGGGCGGCGCGCACCCGAGCCGGTCCCGCCAGCCGGCGACGGTCTCCTCGACCGGCGGGTGCCCCATGCCGGTCCCGTCGGGGTCGCCGCCGACGGGCACCACCGCGTCGCGGGCGCCGTGGATGTGCAGCAGGGAGGCGGGCGCGGCACCGTCGCAGTCGACGAGCTCGCCACCGCCCACCGGGCCGAACGCCGCGAACACGTCCGTCTCGCACGCCAGCCGGTACGTCATCGCGCCGCCGTTGGAGAACCCGGACGCGTACCGCCGGGCCGGGTCGACCGCCACGCGCCCCGCGACGTCCTCGACGACGGCGAGGGCGGCGGCGACGTCGTCGACCTCCGCCTCCATCGCCGGACCGCAGCACGACCCGGCGTCGAAGCTGTTCTCGACGCCGTCCACGTAGGCGACGACGACGCCCTCGGAGTCGGCCACCTCGTCCCAGCCGTACTCCGCCTCCGCCTGCTCCGCGCTGCCGCCGTACCCGTGGAAGAACAGGACGAGCGGCGCCGGCTCGTCGAGCCCGGCCGGGCGGTACGCGCGGTAGGTCCGGGTCGTGCCGTCGACCTCGACCTGCTGCACCGAGGACCCGACGGGGAGCGCGCCGGCGTCCCCGCCGCTCGGCGCGTCGCTGCCGGAGCCCGGGCCGCAGGCCGCGAGCACCGCCAGCACGAGGGCCGCGAGCGCGGCGGCGGGGTGGCGCACGTGCCGCTCCTTGTCGTCCGGTGTCGTTCGGTCCGTCCCGCAGGCCTACCGCAGGGGCGTCGGGAGGGACAAGTCCGGACTTGGGCCGGCGACCGGACGGCGGGATCCGCGGGCGCCGGGGCGCGGCGCGCGGTCGGATCCCGCCGTCAGGGGTCACCCGCGACGTGTGCGCCGGGTCAGCGCCGCGCCCAGCGCGAGCAGGGCCAGGGCCAGGACCGCGGTCAGGGCGATCGCCCCGCCCGTCACCGCCAGGCCCCCGGGGGCCTGCGCGCCGGGGCCGCCGGGGGCGCCCGGGGCGCCGGACCCGGGGGCCGCGGCCTCGACCACGACGGCCACCTGCGCGAGCAGCGCGCCGTCGGTGCCCCGGGCCTGCAGGTGGTGCGTGCCCGCGGCGAGGTCGCCGGGGATCGTCACCTCCGCCGTCGCCGACCCGTCCGTCACCGCGACCGCGGCGAGCCGCCGGTAGACGGACGCGATCCCGACCTCGACCTCGTCCCCGGGCATCCCGGTGAGGGTCACCGTGACCCGGTCGCCGGGCCGGACCGTGCCGGCCGACGCGGCGATCGCCGGTGCGGTCCCGCCGGGGGGCACCGCCTCGACCCGGACCGACCCGACCGCCGAGACGTTGCCGGCCCCGTCGGTCGCGCGGACCTCCACGGTCACCGCGTCGGTCCCCGGGACGGCGACCGGCTCGGCGTAGGCGGTCCACGCGCCCGACGACCCGAGGCGGTACTCGACCGAGGCGACGCCCGAGCCGCCCTCGTCCGTCGCCACGACCGTGACGACCCGCCCCTCGACCGTGGCCGACACCACGGGAGCCGTCGTGTCCGCGGGCGGGATCTCCGCGAGCCCGTCGAGCGCCGAGGCGAGCGCCGCCGCGGCCGCGTCGACCTCGGCCTGCGTCGCACCGGCGGACGCCAGCAGGGCCTTGGCGGCCTCCAGCGCGGGCAGCAGCGGCGCCCAGCTGGCGGGCGTGTAGCGCTCGCTCTCCAGGCCGTCCGCCCGGGCCACGAGGTCCTGCAGGTCCTGCGTGGCGACCGCGATGCTGACGGGGCACCACACGAGTTCGTCGCCCTTGTCGTGGCTGATCAGCACCGACGTCGAGCCGGACGAGCCGGTGGCCAGGTCGACCCCGATGCTCCCGTCGGCGGCGACGCGCGGCGCCCCCGTCACGGCGGCGACCGCCGGGTCCAGGGACGACGCCCGGACGACGTCGTCCGCCTCGTGCGGCGCGATGGTCGCCGTCAGGACGCCCGAGCCGTCGCGCGGCAGGGCGGTGCCCGTGGCGGTGCACGCCAGCTTGTAGCCGCCGTAGACCTCGAGCTCGAACAGCGACATCCCGTACTTCGTCACCGGCAGGCCGGCGACCCGGACGTGCCGGACCTCGGTGTCCGCGAAGTCGACCGTGTTCTTCAGCTCGGCGGAGGTCTTCTGGACCCGGGCGAGCAGCTGCCACGTCTGCCCGTCCGCCGACCCCTCGACGCGGAAGTCGTTCGAGGTGGCCGTCTCCCAGGTCAGCACGACCTGGTTGATCGTCCGCGGGCTGCCGAGGTCGACCTGGAGCCAGCGCTCGGTGGTGTACGGCGCGTCCTGGCGCAGCGACGCCCAGCGCGTCGTGGGGTTCCCGTCGACGGCGTTGGCCGGCGGCAGGGTGGCGTTGTACTGCGAGTCCGCGGTGACCTCCCGGCCCAGCGCGAGGTTCTCGCGCCCCGCGGGCACGCTCGGCGCGGACGCGATCGCGTCGTCGCCGAACACCTCGAGCTCCCAGATCGACACCCCGTACTGGGTGGTGCTGCGCTGGACGGTCTGCATCCGGACGTACCGCGCCTGCTCGTCGAGGGCCACGACGTCGACCCCGCCGTCGCTCCCGGCGCCCGACGTGGCGTAGGCGTCCCGCCAGGCGGACCCGTCGTCCGAGACCTGGATCCGGTACTGGCGGGCGTACGAGGCCTCCCACCAGAGCCGGACCGTCCCGACGGGCTGCACCGACCCCAGGTCCACCTGCGCCCAGGCGCCGTCGGACAGGTTGCCGCTCCAGCGCGTCGCCATGTTGCCGTCGGTGATGCTGCCGGCGGCGCCGCTCGAGGTGCCCGAGACGGAGACCGCCCCGCCGAGCGCCAGGTTGACGCTCGCGTCGACCTCGAGCTCCCGCACCGCGTAGCCGTCCCCGTCGCCGTCGAGGAGCAGCAGCCGGACGAAGCCGGCCGCCGTCGGGGCGATGTCGATCCGGGTCGTCCCGCCGGTGCCGTCCTGCGTGAACCGCTGGTCGGTCCACGTGACGCCGTCCGCCGAGGTCTGCAGCAGGAACCGGGTCGCGGCGTCCTCGCCCCAGGTCACCGTCGCGCCGGTGACGAACGAGCCGTGCGCGAGCTGCCGGGTCAGCCACTGCGTGCCGCCCGCGGCCGAGCGCCAGGCGGTGCCCGCGTCCCCGTCCCCGGCCAGCGCGGCCCCGTGCCCGGCCCGCGCGCTGCTCGCGCTGGACGGGGAGGACCCGCCGTCGCTCACCGCGAGCGCCGCGGTGACCGTCTTGCCCAGCGTGGCGCCGGAGCCGAGGGCGAACACGCCGTGCGCGGCCCCGTCCGGGCCGGTCAGGGACACCCGCACGACGATGCCCGGCTGGCCGGGGTTCGCGACGCTGACGACCGGGACGTCGCCCGACTCGTCGAGGATCACCAGGCTCGCCTGGTCGACCGCCAGGCTCCGGCCGTCGCCCAGGTCCAGCGAGCCGGCCCGGGAGAACGTCGCCATCGTGCGCTGCAGGCCCGCGTGCCGCACGGCCTGGACGGCCCCGTCGTTGCGCAGCACCTCGACCGCCGGGGCGGCCGCGTACGCCTCGACCTCGGCGGGCGTGGCCGCGGGCAGCACGATGTACTCGTAGCCCGCGTCCTGCGGCTGCACGCCGTGGTCGACGTGCAGCGTGAAGGCGTCCACCGTCACCGGGTCCTCGCCGATCCAGCTGCCCGTCTGCGCCGTGTTCGACACCAGCACCCGCTGCCCGGCCGGGAACACGTACCCGACCTCGTCGTTGTACGCCCACGCGGGGCCGTCGACGGCGGCGTCGTCGGTGCCGGGCGCCACCGCAGCGCCGTTCACCGAGGCGTTCGGCTTCGCGACGACCTGGTTCACCGTGGTGTGCACGGCGGCGGCCGAGGTCGAGGAGATGCCGGTGCCGAGCGCGACCATCTCGTCGTCGAAGGTGAAGTAGCTCTTCTGCCCCTTCGTCGCGGCCCGGTCCAGGGTGTAGACGCTCGCCCCGTAGGTGCCGTCGGAGACGCCGCCGGTGAAGCTGCCGCCGTTGCCGGTCGAGCCGCGCGTCTGCTCCTTGGTGTACGGCGCGGTCACTCCGGGGTAGTGGAACCAGTCGAACGCCGGGCCGAGGTCCAGGTACTCCCGGTTCGTGACCTGGATCGCCGTCGCGCCGGCGGAGTTCCACACGATCTCGTTGCCGACCTCGGGGCGGAACGTGGAGCGGTACTCGCTGCCGACCGTGCGGCTGGAGTTGAGGCGGGTGATGATCCCGTAGTCGTCCCGCAGGTGCGAGGAGAGCTCCGACCGCCAGAAGTACCGGTTGCCCGTCACGCCGTTGGTGCGGGTCTTCCCCTGGATGCCGTCGAGGACCGCGCGGTACGCGGTGGCGTACAGCGGGTCGGTGCGCACCATCCGGGTCAACGGCTCGATGAACTCGGACGCGTGGCTGGTGACCCCGCCGATCGTCTTGGGCTGCCGGTAGTTCAGGTACAGCAGCCCGATCTCGCCGCGGATCATCCAGCGCGTGCCCGAGATGATGTAGAACGCGATCGTGTCCAGGTGCTGCCGGCTGAACGCGAGGTCGGTGCCACGGGCGACGTCCGCCCAGAGGGCGACGTTGGTGAACAGGGCCATGCCGTAGCCCTCGCTGTACAGCTGCGCCCCGTGCGCCCAGAAGCTCGCGTCCGGCTGGACCGCCTCCTGGACCGTGCCGGAGTGGTCCACCGCCACGGTCTGCACCATGGTGTCGAAGCCGGCGGTGATCTTCGCCAGGTCGTGCGTCGCGACGGCCTCGAACAGGTAGTTGGTGGTCCGCCACGCGCCGTTCGCGCCGACCGGGTCGAGCCTGCCGGTGTTGTGCTCCAGCGCGACGTCGAGGGCGGCGGGGTCGAGGACGTCCCCGAGGAAGATCGAGATCCGGCCCATCGCCATGGACTCGCCGATCTCGGTCTCCCACCAGTTCGTGTTGCCGGGGTCGGCGACGTCCCAGTAGGCCAGCGCCCGCCCGACCGCGGTGACGAGCGCCGGGTCCTCGAACCCGTCGGCCGCCGGGTCGCGGTAGGCGTGCGCCATCGCGAGCATCCGGTACAGCGCGATGTACGCCGACCAGGTGCGGCCGTTCGCGGAGCTGGTGCGGTCGGCGTAGTCGACGTCCGCCCAGGACCCGTCCGCGCGCAGGGTGGCCGCGTAGTCGCGCGCCTCGGAGGTGCGGGCCAGGTAGATGCCGTTCGCGATGATGATCTCGTCGCCCTGGCCCAGGTAGTACTCCTGCAGCCGGCTGATGATCGTGCCCACGTCCTCGGCCGGCGTCGCCGCCGCGCGCGGGGCGCCCGCCAGGCCGGCGCCGCCCAGCACGAGGGCGAGCGCGAGGGCGATCACTGCTCTGAGGTGTCTCACGTCCAGCTCCTTCGCTGATCTGTCGAGACGCGCGGTGCGTGGCCGCACCGGGCGGTGGTGGCGGGCGCCAGGGAGCGGCCGCGGGAGGAGGCTCAGGCGGCGGCGACCACCGCGGTGCCGTGGCCGGAGATCGTCAGGGGCCCGTCGGCGTCCGGCACGAACACCGCCTCGCCGGGCTGCAGCCGCACGGCGTCGGCCGCCGCGACCCGCACCTCGCCCTCGACGCAGACCACGACCCGCGGCCCGTCGGCAGGCCCCGCGAGGTCGTCGCCCGCCCGGGCGGTGACGACCCGCAGCACGAAGTCCGGGACCGGCGGCACGAGGTCCACGACCCCGGGGGCCACGCGCACCGGGCGGAGGAAGCCGGTCAGGCGGGGGCTGAAGTCGGTCACGGCCAGCACCTCGTCGACGTCCACGTGCTTGCCGGTGAGGCCGGCGCGCAGCACGTTGTCCGACGCGGCCATCACCTCGACCGCCATCCCGCCGAGGTAGGCGTGCAGCGTGCCGGGCGCGGTGTAGATCGCCTGCCCCGGCTCGAGCCGCTCGTAGTTGAGCAGCAGCGGCGCGAGCAGGGCCGGGTCCCCGGGGAACCGCGCCGCCAGGCCGCGGACGACGTCGAGCTCCGGGCGGGAACCCGCGGCCTGCCGGGCGACGGCGGCGACCTCCCGGACCCACGGGGCGTCGGCGGCGCGCTGACCGAGCAGCCACCCGAACGCGGCGCGGTGCGGGGGTCCCGCGGCGTCGCCCCGCAGGAGGGCGACCAGCGGGTCCAGCGCGGGCACGTCGAGCTCGGCGACCAGCTTCGCCGCCTGCTCGGGCTCCCGCAGCCCGCTGAGCAGCTCGAACGGGGTCAGCGCGTAGACGACCTCCGGCTTGTGCGAGCGGTCCCGGTACGTCCGCGCCGGGTCGTCCCGCGGCACCCCGCGCCGCTCCTGCTCGGCGTACCCGGCCTCGGCCTGGGCCGCGTCCGGGTGCACCTGCACCGACAGCGGGTGCGCGGCCGCGAGGATCTTCGTCAGGTACGGCAGGCGCGGGCCGGCGACCTCGAGCACCCGCCGCCCGAGCATCGTCTCGGGCCGGTCGGCGATCAGCGCGTCCAGCGGGACGCGGCGCCCGGTGCCGTCCGCGACCGAGGGGTCGTCGGGGTGCGCACCGATCCACACCTCCGCCACCGGGCGGCCGTCCAGCGGCTGCGCGCGCAGCTGCTGGACCAGCGTCGTCGAGCCCCACGCGTAGCGGCGGACCGGGTTGTCGAGCCGGTACACGTCAGCCCTCGTCCCGTACCAGCTCGGCGACGCCGATCCGGGAGTCCGCCATGCCGTAGAACACGAACCAGCGGTCGCCGATCCGCTCGACGGCCGTCGGGAAGACGACGTTGCCGAGCGTGCCCTCGAGCTCGGCGTCCGTCTCCGGGACGAGCAGCGGCTCGGGGGTCCGCGCGAGGACCCGGCGCGGGTCGGCGGGGTCCAGGAGCATCGCCCCGGCGGTGTACCGCGCGCCGTACGCGAGCTCGAAGCCCTTGACGTCGGCACCGGTCACGCCGTGGTGCAGCACCAGCCAGCCCTCCGGCACCCGCAGCGGCGCGGGGCCGCCGCCGATCTTGGACTCCTCGAAGGGCATGACGGGCGCCGCGAGCATCGAGGCGTGCTCGACGTGCGTCAGCGCCGACAGGTCCCGACGCACGGCCTCGAGGTCCACGAAGCCGATCCACATCGAGGGCCGGTCGTCGTCGATCCCGGCCGGCGTGGGGGCGCCCTCGCCCGGGCGCAGCCAGTCCAGGTCCCACATCGGGCGGTGCAGCAGCGCGAGCGCGGGCCGGCCGTCGGGGCCGGGCACGAGCTCGGGGAAGAACACGATGTCCTTGTTCGGGAACAGGTTGAGGTCGGTGCTGAGCTCGGGCCGGTACCCGAACCGGATCGGGCCGAGGCGCCGCCAGGTGGCCGTGTCCTCGGAGACCGCGAGCGCGGGGCGCGGGCCCAGCGGCCCGTACGCGACGTAGGTCATGACGTGCAGGCCGAGCGGCTCGACGAACGTGATCCGCGGGTCCTCGACGCCGGCGTTCTGCCGCCCGTGCTCCCAGCCCTCGTCCGGGGAGAGCACGACGCCCAGGCGCTCGACGCCCACCGGGACCCCGTCGGCGACGACGACCCGCGCCCGCCCGATCCGGGAGACGTTGCCCGCCGAGACCAGGCGCGGGAACAGGTAGAGCTCGCCGTCCGGGCCCCACGCGGTGCCGGGGTTGAGGACGCCCTCCGCCTCCAGCGGGTTGCCGGGCTCGGGCTCCATGATCGTGCCGAGCCGCCGCAGCGCGTAGGGGACGGTCGCGACGGACGCGTGGTTGACCTGGCTCATGACCTGCCTTGGGGGTCTCGTGGGCGCGCCGAGGACGTCGGCGTGCGCCGGGGGTGGTGCGGGGTGCGGGGGTGCGCGGGCGCGGGAGGGCTCAGCCCTTGACGGCCGAGCCGAGGTTCGCCGACGTGAAGTGGCGCTGGAAGAGCAGGAACAGGACGACGGCCGGGACCGCGAGCACGCACGCCCCCGCGAGCACGGCGCCCATCGGGTTGTCCTGGAAGGTCGAGTTCGCCTGCGAGAAGTTCGCCAGGCTCACCGCGAGCGGCTGCATGGTGGCGTCCTTCGTCACCAGGAACGGCCAGAGGAACTCGTTCCACGGGCCGATGAACGTCACGAGCATCGCGGTGAGGATCGCCGGCCGGACCAGCGGCACCGCCACCGACAGCAGGATCCGGAGCTCGCTCGCGCCGTCGATCCGGGCCGCGTCGAACACGTCCCGCGGGATCTGCAGGAAGTACTGCCGGAAGATCAGCACCGCCACCGAGTTCACGGCGAACGGCAGGATCATGCCGAGGTAGCTGTCCGCGAGCCCGAAGTAGCGCACGACCATGACGTACAGCGGGACCATGAGCAGCTGGAACGGGATCGCCTGCACCAGCAGCACGAGCGCGAACACGAGCCCCTGGCCGCGGAACGACAGGACCGACAGCGCGTACCCGACCATGAGGCCGAGCACGAGGGTGCACCCGACGACGCCCGCGGTCATGATCAGCGAGTTCAGCAGCGACTGCGCCAGGTCGATCGAGTCGTTGACGCCCGCGAAGTTCGCCAGCGTCAGGTTGCCCGGCAGCGGCAGCATCCCGAGCAGGCTGGTGTCCCGCTCCTCCTGCAGCGCGCCGATCACCATCGAGTAGAACGGGACGAGCGCGAGGAACGCCCCGACCAGCAGGACGGCGAACCGGCCCGCGGCGAGCAGGCGCCGGCGCGTGCGGTCGGGGGCGGTGGTCGTGGTCGCCATCAGCCCTTCCTCTCCGTGAGCCGGCGCGAGGCCAGCGACAGGACCATGACGGCGACCACGAGGATCATCCCGATGGCGGCCGCGATGTCCGGCTGCCCCTGCTGGATGCCCTTCTGGTACATCAGCAGGGCCGGGGTCATCGACGCGCCGTTCGGGCCGCCGCCGGTGAGCAGGTACGGCTCGGTGAAGATCTGGCCGGTCGTGATGATCGACAGCAGCACGACCAGCGACGTCACCGGGCGGACGCCGGGCAGGGTCACGGACCGGAACCGCCGCCACGCGCCGGCCCCGTCCATCTCGGCCGCCTCGTGCAGCTCGCGCGGGACGTTCTGCAGCCCGGCGAGGTACAGCAGGACGTAGAAGCCGAGGTTCTTCCAGGTCACGTACACCGCGATCAGCGGCATGATCAGCCCCTGGTTCGCCAGCCACGTCGGGTCCGGCGCCAGGCTGCCGAGCAGCTGGTTGACCACCCCGTTGCCGCTGAACAGGAAGATCCAGGCGGCCAGCGTCGCGACCGAGGCGGTGACGTACGGGACGTAGTACGCGACCCGGAAGAAGCCCTTCCACCGGACGACCGCGTCCAGGCCCGTCGACAGCAGCAGGCCGAGGACGACGGTCAGCGGCACGTTGATGACGAGGAACACCAGCAGGTTGCGGAACGCCTGGCGCACCGCCGGGTCGCCCAGCACCTGCTGGAAGTTCTCCAGCCCGACGAACGGGTGCGGGACCTGGACGCCCGGCGCGGTGAAGAAGAAGTCGTGCACCGACATCCAGACCCCGAACCCGAAGGGCACGAGGAACACCACGACGACGAACGCGGTGTACGGCGCGCTGAGCAGGGCACCGAGGGGGTGCTCGCCGAGCCAGCGCTGCAGGCGCCGGCCCCGGGGGCGCTGCGGGCCGCCCCGGCGCGGGCCACGGTCGTCCGTGGCCCGCGCCTGCGACCGCAGGCCCTCGTCGCGGAGGGTGGTCATGGTGTCGATCCGTCCCGTCGGTCAGCCGGCCAGGCCGTCGACGGTCGTGGCGGCGGCGCCGAACACGGCCGGGAGGTCGCCCGAGCCCGACTGCACCGCCTCGCCCCACGCGTCGCGGAAGACCTGCATCTTCTCCGCGAGCCCGTCGACCGTCGGCACGTCCACGGCGAGCGGCACGGCGGCCGCGAACGCCTCGAAGAACGGCTGCTCGGCCAGGAACTCCGCAGCCAGCTCGGGCACGTCCGTCCGGGTCGGGAACTGCCCGGTGGTCTCGAGCAGGGCGAGGTCGTTCTCGTCGTCGGTGGCGAACTTGAGGAAGTCCCAGGCGGTCTGCTGGTTCTCGCACGCGGAGTAGAGCCCGACGTTCTTCGAGTCGGCGAACGTGGCCGTCTCGTCCGCGGCGGTGCCGTCGGCCGTCGGGATCGGGACGGCGCCGTACTCGACCTTGCCGTCGAACTGCCCGGCGCCCCACGGCCCGGCGATGCCCATGGCCGCCACGCCGTCGGCGAACGGACCGGCCCACATGTCGCCGCTGTACGCCTCGGCCGAGGCGTAGCCCTCCGCGTAGAGGGTCTGCCAGAGCTCGAGCGTCTCGAGCGCCTCGTCGCCGGCGAAGGTCGCCTTCCCGTCCTCGATCAGCTGCGTGCCGCCCGAGTTCGCCAGGAAGAACGGGTAGAAGTCGAAGTTGACGTTCGTGTAGTCCGCGGTCGCCGGCGGGTAGATCGCGTAGTCCGCCGCGCCCGACGCCTGGATCGCCTCGGCCGCCGCGAGCAGGTCGTCGTAGGTCGACAGCTGGGGGTTCTCCGGGTCCAGGCCCGCCGCCTCGAAGACCGTCTTGTTGTAGTAGAGCATGAACGGGTTGGTCTTCCAGGGGAGCTGGTAGAGGTCCCCGTCGGCGCTGCGGAACCCGTCCGCGGCCGCGCCGGAGCGGCCCGTGATGTAGTCCTCGGCGTCGTCGAACGTCGCCGAGAGGTTCACCAGGCCGCCCTGCTTCTGGAACGCCGGCACCGCGGCGGGGGCGGTGTTGAACACCAGGCACGGGGTGTTGCCCGCGGTGATCGACGCCGCGATGACGTCCTCCGACGAGCTGCCGGCGGGGATCGCCTGCGCCGTCACCTGCTGGTCGGCGTGCTCCGCGTTCCACGCCTCGACGACCTGCTCGCCCCAGGCGATCTCCTGCTCGTTGGTCGAGTACCAGATGTCGATCGGGCCGGTGCCCAGGCCCGCGCCCGACCCCGGCTCGCCCCCGTCGCCCGAGCCGCACGCCGCCAGCGGGAGCACCACCACCGCCGCGGCCGCCGTCAGGACTGCCATTCGTGCGCCACGCTTCATCGCGCCGCTCCTCGCTTCCCGGGACGCTGCGTCCCCGCCTGCCCCGGGCGCCTGGCGGCGGTCGGGGCGCCGGTCGTCCGTGACCGGCTGCGGCCGAGTAAACCGGTTTGAGTCGTGGAGGTCAACCCGGTAGGGCAAACCGGTCAGGGCGGCGTCACTACGCGGGTGAAGACGATGCTCGGTTTACTAAACCGGTGCGCGCCGCTTGCGCTACGATGGCGAGGTGGACGCAGCACCAGCACCGGACGCCGGCCCGTCGGCGGCGCACGACCCGAAGCCCGAGGCCAAGGCCCGGCGGGCGACCATCGGCGACGTCGCCGAGCGCGCGCAGGTCTCGAAGAGCGCCGTCTCCTTCGTGTTCAACGGCCGCTCGGGGGTGAGCGAGGCGGCCCGCGCCCGCATCCTCGAGGCCGCCCGCGAGCTCGACTGGCGGCCGGACTCCCGGGCGCGCGCCCTGTCCCGCAGCCGCGCCCAGGCGCTCGGGCTCGTCGTGCGGCGGGAGCCGGAGCTGCTCAGCACCGACCCGTTCTTCCCGCAGTTCGTCGCCGGCGTCGAGAGCGGGCTCTCCGGCCTCGGGTACGCGCTGGTGCTCCAGGTCGTCGACGGCGAGGAGACCGAGCGCGCGGCCTACCACCAGTTCGCCCGCGAGTCCCGGGTCGACGGCGTGTTCCTCACCGACCTGCGCGCCGACGACGAGCGCCCCGCGCAGCTGGACGGCCTGGGGCTGCCCTACGTGCTGGTCGGGCCGGTCCCCCCGGTGGACGGCCGCCCCCGCCCGATCGGCGTCGACGACGAGGCCGGCGTCCGGCGCGCCGTGCGGCACCTGTACGCCCTCGGCCACCGGAGCATCGCGCACGTCGCCGGCGCCCCGGGCTACGTGCACTCCGACCTGCGGCGGCGCGCCTGGGAGCGGGAGATGGTCGAGCTCGGGCTCGAGCCGGACCTCGTCGTGGTCGCGGACTTCTCCGGGGCCTCGGGCGCGCGGGCCACGCACGAGCTCCTCGACCTGCCGCGGCCGCCGAGCGCGATCGTCTACGGCAACGACCTCATGGCCATCGCGGGGATCTCCGTGGCGACCGAGCGCGGGATCCGCGTGCCGCACGACCTGTCGGTCGTGGGGTTCGACGACGTGCCGCTCGCGGCGTTCGTCGTCCCGCCGCTGACCACCGTCCGGCAGGAGGTCATCGAGTGGGGCCGGGCGTGCGCGCGCACCCTGATCGCGCTCGTCGAGGGCCGCGAGCCGGAGGAGGTCCGGCTGCCGCCGGTCGAGTTCGTCGTCCGCGGCAGCACGGCGGCCGCGCGGCACCGGCCGGGGGCCG
Organism: Cellulomonas hominis; assembly: GCF_014201095.1. NCBI lineage: Bacteria > Bacillati > Actinomycetota > Actinomycetes > Micrococcales > Cellulomonadaceae > Cellulomonas > Cellulomonas hominis. The sequence continues at coordinate 2,227,062 of NZ_JACHDN010000001.1, read as the reverse complement.
CCGCGGGACGCTGAGCGCCTGCGACGTCCCTCCGAGCCGGTGAGGGCGAGCCCGTCGCGCGGGCCTGACAGCACTGGCGCCGGCGACCCCGCGCCCGCAGAGTGGAGCTCCCACCCCGGCGAGCCCAGGAGTGATCCGCATGACCGTCGTCGACCCGCCGCGCGACCTGCGGGAGTACATCGAGTTCCTGCGCGACAGCGGCTACACGGTCCGCGACGGCCACACCCCCGACCCGGACCTCATCGACCCGCAGGGCAACCCCGTCTACACGTGGCAGGAGGGGTACCCGTACCCCGAGCTGATGGACCGGGACGCGTACGAGCTGGAGAAGTACCGCCTGCAGGTCGAGCTCCTGAAGTTCCAGTACTGGCTGGAGGACAACGACAAGCGGGCGATCGTCCTGTTCGAGGGCCGGGACGCCGCGGGCAAGGGCGGGACGATCAAGCGCTTCACGGAGCACCTCAACCCGCGGACCTCGCGCGTCGTGGCCCTGTCGAAGCCGAGCGACCGCGAGCGCGGCCAGTGGTACTTCCAGCGGTACGTGCAGCACCTGCCGACCGCCGGCGAGATCGTCATGTTCGACCGGTCCTGGTACAACCGCGCCGGCGTCGAGCGCGTCATGGGCTTCTGCTCCGACGAGGAGTACCAGACGTTCATGGCGCAGGCCCCCGCGTTCGAGCGGATGCTCGTCGAGTCCGGCGTGCACGTCACCAAGCTCTGGTTCTCGGTGTCCCGCACCGAGCAGCGCACCCGGTTCGCGATCCGGCAGCTCGACCCCGTGCGCCGGTGGAAGCTCTCCCCCATGGACCTCGCCTCGCTGGACCGCTGGGAGGAGTACACCCAGGCCAAGGAGGAGATGTTCCGCCGCACCGACAAGCGGTACGCGCGGTGGACGATCATCCGGTCCAACGACAAGAAGCGCGCCCGGATCAACGCCATGCGGTTCTTCCTCGGCCAGTTCGACTACGACGGCAAGGACCACGCGGTCGTCGGGCGCGCCGACCCCCTGCTGGTCATCCGCAGCAAGAACGAGCCGGCGGACGAGTAGCCGAACGGCCCATGCGCAGGCCGTCCGCGCCGCTACCGTGGCGGGCATGGCTCAACGTCCGGTCGGTCAGCTCCTGCTCGGCACCGTCCTCGTCCTCGCGGGCGGGGTCCTGCTGCTCGACCGCCTGGACGTGCTCCAGGTCGCGAGCCTGTGGGAGGTGCTCCTGCCCCTGGCGGTGATCGCGGTCGGCGCCGCCGCGCTGGCGCTGGTGCCGCGCGCCTGGATCGGGCCGGTGCTCATCCTCGGGCTCGGGACGTTCTGGCTGCTCGAGGCTCTCGACCTGGTGCACGGCAGCGCGAGCACGTACGCGCTGCCGATCGCGCTCGCGCTGCTCGGCTGCTCGATCCTCGTGGCCGCGACGGGGCGGCGCACCGACCCCGACCGTCTCCGGATGCTCGTGTTCTTCTGGGGCGGCGACCGGCGCACGACCTCGCAGCAGTTCCGGTCCGCGTCGATCACCGCGGTGTTCGGGGGCATCGACCTGGACCTGCGGGCGGCGAACATCGTCGACCGGGCCCGCATCGACGTGTTCACGATGTTCGGCGGGGTCGAGATGAAGGTGCCGCCGACCTGGCGGGTCCGCCTGAACAACCTCTCGGTGTTCGGCGGCTCCGACGACAAGACCGTCCCGCCCCCGTACCCCGACGCCCCGGTGCTGGACGTGCACGTCGTGGCGATCTTCGGCGGCGCGACGGTCAAGCACGGCAAGCCGCTGGCGCAGGAGCAGCCCGCCGCCGGGTACTGAGCGCAGCACCGGCGCGGCGCCCGGCCGATCGCCCGGTCAGGCCGCCGGGATGAGGTCGAACGCGTTGCCCTCGGGATCGGTCAGGCTCACCCAGCGCGCGGTCCCGCCGACGGCGCCGAGCCGCCGTGCCCCCAGCCGGACGAGCCGGTCGGACTCCCCCTCCAGGTCGGCCGTCACCAGGTCGAGGTGCAGCGTGTTCCGGACGACGCCGCCCGGACGCACCCGGTCGAAGGCCAGCCGCGGGGCGTCCGCGTCGGCGGGCAGCTCGGCGTGCTCGGCGGTGGCACCGGGCGCGACGTCCCGGCCGAGGGCGGCGGCCCAGAACTGCGCGACCGCGTGGGCGTCGTACGCGTCGAAGGTGAGTCCGTGGAAGGTGCTGGCCATGGGGTGCCTCCTGGTGCTGGGACGTCGCCCCCGGATCGCGGACACGCGGCGGGGGACGAGGGGGGCGGGCGCCGCGGGCGGCGGTGGCGCGGGCGGCGTATCCTGGGAAACGGAGGAGCCTCTCGTTTCGCTCCTCGACTCTAACCGGAGGGACCTCCGGATCGCAAGAGGAGACCGCCCGTGACCACCGGACCCGCGACGTCGACCGGCCGCCCCCTGCGCGCCGACGCGGCCCGCAACCGCGCCCGGCTGCTCACGGTCGCCGCCGCCGCGCTCGCCGAGGACGGCGACACCCCGCTGGAGACCATCGCCCAGCGGGCCGGCGTCGGCATCGGCACGCTCTACCGCCACTTCCCCGAGCGCGGCGCCCTCGTCGAGGCCGCCTACCGCCAGGAGGTCGCCGACCTGTGCGACTCCGCCGCGGCCCTGCTGGACGGCGCGCCCACCGCCGTCGACGCGCTGCGCGCCTGGATGGGCCGGTACGTCCGGTACGCCGCCACCAAGCGCGGCATGGGAGCCGCGCTGCGCGCAGCCGCCGGCTCGGACTCCTCGCTGTTCGGCGAGACCCGCACCCGGATCATCGCCGCCATCGACACCCTGCTCGCGGCAGGTCGCGCCGACGGGACCGTGCGCGGCGACGTCGACGGCGAGCAGGTGATGCTCGCGATGGGCGGGGTGTGGAACGTGCCGGGCTCCGACCGGTGGGCCGAGCGGGTCCGGGGGTTGCTCGACCTCGTGGTGGACGGCCTCCGGTACGGCGCGTCCGCCGAGGACTGACACCGGGGACGCGGACGGGGCCGGCCCACGCGCCCCTCCCGGCGCGGGGACCGGCCCCTCCAGCACTCAGCGCGACGCCTGCCTCCGCCGGGCGAGCACGAGCAGGACGCCGGAGAGCACGAGCACGAGGGCTGCCGCCGCCGCGGGCGTGACGACGTCCGACCCCGTGACCGCCAGCTCCCCGGACGGCTGCTCAACCGCCGCCGGCTGCGGCTCGCCAGCGGGCTGGGGCTGCGGCTGCGGCTGCGGGTCCGGCTCGGGCTGCGGCTGCGGGTCGGGCTCCGGGTCCGGCTCGGGCTGCGGCTCGGGGTCCGGCTCCGGCTGCGGCTCCGGGTCCGGCTCCGGCTGCGGCTCCGGGTCCGGCTCCGGCTCGGGGTCGGGCTCCGGGCCGGGCAGCTGACCGGAGCCGTCACCGCCCGCCCCGGTGCGCTCCACCAGCGCCTCGACCTGCTGGGTCTGCTGGTCGGCGGTGACCGAGGCCGTGTTCGTGTAGTACTCACGGTCGAGGTCGGTGACGCGCACCCGGTACATCACGCCGACCAGGGTGTCCGCCGGGACGCCGAGGACCGTGACCCGCAGGCCGTCTTCGCCGCAGTCGACCGACACGCGGTCGGCCGACGGTCGGGTCACCGTGCCGGAGTAGTGCCCGGTGTCCGGGTCGATCCCGTAGAGGTACACCTGCGGCGCGTCGGCCCCGTCGCAGACGTAGCTCTGGCCCGCACCCAGACGGTCGTCGACCGTCACGCGGTCGAACGGCCCGACCGGCGTCTCCACGAGGTAGACCAGGAGGTCCCCCTCGACGCCCCACTGCCCCGTCTCCTCGTCCCACCAGCTCCCCCGCTTGTAGGGCACGTCGCGGTCCTGGTCACCCGGGTCGCCCCCGCCCCCTCCCGGGTCGCTCGGCGTGATCACCGTGGTCACCGACCCGAAGTCGAGCGTGAGCGTCTCGCCGGGTGTGACCTCGTGGGAGAGCCGGACCCAGAAGAACGCGGTGCCGTGGACGTCGGTGTGCGTGTCCACGAAGTCGGTCAGGGTGAACGTGACGAGGCCGTCCGTCACCTGGGCGGTCGCCACCGTCGCGCCGGACTCGTCGGCGAGAGCGAACGACGTCGTGATGCGGTTCAGCTCGCCGGGGAGGTCGAGCGTGAACGTGTCGCCGCCGCGGGCGGTGTCGGGCACGGCCCAGGTCAGGTCGAGCCGGACGCTCTGCCCGGGAGCGGGGTCGTCGGGCACGACCGAGACCGCCGTCACGGCGCCGGGGATGGTCGCCGCGGAGGCCGGGACGCCGACCGTGCCGGACGCCCAGACCAGGACGGCGGCCACGGCGACCGCCAGCAGGCTGCGCGCCGTCCCTCGGCGGGCGGCGGACGTCGTCATCGGACTCACACTCCATTTCTGCGGTCGGACAAGGCGAAGGACGAACCTATCCGGGCCCTCATGCCGCAGTCCGGGACGGTCATCTTGAGTAGAGTGGAAATCGATCCGCTATTGCCATGGCGCGCGGGTGGTCACCACCGGGTCACCGGCGGCGGCGGCGCGTCGATGCGCCGAACTCCCTGCTCAGCGTCGTGACCGCCATGGAGAACTGCCGCCCGGCGGGGCGCGCCCGGGAGAGACACCCACGGTCGGCCACTTGCGTAGGGGGCGGCGCGACATACTCACAATTGCGGAATCGAACACCCCGTCCGAGCAGATGATCCGCCCGATCCCACGCGGCCGGGGCAAGCCGTCCCACCGCTTTCCTCGGCGTTTCCCCTGATGACGAGTGCGCCGTCCGCAGCCACCGTCGCCGCCGAGGAGCCGCAGCGACACCCAGTTGCGAGGGCCTCGCGGCCTGAGGTTTCACCCGCGGCGCAGCCGCACCACCGTGCGTGCGCCCTCCAGGCCGACACGCCGCGGGCAGGCGGCTGCCTGCGTCAACGCTCGATGCCATCGCGTCACGTGCCGGTCCTGCGCCCGGCGAGCACCGACCCGGACACGCCGAACCGCCACCGCGACGGTCGTGGTGGCGGTTCGGCCAGGCGAGGCGGCCCGGGCCGGAGCGGCTGCCCTGCGGCTCCACCCGAGTTCCGGACGTCGGACCTGATGCAGGTGCTCTACGTTCCCCTCGCAGCAGCGCGTGGTGACCCTACGCGCCGCGCCCCGCCCGAAGGCCGCTCGAAGCGAGCTTGCGCGCGACCAGACCCGCGGCGAGCACGAGTGCGGCGAGAATGACCGGTCCGAGCAAGCCCGCACCAGTCACTGCAAGCCTTCCGGAAGGCGCCACGTCGCGGTCAGCCGAGGTGGGGGCGACCGGTCCCGTAGCCCCAGGCTCCGCGCCAGGCTGGGGCTGATCGGCGTCGACCACGATCGGCACGGTGATCTCAGCAATCTCCGACACAGCCGAACCCAGCGGGTTAGCGAACACCACTCGGTACCGCACGACGCCACCCTCCGGCGCGGTGACGCTCAGCGTCGTCGCCGCACCGGAGCCGGTCTGGCCAGGAACATCGACCCACTTCTCGTCTGCCGACGACCACTGCTGCCACTGTGCCGTCGGCGTCTCGTCGCCCGAGGCACGCGCCGCGAGCTCCACGATCTCACCCGGGCGGGTGACGACCGAGACGGGGGACGCTTCGACAACGGGGGCCGTCCCGAAGGTGTAGGAGTCAATGAGGGAACTGACGGTGCGGGGATAGCGGCCATTCCCACCCTGGACGACGTCGATGTCGACGACTCCGGAGGCATGTGCGGGGGTCACGCCCGTCAGGAACTCGGAACCGGTCCACGACACGTCCGTAGCAGGAGCGCCGCCGACGTTCAGTTGCACCTCCGGCATCAACGCAGGGCGCGGCCCGGTGGCTCCGCCGACCACTCCGTCGCCCGCTTGTCCGTCAGCGTTGTTCCCCCACGTCACCGGGATGCCGTCGGCCGTCAGCGCGACGACGTGCTCCCAACCAGCCGAGACCTGAACCGCTCCGTCGCCCCCGAGCTCCACGGGCACCGGTACGGGGCTGCTCGGTGCGTGGGGCTGACCCAGGGCGCCCAGTCCGTTGTCGCCCCAGACGTAGGGCACACCGTCGGCCGACAAGGCGACCGAGTGCTCGTAGCCGCCGTCGAGTGCGCGGAACCGTACCGAGCCCGACGTGACCGGGGCGGGCAGTGCGCTTCCGCTGGTGGAGCCCCCACCGAGCTGTCCCTGCACCCCCGCGCCCCAGGCGTACGCGCGCCCCGCTCCGTCCAGCGCGAGCGAGTGCCATCCACCCGCTGCCACGTCCACCACCTCGACACCGTCGAGCACCCCGGAGACGAGGACGGGCGTCATGGCCTGCCCTCCGAACCCCCGTCCGAGTTGGCCCTCAGCGTCGTCGCCCCATGTCAGAACCTCCCCCTGGTCGGTCAGCGCGATCCCGTGTCTCCAGCCCGCGTCGACGTCGACGACTCTCGCACCCGGACCTGCCGCGCTGGTGTCGACCGTCACCGGGACTCGACGGTTGACGCCCGTCCCGTCACCGAGTTGGCCGGACGTGCCCTGTCCCCACGCATAGGCGGTGCCGTCCGCCCCCACGGCGGCCGAGGTATACGGTCCGGCGTCCACGAGGACGACCGGTTGGTCGTCGAGCTCGGACGGGGGGACCTGTACGGGGACGTCCGACGTCACGCCGCTCCCGTCGCCGAGCTGCCCGTAGAAGCCGTAGCCCCATGTGAACACCCGGCCGTCGTCTGCCAGCGCGATGCTGTGGCTGTACCCGGCGTCGACCTGGACGATGCGGACCCCTTCCAGCCCCACGACCGCCGTCGGCACAGCGGAGGCCGTCGACGTGCCGTCACCGAGCTGGCCGACGCTGTTGTCGCCCCACGCCCACACGGTGCCGTCGCTCGCGAGGCCGACGGTGTGCTGCTCGCCGGCCGCGACCTGAGCGAAGACGAAGCGATCCGCAGGAACGGTCACCACCGTGCCACCAGAGGTCGGGCCGCCCGAGGGGAGCACGGCGGTCAGCAGGAGTGCGGTTGCTGAGACGACGAAGGGGACAGGCATCGGGAGGCTCCCAGGGACGTGGCTCGACGAGATCCCGGACCGTAGGCCGCGGGCGGCACGCGCCGGGTGGGACCTCGGTCCCCAGGGGTCGCCCCCGGGGACCTTCGGTGGAGAACCGGCCATATCTGGGTGCCGACGGGCCGCCCGGTAGGTGTACCGGCTCAGCGATACGTAGGGGTAGCACCCACCCGCCCAGCGCACCGCTTGCCGCTCTCAGGGAGAGACGCCGAGTGCGGCGCGCGGTCGGACGAGGATCGCCCTCTGCACCGACCCCGGCCCTGCGCCGCCGTAGCGCCGCCCCGCTCCCGGTGCCGGCACGGGACGATGCGGATCAGACAGCGGGCAGCAGCGGGTCCACCTCGAGGCGGCCGAGACCGTGACCGCGCTCCGGATGGTCCTGCTCGAGGCGGCCGACGACCCCCATGCGGACGAGGGGTTCCCGGTGCACGCCGCCCTGCGGGCCGCCCGTCCTGCCTCGGCCGCCGGCGCGGCACCGCGCCGGGACCCGGCCCCGCTCAGCCCCGCGCAGCCGCCGCCCGTCCGCGCACCGCGCCCAGCGCCGCCGCGACCGGCACCAGCACGCCGATCACCGCGACCGCCCCGGCCAGGCCGGCGAGCACCCCGGCGTCGAGCACGGGGAGGGGCGTGCCCAGCAGCCCCTGCCCCACGCCCACCAGCGCGGGCAGCACGCAGGCCAGGCCCACCGCCAGCGCCGTGAGGGTCGCCAGGCCGGACTCGACGGCCACCATGGCCAGGAGCTGCCGGCGGGTGGCCCCGGTGCGGCGCAGCAGCGCCAGCTCCGGCCCGCGGGAGCGGACCAGCAGCACCAGCGTGTTGGCCGCCCCGACCGCGACGAACGCGAGCAGCGCGAGCAGCAGCCAGGTCGACAGGCCCTGCTCCCCGGCCGCCGCCGCCTGCACGGACGCGGCATACCCCACGGCGTCCGCGACCTCGGACCCGGCCGCGACGATCGCGTCGCGCACGGCCGGCGCGGCGTCCGGGTCGTCGAGCCGCACGAGCAGGGCTGTGCCGGCCGGCGTCGCGCCGGCACGGGCGGCCTCGGCCGCGACGTGCTCGCCCACGAGGTAGTCACCGAGCCCGAGACCCCGCTCGTAGAGGGCGACGACGGTGAGCTGCTGCTCCGCGCCGGCGATGCGGACGAGCACCGGCTCGCCGAGGCGGGCGGACCCGGTGACGGCGGCCTCCCGGCTGAGCGCGATGGTGCCCGCCGCCTGGAGGTCGGCCAGGTCGCCGGACCGGACGTCCGGGTCGAGCAGGCCCGCGTCCGCCGGCGCGGTGCGCAGCGTGGTGGCCTCCCAGCTCAGGCCGTCCAGGAACGGCAGGTCCTCGTCGGGCTCGTCCGTCATGACCTGCGCGGGGACGAGGGAGGTCACGGCGGCGCCGGCGACCCCCGGGAGCGCGGCGACCCGCGCGGCGTCGTCGGGGCCGGCGGCGTCCGTGACCACGAGGTCCGCGGTGATCCCGTCCCGCACCTGGCGCCCGGCGGCCTCCACCAGGCCCGCGTTGACCCCGGACTGCACGGTGCCGAGCGCCAGCAGCAGCGCCAACGGGACGATCGCGCCGGTGAGCCGGCGCGAGAAGCCGCGCGCGTTCGCCAGCGCGAGCGTGGTGACAGCGCCCCGCCCACCGAGCGCCAGTCCCCGGCGCGCTGCCCCGCCGACCAGCACCGGACCCGCCAGCGCGGCCGCGGTGACGAGCAGGAACGCCGATGTGGTCGCGGCGGCGCTGCCGAGCAGGCCGGGCAGCGCGAACGGCACGGCCGCGGCCGCGAGGCCGGCACCCGCGAGCACGCCCGCCGCGAGCCGGCGGCCGCGCGACAGCCCGGAGCGCTCCACCGCGGCGCGCTGGAGCGCCGTGGCGGGGCTCAGCCGCGCGCTCTCGCGGGCGGCGACCCGCGCGGCGACCAGGGCGGTCGGCACGAGCAGGACGAGCGCGGCGACCACGGGCCACGGCGAGAGGGTCATCGCGAAGCCCTCGGGCACGACGCCGCCGGCCTGCAGCACGCCGGTCAGCCTCGGGGCGAGGAGCAGGCCCGGCACGGTGCCCAGAGGTGCTGCGACGAGGAACACCAGCAGCACCTCAGCGGTGATCGACGACCGGACCTGCGCGGTGGTCGCGCCGACTGCGCGGAGCAGGGCGAACTCCCGGGACCGCGGGCGCAGGGCGCCGGCGAACGTCGAGGCCACCACGAGCAGGGCGATGAGCACGGCCGTGCCGGCGAACGACGACGCCACGGCGAGCAGCATCGACGCGGCCGGGTCGGAGGCGGCACCCGCGGAGCCGGACAGCCGGGCACCCGCCTCGACCCAGGCCCCGGTCGCCGTGAGCAGCGCCGCCGCCAGGACGACGACGAGCGCGCTGCCGGCGAGGCTCGCGCGGTGGACGCGGACGGCGGAGACGGCGGAGGACCACATGCCGCTCACCGCCCCAGCTCGAGCATGCGGTCGGTGATCTGGTCGACGCCCGGCGCGTCGAGGTGGCCGACGACGAGGCCGTCGGCCAGGAACAGCACCCGGTCCGCGGTCGCCGCCACCCGGGCGTCGTGGGTGACGAGCACCAGCGTCTGGCGCAGAGTCGCCGCGGTGGTGCGCAGCACGTCCAGCACCTGCGCGCCGGTGTGGGAGTCGAGCGCGCCGGTCGGCTCGTCGGCGAACACGACCGCCGGCCGCGTGATGAGCGCCCTGGCGATGGCGACGCGCTGGGCCTGGCCGCCCGAGAGCTCACCCGGCAGCCGGTCCTCCATCCCCTCCAGGCCCACCGCGGCCATCAGGTAGCGGCGCAGGTGCGGGTCCGGCGCGCGGCCGCCGAGCTGGAGCGGCAGCGCGACGTTCTCCGCCACCGTCAGGTGCCCGACGAGGTTGTACGACTGGAACACGAAGCCGATCCGCTCCCGGCGCAGCCGCGTGACGGCGTCCGGGGACATCGCGGTGAGGTCGTCGCCGCCGATCAGCACCTGCCCGCCGGTCGGCCGGTCGAGGCCCGCCGCGCAGTTCAGCAGGGTGGACTTGCCGGACCCCGACGGGCCCATGATCGCGGTGGCGGAGCCGGGCGGCAGCGCCAGCGAGACGCCCGCGAGCGCCTCGACCGAGCCGCGGCCGCTCGGGTACGAGCGGCGCACCTGCACCAGCCGGACGGCCGGTTCGGTGCCCGCGGCGGGCTGCTCGGCGGGCTGCTCGGTGGTCGGTGCGGGGAGCGTCATGGTGTCCTCCGGAGGTCGGCGCGAGGGGGTCCTTCTTCTCGCTCGCCACGCTAGGAACGACGGGCCGTCACCCTCCAGACGCCGACGACGCAACCCCGCGGCCTGCATCCTTCGACGCAGGCGCTGGTCCCGTGGGTGGACCTACTCCGGCTCCGGCACCGCCACGACGCGGTTCTGGTACGCCCAGACGACCGCCTGCAGCCGCGAGCGCACGCCGAGCTTCGGCATCATCCGCGCCAGGTGGGACTTCACGGTCGACACCTCGACCACGAGCGTCGCCGCGATCTCCTCGTTCGACATCCCCTGCGCGAGCAGCTGGAGGATCTCCGCCTCCCGCGCCGTCAGCACCTCCGCGCCCCGCTGCGCCGTCACCGGCTGGAGCCGCCGCCGGCCCGCGAACTCCCGCAGCACCCGGTGCGTCAGCGCCTGGTCGAGCGTGCCGAGGCCCGCGGCGACCTGCCGGACCGCGTGCACGATCGTCTCCGGCTCGGCGTCCTTGAGCAGGAAGCCGGACGCGCCCGCCTCGAGCGCCCCGAACACGTACTCGTCCAGGTCGAACGTCGTGAGCACGAGCACCGGCACCGGGTGCTCGACGTCCGGGCCGCACAGCTCCCGCGCCACGCTGATCCCGTCGCGGCCCGGCATCCGGACGTCCAGGCACACGACGTCGGGCGCGAGGCTGCGGGCGAGCGCCAGCGCCTCGTCGCCGTCGGCGGCGGCGCCCACGACCTCGAGGTCGGGCTCGGCGTCGATCAGGGCGGTCAGGCCGGCGCGGACGAGCGGCTGGTCGTCGGCCACGAGGACGCGGGTCACGGGGCGGCTCCGGGGGTCGGGGGTGCGGGCTCGGGTCGGTCCTGCGGGCCCGGCGGTCCGGCCGGGTCGCGCGGCACGGTCAGCCGCACCTCCCAGCCGCCGTCCGGCGTGGGGCCGTGGCGGAGCGCGGCACCGACCAGGTCCGCGCGCTCGCGCATCCCGCGCAGGCCGTGGCCACGGTGGGGCCGCTCGCCCGGCTCGGGCGCGGCCGCGGGCGGGCCGTTGCGCACGGTCACCACGACGGCGTCGGGGGCGCGGTCGTCCACCGTCACGCGACAGGGGGCGCCCGGTGCGTGGGCGCGCGCGTTGGCCAGCCCCTCCTGCACCATGCGGTAGGCGGTCAGCTGCCCGAGCGGCCCGACGCCCCGGCCGAGCTCCCCCGCGACGCCGTCGGCGCGGAGCACCTCGACGGTGGCGCGAGCGGACTCCGGCGCCCCGGCCCCGGCCGCGGCGACCAGGCCGGGCACCCCGGCGAGGGAGGCGGCCTCCGTGTCCGCCGCGTCCTCCTCCCGCAGGAGCCCGACCAGCCGCCGCAGGTCCTGCAGCACCACCCGGCTCTGGTCGCGCACCGCACGCACGCCCTGGTGGGCCGCGTCCGGGTCGGTGTCGATCTGCCGGTCGATCGCCGAGGCCATCAGCGCGATCCCCGACAGGTGGTGCGCCGCGATGTCGTGCAGCTCGCGGGCCATCGCGGTGCGCTCGGCGGCGACTGCCGTGCGCACCAGGGCGTCCCGCTCCCGGGCGAGGGCGCGCAGCTCGCCCGCCTGCGCCGCGCGCACGGCCCGGCGGGACGCCACGACGAGCGCGGTGCCGAGCGGCAGGGCGACGACGACGACCGCCTGCGCGACGGCCGACGCCAGCAGCAGCGGCCCGCTGCCGGAGAACCCGGTCCCGCGCAGGGCGCCGTCGGCGGCCAGCAGCGCCAGCACCACGGGCAGCACCCCGCGCAGGCGTGCCATCGGCACCGCGACGCCGCCCCGGAACAACGCGACCAGCACGGCCAGGCTGGTCAGGCCGCCCGCACCGGCGCCCGCCGCGAGAGCGGCCACCACGGTCGCGGCCGACACCGCGACCAGGACCGTGCGCGGCCGCGACCGCACCCACGCCAGCGCGACCGCCTGCGTGACCAGCGCGAGCAGCACCGCCCACCAGGCACCCGAGCCGACCGGGACCTCCGGCGCCGCCTGCTCGCCCGGGTCCGGCTCCACGGCCGAGAGCAGCGGCAGCGCGAGCAGACCCGCGACCGCGAGCACTCCGGTGACCGCCGCGACCGCGACGTCGGCGCGCGACGGCCGGTGCCCGAGGGACCGCCCCGGCGCGCGCGAGGTCACCATCCCGGCATCGTGCCACGTCGGTGGTCCGGAGCACCGATGGCTACGAGGGGCAGACGGCCGCGCTCGAGCTCATCGTCGCCGGCGTCGGCCAGGGCGGTTCGCACCGGAGGAGGGGTTCGTCGTGGACCCGTCGCCGGTCACCTACGAGGTCACGGACTCCACCGGCGACACCGTCGCGGTGGTCATCACCGTCGGCTACGTGCCGGGCGCGGCCGACGACGCCTCCCGCGGACGGTGCCGCGTGCCGCGGCCCGTCAGGCCCGGGCCGCCGCCCAGCGTGCCAGCGTCACCAGGAGAGCCCGGTGACCGGCGGACTCGTACGACCGCTCGTCGTGGCCCAGCACGTCCACCGCCACCCGCGACCGGCCCTGACGACGCACCCAGGCGGTCGGCTCCGGGCCGGCTGCGCCGTCGTGCTGCGCGACCACGGTGCTCTCCCCGACCTGCTGCAGGCGGCAGTACCGCTCGTCCCACACCCGGAAGCCCGCGATCGGCCTGCCCTCGAGCTCCCCGCCGTGGATCAGCGCCTCGTCCGCGGGCGGGTGGAACGAGACACCCGGCAACCAGACGCGGCCCACAGCGAGCGCCCACTGCGGGTAGTCCCGCATCGAGGCGCACGCCGAGTGCAGCGCCAGCACGCCGATCCCCCGGTCCAGGGCGCGGCCGAAGCCGTCCAGGGACTCCCGCGGTGGCGGCGCGGTGCCACCTCCCGGCACGTCCGGAGACTCCGGACCGTCGTCGCCGGGCCCGGAGCGCCAGGGGTCTCCTGCGTTCACGACGAGCAGGTCCACCCCGTCGAGCGCCGTCATCGCCCGGTCGACGTCGTCGTCGGTCCGCACCTGCGCGCCCGACTCCCGCAGGATCCGGGCGACGCACGCGCTGGTGGCGGCGAACGGGTGCCACGGGTCGGCGTAGCGGCCCGCGCCGCTCGCGATCACGACACGCATCGAGCCACCCACCCCCGTGATCGTCGAGGGCACCAGCGTGGCAGACGCACGGCGGTGCGCGCCGGTCGTGGGTCCGCGCGGGCGTGCTCCGGTGGACCAGGGCGACCGCCCGCGAGCCGGTCGGGGCCTAGGTGTGCTCGACCAGGCACAGGGTCTTGACCGACCGCCGCTCGTCCATCGCCCGGTAGCCGTCCGCGATCTGCTCCAGCCCGACCCGGTGGTCGAAGACCACCCCGGGCTCGATCGTGCCGTCGAGCACGTCGGCCAGCAGCTCGGGCAGGTACCGGCGGGCCGGCGCGATGCCGCCGCCGACGGTGAGCCCGCGGCCGAACAGCGTGCCGACGGGGAGCTCGACGCCGTGCGGCAGCCCGACGTACCCGACGCCGCCGTAGGGCCGGACGGCGGCCAGCGCCGTGCGCATGGACTCCCCCGTCCCGACGCACTCGAGCACGTGGTCGACGCCGACGCCGTCGGTGAGGTCGAGCAGCTCGGCCACGGCCTCGTCGCCCCGCCCGGCCACCACGTCCGTCGCGCCCACCCGGCGGGCCAGCGCCTGCCGGCCGGGGTGCCGGCTGCAGGCGACGACGCGCTCGGCGCCGAGCCGGCGGGCGGCCAGCACCCCGCACAGCCCGACCGCCCCGTCGCCGACGACCGCGACGGTCGAGCCGGGCCGGACCCCGGCGGTCACGGCCGCGTGGTGCCCGGTCCCCATGACGTCGCTCAGCGCGAGCAGCGACGGCAGCAGCTCGGGTGGCGCCGCGCCGTCGGGGACGGGCACGAGGGTGGCGTCGGCGAACGGCACCCGGACGGCCTCGCCCTGCCCGCCGTCGGCCCCCGGTTGCCCCCAGATGCCGCCGCGCCGGCACGCGACGGGCGCGCCGCGCGTGCAGTGCGGGCAGTCGCCGTCGTTCCACCGGAACGGCGCGACGACCTGGGTGCCGGGCCGCAGGTGGCGCACGGCGGCCCCGACCTCCTCGACCACGCCGACGAACTCGTGGCCGATCGTCTGGCCGTGCTCACGGGGCGACTGACCGCGGTAGTACCAGAGGTCGGACCCGCAGACGCAGGTCGCGGTGACCCGGACGACGGCGTCGGTCGGCTCGGCCACCACCGGGTCGGGCCGGTCGACGACCACGATCCGGCCCGGCCCGTCGAACACGGCCGCCCGCATCAGGCGGCGCTCCCCGGCGACCGCCGGCGCAGCCGCAGGTGGCGCGGCTGCGTGAAGCCGAGCAGGCCCTCGGTGCCGAGCTCCCGGCCGAAGCCGGACATCTTCCAGCCGCCGAACGGCGCCTGCAGCTCGGTGATGTCGTTGATGTTCACCCCGACCCCGCCCGCGTGCAGCCGCTCGGCGACGCCCCAGGCCCGGTCGAGGTCGCCCCCGAAGACGTAGGCGGCGAGCCCGTACGGGGTGGCGTTCGCGAGCCGCACGGACTCGTCGTCGCCGCCGCGGACCCGGTGCACCGCGACCGCGGGGCCGAACGTCTCCTCGGTCATGGCGAGCGCGTCGGCGGGGACGTGGTCGAGCACCGTCGGGGCGAAGAACGCCCCGGGGACGAGCCCGGCCAGGTCCACCGGTCCCCCGCCGGTCACGGTGCGCGCCCCGCGCGACACGGCGTCCGCGACGTGCTCGTGGGTCTTGTCGACCACGCCGGGGGTGGTGGCGGGACCGCTGGTGACGCCCGCCTCGACGCCGTGGCCCAGCGTGATCGCCCGGGCGTGCTCGGCGAGGGCGGCGACGAAGTCGTCGGCCACCGCGTCCGCCACCAGCACCCGGTTGACCGCGATGCAGATCTGGCCGGTGTTGGAGAACGACCGCCGCGCCGCCGCGGCCGCCGCCTCCGCCACGTCCGCGTCGTCGAGGACCACGAACGGGCACTGACCGCCGAGCTCCAGGGACAGCCGCTTCATGGTGTCGGCGGCGGTGCGCATCAGCGCCTGGCCGGTGCGGGTGGACGCGGTGGCGGTGATCATCGCGACGTCCGGGTGCGCGGCCAGCGCCTGCCCGGCCTCGACGGCGCCGGGCAGGTCGGCGACGACGCCCGCGGGGAACCCGGCGTCGTGCAGGCACTGGACGAGCAGGCCGACGGCCAGCGGGGTCTCCACGGGCGGCTTGACCACGACGGTGTTGCCCGCCGCGAGGGCCGGCCCGATCTTCCACGCGTACAGGTCCACCGGGTAGTTCCAGGGCACGATGGCGCCGACGACGCCGAGCGGCTCGTGGGTCACGATCGAGCGGATGTCCGCCCGCGCGCTCGGGCGCAGGGTGCCGCCGAGGCGCGGGCCCTCCTCCGCGTAGTACCGCAGCACGGTCGCGCAGTACGCGATCTCCTTGACGGAGTCCGGCAGGGGCTTGCCCTGCTCCCGGGTGAGGGCGTCGGCGATGTCGTCGATCCGCTCGTCGACGAGGTCGGCCGCGCGCCGCAGCAGGGCGCCGCGCTCCTGCGCCCCGGTGCGCGCCCAGCCCGGGAACGCGCGGGCCGCCGCGTCGACGGCCGCCCCGACGTCCGCGGCCGTCGCCACGGGCGTGCTCCCGACGACCGCACCCGTGGCGGGGTCGCGCACCTCGACGGTCCCGCCGCCCCGCGACGGCCGCCACCCGCCGTCGAGGTACAGCAGGCGGTCGCGCCGCGGGCTCACTCGGCCCCCGCCGCTGCCGGGGCCGGCGCCGCACCCGGCGTCACCGTGCCCGCCGTGACCGGCGGCGCGGAGAAGTCCCGCGACCGCAGGCGGCGCCACAGCTCGGCGTAGTTGCGGTCGTTCTGCTGGTGCGCCTCGGTCGTGCGGTTCGAGTTGGTGTTCACCATGATCATCGGCTGGACGCCGCGGGCGACCAGGTCGGCGGCGGTGGCCGCGTTGATGGCGTGGGTCATCGCGACGGCGACGGAGGTCGAGGTCGGCCCGACCGGGTACTCCAGGCCGTCGATGTGCTGGGAGGCGTCCTCGAGGGGGATGCCGGTGTCGATCACGACGTCCGCGATCTCGTACAGCCGCTTGCCGCAGGAGTGCCGGGAGGCGACCTGGGACGAGTGGGGCACGGACGTCACGGCGACGACCTTGAGCCCGCGCTCCTGGAACTCCACCGCCATGTCGAGGATGACGGCGTTGATCCCGGAGTGCGAGAACAGGATCAGCGCGTCGCCGTCCTTGATCTGGTGCGAGCGCAGGATCGCCCGACCGTAGCCCTCGCGGGTGTGCAGGAAGCGGTACTGGGCGGTGCCCTGGTCCCCCAGCACGTGGTGCATGAGGGCGATCGAGCTCTCGACGATCGGCCGGAAGCCGGTGACGCCACCGGTGCGCGGGAACGACTCGAGCGCGGCGAAGCCGCCGTGCCCGGTGCCGAAGGTGAACACCAGGCCGTCCCCGGCGATGGCGTCGGCGCAGACCCGGCCGGCCGCGGCGATGGCGTCGGACTGGGTGTCGCGCACCCAGGCGATCTTGGCGATCAGGTCGTCCAGGTAGGTGACCTGGACGGGCTTCTGCTCGGACATGGTGGTTCCTCTCGATGGGGTCGGTGGCTGCGGGGGCTCAGGCCGCGAGCGCGTCGAACCCGACGCGCAGCAGGTCGGCCTCGGCGTCGGTGCGGTCGGTGCCCTCCATCCGGCGCTGGTCGGCCCCGTCCACGGAGGCCAGGCACAGCGACGCGGCGGCGACCCCGAGGGCCCGCGCCACCACGAACAGCGCGCTGGTCTCCATGTCCGTGGCGACGACGCCCCGCCGGGCGAGGTCGTCGCGGCCCCGGCGGACGGACGTGACGGCGGGCTCGGAGTCGGTCATCTGGGTGTAGAAGCCGTCGAACGTGCCGTAGATCCCGGTGCGCACCGGGCGGGACCCGGAGCGGGCGGCGGCCTCCACGCGGGCGGTGAGCGGCAGGTCGGGCACGGCCGGGAACTCCAGGGGCAGGTAGGAGGCCGAGGTGGACTCGCCGCGCACGGCCCCGTGCGCGACGACGAGCTCCCCCAGCCGGGTGTCCCCGACGGTCATCACGGTGCCGAGGCGCAGGAACTCCCGGACGCCCAGGTCGGCGAGCTCGTGCATCACCACGGCGGCGATGGGCGCGCCCATCCCGAAGGCGCTGACGGTCAGCCGCGTCCCCCGGTACGTGCCGGTGGCGGTGGTCAGGCCGCGGTCCTCGCCGAGGACGTGGACGTCCTGCATGAGCTCGGCCGCGATGGCCACCCGGCCGCGGTCGCCGACGAGCACCGCCCGCTCGGCGACGTCCTGTCTGCCGCAGCGCAGGTACCAGGCGTTCGTTGTCGACACAGTGACTACTCCTTGATGGGTGCGGGGCGCGCCGCCGGCGTGGGGCGCCGGTCGCCGCGCGAGGCGATCAGGTCGGTGGCTGCAGCGGCGGCGGCGGCGAGCGCCGGGCCCGCCGCGGCGGGCGTGAGGGGCGCGGGCGCGTCGAGCAGCCCGGCCACGAGGGTCGCGACGAAGGTGTCGCCGGCACCGGTGGTGTCGACCGCGTCCACGGGACGGACGGCGACGTCGAGCTCGGCGGTGCCGAGCCGGGCGTGCACGCCGGCGGCGCCGCGGGTCTCGACCACCAGCGCGCCGGGGCGCACCCGGTCGTGCACCGGCACGCCGGGCAGGTCGAGGAACCCGCGCTCCCCGGCGGACAGGCTGACGACGTCGGCGCGCCCCAGCAGCTCCGCGACCAGGTCGGGCGGGTAGGCCGCGGCGTCGTGCTTGACGGCCCACACCACCCGGGCGTGCGCCGGCAGCAGGGCGAGGACGTCCCGGGTGGCCCGCTGCGGCGCGACGGCCAGCACGCACCAGTCGGCGGTCCGGACCACGTCCCGCTGGGCCGCGGTCAGCGCGCCGTCGTCGTGGTGGCAGTCGGCCGGGTCGAAGACGCACACGGCGCCGCCGTCGCCCGTGTACATGAGGTACGAGGACGGCGTCCGGGTGCCGCAGGCGCGCACGCCCGCCGACCCCGCGCCCGCGTCCGTCAGCGCGCGGACCCAGCCCGCACCGCCCGCGTCCGGCCCGACCCAGCTCACCGGCTGCACGTCGGCCCGCGCCCCGGACGCGTGCAGCGCCCGGACGTGGTGCGCGATCCCGCCGGGGCGCGGCCACTCCTCGCTCAGCCGGCCGGTGACGATGCTGGTGGCGTCCGGGCCGTGGAACGTCCCGAGCTGCATCGCGTGGTCCAGGCTGGCGTAGCCGACCACGACCACGCGCGTCACAGCAGCTCCAGCGCGGTGGCCAGGTCGACGACCCGGCCCATGTAGCGGTCGATGTCCTCCAGGCTCGCCTCGGCCAGGTGGGGGCGGTTCGAGCTGGTCGCCTCGCGCGGCACGACCGGCTCGAACCCGCCGGCGAACGCGTCCTGGGCGGTGGCCCGGATGCACACGTTGGTCTTCACGCCGGCCACCACGACCCGCCGGACGCCCTGCTCGCGCAGCAGCAGGTCGAGGTCGGTCGCGTAGAACGCGGAGAACCGGCGCTTGGTGACCTCCACCTCGTAGCCGCCCGGGAGCGGCTCGAACCCGGGGACGTACGCCGCGTCGGGCGCACCCGCCTGGTGGTGGAGCGGCAGCTTGCCGAACTCGAAGTCGGCGAGGCCCGGGTGGTGCCGCTCGACGGCGTGCACCACCAGCGTGCCCCGCTCCCGGGCGCGGGACAGCAGCGCGGCCATCGGACCGAGCACCCGCTCGACGCCCGGGTAGTGGTTGGGCTGGGCGGGGTCGAAGAACGAGGCGATCACGTCCACCAGGACGAGGGCGGTGACCGGACGGTCGGCGGGCACGGGCACCTCCGGGTGGGTCGAGGGGGACGCGGCGGGCGGGGACGCGGGGGCCGGGGACGCGGGGGCCGGGTGCGTCATGCCGCGACCCTCGCGACCCGCCGGCTCGACCGGATCCCGGTGAGGGCGAGCACGACCACGACCGCCACGTACGGCAGCGTCTGGATCAGCGACGCCGAGTAGCCGCCGCCGATCTGCAGCCGCGCCTGGATCGCGTCGAACGTCCCGAACAGCAGGCACGCGAGCGCGGTCGGCAGCGGACGGGCCCGGCCGAAGTAGAACGCCGCCATGGCGACGAAGCCGCGGCCGGCCGTCATGTTCTCGTTGAACAGCCCGACGGCCCCGAGGCTCAGGGCGGCGCCGCCGAGGCCGGCGAGGAGGCCCGCGACGGTGCCCGCCGAGTCCTGCAGCGCGCGGGTGCGCAGCCCGAGCGACGCCCCGGCGGCCGGGGACGCGCCCACCGCGCGCACGCGCAGCCCCCAGCGGGTGCGGTCGAGCGTCCAGGCCGTGGCGCCCACCAGGACGACCGCCAGCCAGAACAGCGGGCTCTTGCCCGACACGAGCGCGCCGAGCACCGGGACGTCGGCGACCCCCGGGATCGTCCACGACGGCAGCCGCTCGAGGCCCTCGACCTGGAGCGTGCCGGACACGCCCTGCGACGCCCGGAGCCAGTAGCCGATGATGCCGAGCACGACGGTGTTGAACCCGAGGCCGGCGATGATCTCGTTCGCGCGCAGCCGGGTGATCGTCAGGCTCATCAGCCAGCCGGCGAGCGCCCCCGCCCACGCGCCGGCGAGCACGCCGAGCTCCCAGCTGCCCGTGCCGCCGCTGACCAGCGCGGCCAGCAGCGCCCCGACGAGCATCTGCCCCTCGAGCCCGATGTTCACGACACCCGCCTGCCGGTGCACGGCCCCGCCCAGCGCGGCCAGGACCAGCGGCACCGACAGCGTCAGTGCGGAGGCGATGATCTGGTCGATCACGCGATCACCGCCTCGGGGGCGGCCGGGCGGCGCCGCAGCGCCAGCCGGGGGAGCACGAACTGCACGACGGCGAAGATCATCACGGTGCCCTGGAGGATGTCGACGAGCTGGATGGGCAGGTTCACGAACAGCTGGATGGTGGAGCCGGCCGCGTTCAGCGCCCCGAAGAGCACCGCGCCGACGACCATCCCGACGGGGTTGAACCGGGCGAGCAGCGCGATCGCGATCCCCGTGAAGCCGAAGCTCGCGGAGAAGCCCCCGGTGTAGCGGTGCACGATCCCGAGGGCGTGCACGCCGCCGCCGAGCCCGGCGACCAGCCCGGCCCCGAGCAGGGCCACGACGACCACCGTCCGGGTGCGCAGCCCCTGCGCGACCGCGAACCGGGGCGTCGCCCCGACCGCCCGGAACTCGAACCCGAGCGTGGTGCGCCGGAACCAGAACGCGTAGGCGACGACCAGCAGGAGCGCGACCACCAGGCCCGCGTTGGTGAGGTTCGGCGGGAAGAACGGCTCGAGGCGGGCCGCGTCGGACACGTACGCGGTCGCCGAGTTGGCCTGGCCGCGCTCCTGGAAGAACGCCTGCACGGCCCAGCCGGCGACGCCCGCGACGATGAAGTTGAACATCAGGGTCGTCACGACCTCGTCGACCTTCCACCAGGCCCGCAGCACGGCCGGCACGACGGCGACCAGCACACCCGCCGCGACGGCGGCCAGCAGGCTGGACCCGACGGCCGCGACCGGCGGCAGCGAGCCGACGTGCGCGCCGACGACCGCCGCGGCCAGCCCGCCCAGCGTGAACGACCCCTCCGCGCCGATCGTGAACACCCCGGCCCGGTAGGCGAACGCGGCGGCGACGGCGGTGAACAGCAGCGGGGTCGCCGCGGCGAGGGTCGCGTCGATGCGCGATCCGCCGCCGAACGCCTCCTCCAGCAGCAGCCGGTAGATCTGGAGCGGGTCCTGACCGGTCACGGCCAGGACGACCCCGCCGACCACGAAGGCCAGCAGCACCGGGACGAGCGCCCGGCCCACGCTCGTGGCCGCGGCACGGCCGCGGTCCGGGGATGCGCTCATCGGTCCTGCTCCGTCCCGGCTCGTGCACCGAGCTCGTCGTGGCTGCCCTGCGCGCTCCCGACCATCAGCGCGCCGATCTCGGCCCGGCTCGCGGTGCCGGGCAGCTCGCCCGCCACCGTCCCGCGGTGCAGGACCAGGACCCGGTCGCTGAGGGCGCGCAGCTCGTCGATCTCCTCGGAGAACAGGACGATGCCCGCCCCGTCGTCGCGCGAGCGCCGCAGCAGCTCGTGGATGTGCCCGATCCCGCGGATGTCGACGCCGCGGGTCGGCTGGCTGGCGATGACCGCGCGGGGCCGGTCGAGGGTCTCGCGGCCCACGACCAGCCGCTGCTGGTTGCCGCCCGACAGGCTCGACGCGGGGTCCTGCACGGAGCCGTACCGGACGCTCGCCCGGGTCAGCACCGCCTCGACCCGGTCGCGCACGGCCGCCCGGCGCAGCACGCCCCACCGGCTGAGCGCCCCCAGCCGCGGGGTGGCGATGGCGTTGTCCTCCAGCGAGGTGCTGACGGACAGCCCCTCGTGCTTGCGGTCCGCGCTGATGTACGCGACGCCGTGCCGGCGGCGCTCCCGCACCCCGGCCGTCGTCAGGTCGCGGGTGCCGTCGGCGGTGCGCAGGGCGACCCGGCCGCCGGTCGTCGCGCGGATGCCGGCCAGCGCCTCGGCGAGCTCCTCCTGGCCGTTGCCGGCGACCGCCGCGATGCCGAGGATCTCCCCCGAGCGCAGCGCGAACGACACCCCGTCGAGGCGCGGGGCCCCGAGGTCGTCCCGCGCCCGGACGTCCTGCACCTCGAGCACGGGCTCACCGGGGGTGCCCGGCTCCGTCCGGTCGGGTGCCACCTCGCCGTCGCCGATGATCGCGCGAGCCAGGCCGGCCCGGTCGACCTCGCCGCGGCGGTGGTGCGCGACCGTGCGGCCCCCGCGCAGCACCGTGATCTCGTCCGCCACCGTCACGACCTCGTCGAGCTTGTGGCTGATGAACACCACGGTGTGGCCCTGCGCGGCCAGGTCGGTGAGCAGCCGGAGCAGCTCGTCGGCCTGCGCCGGGGCGAGGACCGCCGTCGGCTCGTCGAGGATCAGCGTCCGCGCCCCGCGGTGCAGCAGGCGCAGGATCTCCACCTGCTGCTGGATCGCGATCGACGTGTGGGCGGCCCGCGCCGACCAGTCGACCTCCACGTGCACGGCCCGGGCCAGCTCCTCGGCGCGACGCCGTGCG
Source organism: Cellulomonas hominis (assembly GCF_014201095.1). Lineage (NCBI taxonomy): Bacteria > Bacillati > Actinomycetota > Actinomycetes > Micrococcales > Cellulomonadaceae > Cellulomonas > Cellulomonas hominis. The sequence continues at coordinate 2,204,765 of NZ_JACHDN010000001.1, read as the reverse complement.
GCGGCCCGGTCGATCACCGGCCCGCGGTGCGGCTCGTCGCCGAGCACCAGGTTCTCCAGCAGCGTGAGCTCCGGGATGATCGCGAGCTCCTGCTGGACGAGCCCGATGCCCCGGGCGATCGCGTCGCGCGGCGAGGCCATGACGACCGGCTGGTCGTCGAGCACCACGCTGCCGGCGTCGGGCCGGTCCAGCCCGTAGAGGATCCGCATCAGCGTGCTCTTGCCCGCGCCGTTCTCGCCGATCAGCGCGTGCACGGTGCCCGGCGCCACGGCCAGGTCGACGTCCACGTTGGCGCGGACGGGCCCGAAGGAGCGGCTCACGCCGCGGGCCCCGATCCGGCAGCGGGGCCCGGAGGCCCCGCCGCCCTGAGGTGTGGATGACGTCACGAGCGGCTCAGTTCCCGTAGAAGTCCGGGTAGCCCTGCGTGACGGCGTTCCAGACGGTGATCTCGCCGGACACGATCCGGTCGGCGATCGCCGCCACCGCGTCGATCGTCTCCTGGCCGATGTCGTCCTTCGTGTACTCGTAGTCGGTCAGGCCCACGCCGCCGTCCGCGAGGCCGTAGGTGACGGTCTCGCCGCCGGGGAAGTCCCCGGCCGCGTACCGCGCGACGATGTCCTCCATCGCGACGTCGGTCCGCTTGAGGACGCTGGTCAGGACGTTGCCCGGCGCGACGCCGTCCTGGTCGTCGTCGACGCCGATCGCGTACCGGTCGTTGTCGACGGCCGCCTGGATCACGCCCGCCCCCGTGCCGCCGGCCACCGCGTAGACGATGTCGGCCCCCTGGTCGTACATCGACTGCGCGAGCTGCTGGCCCTTGGTCGGGTCGGCGAAGTCGTTGGAGTAGGCGGTGAGCACCTGCACCTCGGGGTCGACGTCGTGCGCGCCCTGGATGAACCCGACGATGAACTTGTCGATGCCGACCGACTCCGTGCCGCCGATGACGCCGATGACCTTCTCCGGGTTCACGCGCGCGTTGTCCGGGTCCTGGGTGACCATCGCCGCCAGGGCGCCGGCCAGGTAGGAGGCCTCCTGCTCCTGGAACAGCACCGAGGCCACGTTGTCGCCCGCCGCCTCGGCGTTGACCAGCACCCAGCTCGTGTCCGGGAAGTCCGCGGCCACCGCCGGCAGCAGCTCGTTGTGCGAGTACTCCAGGTCGATGATCAGCCCGGCGCCGGTCTGCCCCGCCCGGCGCAGGATCTGCTCGCCCTGGCCGACGATGTCGGCGGACTCGATGGGCGTGCCGGTCATGTCGGCCGCCTCGACGCCGGCCGTGAAGCCCGCGTAGGCGAGGTCGTTGAACGACTCGTCGCCGAGGCCGCCCTGGGCGATGACGAGCGCGGCGGAGCCGGAGCCCCCGGACTCGCCGGACGAGCCGGAGGTCTGCGCGGACGGGCCGTCGTTCCCGCTACAGGCGGTCAGCAGGAGCACCGAGGCGGCGACCGGGACGAGCAGCTTCGTGACGCGTGAGGTCATGGTTCTCTCCGTGGGACGAGGGGGCGAAGGAGATGCGGTAGATGTAGGTGCTGCCCAGGTAGCGGGCGCGGACGTGCTCGATCAGCCGACCCGAGGCGTCCCGCGACTCGCGGATCACCTCGATCAGCGCGGTGCCGGGCTCGACGCCGAGGAGCTCGGCGTCCTCCGGGGACGCGTTGACGGCCTGCATGGACTCCTCGGCGCTGGTCAGCTCGATGCCGTGCCGCTGGAGCGCCGAGTACAGGGAGAAGCTCCCGGCCGCGGCCGTCGCCTCGGTCAGGTCGATCGCCTCGGCGACGTCCTCGCGGACGACGACGCGGTGGAGGCCGACCGGAGCGCCGTCGACGCTCCGGAGCCGCTCCACGACCACGACGCCGCTGTCCTCGAAGGGCGAGGCCGGCCGGCCGGGCGCTCCGGCGGCGTAGGTCTCGAAGCCCAGGAGGCTGCTGGACGGCGTGAGGCCGAGGCCGTGCACGTGCTCGGAGAAGCTGGTGAGCTCGGGCAGGTGCCGGGCCATGGGGCGGGGCGTCACGAACGACCCCTTGCCCTGGCGCCGGACGACCTGCCCCCGCTCGACCAGCAGGTCGTAGGCCTTGATGACGGTGGCGCGGGAGAGCGTGTTGTCCGCCGCCAGCACCGTCTCGCTCGGGAGCTGGTCGCCGGGCTTGAGCCCTTCCCGGGCGATCACCTCGCCCAGCGCGTTGGCCAGCTGGAGGTACAGCGGGACACCGCCCCGGGTGTGGTCCAGGTCGAGGTGCATGGCCGTGCCTCCGCGTTCCGCCGAGTTGACCGGTTGTCCGGTCAAGTGGGGACGCTATGCCCGGGTCCGCGCCCCCGGAAGAGCGGCAACAGACGTTTCACCGACGATTAACACGCCCGGAACACGCGGCGCCGGTCGCCCGCCCCGCCTCACCCGCCGGCGCGGGCCCCGGGGCCGAGGACGGACAGCATCTGCAGCTTCTCGTGGCTCTCGGTGCCCGGGACCGCGGTGTAGACCAGCAGCGAGTGCGCCTGCTCGGGGTCAAGCAGCACCTGGCACTGCACCTCCAGCAGGCCCACGACCGGGTGCTGGAAGCGCTTGACCTGCCGCGGGGTGATGCCGACCTCGTGCCGCGTCCACACCGACCGGAACTCCGGGCTGCGCTCCGTCAGCAGCTCGACCATCCGGGCGGCCGGCGACCCCGGCCCGCGCACGGCCAGGACGCCGCGCAGCCCGGAGGCGTACATCCGGGAGTAGAACGCGTGGTCCTCGGCCGGCTGCAGGTCGCGCGCTCCCGGCTCGGTGAACCACCGGAACCCGATGCTGCGCGCCGGGCCCGTGAACCGGCTCAGGTCGCCGACCAGCGCGACGCCGGGCGGCGTCTGGCGCAGGGTCTCGCCGAGCTCGGTGACGATCTCCGCGGGCGTGTCCCCCAGCCGGTCGAAGATCCGCAGCATGCCCGGGCTGATGTGCTCGGTGCCCGCACCCCGGACCGGCGGCCGGTGCCCCGCCAGCCGGTACAGGTGGTCGCGCTCGTCGCGCGACAGGTGCAGGCCCTGGGCGATCGCGCCCATCATCTGCTCCGAGGGCTGCGGGCCGCGCTCGCGTTCCAGGCGCGCGTAGTAGTCGACCGACATGTGGCACAGCGCGGCGACGTCCTCCCGGCGCAGGCCGGTGGTGCGGCGGCGCTGCCCGCGCGGCAGCCCGACGTCCTCGGGCTGCAGCACCGCGCGGCGGCCACGGAGGAACTCGGCGAGCCCGGGGCGATCGATCATGCGGGCATCCTGCCGCGGGCCGCACCGCCGATCCACGGATCGTCAGGCCGTGGCTGGGCACCGCCGGGCTGAGGCAGCCTCGGCACGGGACGCCGCACGGGCGTCCCGGACGACGCAGGAGCAGCCCATGCCACGGAGCCACGACCTCACGATCCCCGACCTCACCGGGCGGCGCGCCCTCGTCACGGGCGCCAGCGACGGCGTGGGCCTCGTCATCGCGACCCGGCTCGCCGCGGCCGGGGCGCAGGTCCTGATGCCGGTCCGCAACCCGCGCAAGGGCGCCGCCGCCGCGGAGACGATCCGCGCCCGCCACCCCGCGGCCCGCCTGGAGCTGCACGACCTCGACCTGTCCTCGCTGGCCTCCGTCGCCGCCCTCGGCGAGAAGCTGCGCGCGGACGGCGAGCCGATCCACGTGCTGGTCAACAACGCCGGCGTGATGACCCCGCCCGAGCGGCAGACCACCGCCGACGGGTTCGAGCTGCAGCTCGGCACGAACCACCTGGGGCACGTCGCGCTCACCGCGCACCTGCTGCCCCTGCTGCGGGCCGGCCGGGCGCGCGTCACCTCCCAGGCGAGCGTCGCCGCGCGCCGCGGGTCGGTGCACTGGGACGACCTGAACGGGGAGCGCGGGTACGACGGCATGCGCGCCTACCGGCAGTCGAAGATCGCGGTCGGCCTGTTCGCCCTGGAGCTGGCGCGCCGGAGCCGCGCCGCCGGGTGGGGCATCACCAGCACCCTGTCCCACCCCGGTGTCGCCCCGACCAGCCTGCTCGCCGCGCGGCCCGAGGTCGGGCGGGCGCAGGACACCCGGGAGATCCGCCTGATCCGGTGGCTCTCCGCGCACGGGCTGGCCGGGACGCCGGAGAGCGCGGCGCTGCCGGCGCTGCTCGCCGCGACCTCGCCGGACGCCCGCGACGGGGCGTTCTTCGGACCGGGCGGGCCCGGGGGTGCGGCCGGGGCGCCCGCGGAGCTGCGGCCGTGGCGGCCGCTGCGGTCCGCGCAGGACGCGGCGCGGCTGTGGGAGGTGTCGCTGCGGATGACCGGGGTCGCGTTCGGCTGAGGCGCGGCCGGGCGGTCGCGCGGTCGGGCCTGGACATCACACCTAGACGGACTGCCGGCGGACCGGCGGGCACGCGACGCGCACGGTCTCGACGTCGCCCTCCAGGCCGAGGAGCACGCGGACTCCCGCCGCGCCGAGCTCGTAGTGCGGCAGAGCCACCGTGGACAGCGGCGGGCGCATGTGGGCGGCGATGACGTCCTGGTTGTCGAACCCGACCACCGCGATGTCGGCCGGGATCTGCAGCCCGTTCTCGCGCAGACCGTCGTACAGGCCCATCGCGACCCGGTCGTTGTGGCAGAACACCGCGGTCGCGCCGGACGCGAGGACCCCCGGCGTGGCCGCGTAGCCGCCTTCCTGCTCCGGCACGGCGGGCAGCACCAGCCGTTCGTCGAAGGCGATCCCGGCGCTCTCGAGCGCCGTCCGGTAGCCCGCGAGCCGCCCGGACTGCGCGGGCGAGGGCGTCGTCGTGTTCAGGAACGCGATGCGACGGTGCCCGGCCGCGAGCAGCTCCTCGGTCGCGGTGCGCCCGCCCTGCTCCTCGTCCGGGACGACGGCCGGCAGGCCGCTGCCGTCGGCGAAGCAGTCGACCAGGACGGTGTCGGTCTGGTGCAGCGCCTCGGGGACGGCGATCTCCCGGTGGAACCAGGTCGAGTACAGGATCCCGAGCACCTGGTGCTCGAGCATCATGGCGATGGCGTCGTTCTCGACCCCCGGGTTGCCCTCGGTGTTCGCGACCAGGAGCACGTAGCCGTGCTTCCACGCCTCGTCCTGCGCGCCGTGGATGATCTGACCGGCGAACGGCGTCGTCGCGATCGCGTCGGCGACCAGGCCGATGAACCGCGACGACCCCTGCGACAGGGTCTTGGCCAGCGCGTTCGGGCGGTAGCCGAGCTCGGCGACCGCGTCCTGGACCCGCTTGCGCGTGTCGTCGCCGATCCGCGCGCCCGGCTTGTCGTTGACGACGTGGGACACCGTCGCCACCGACACCCCCGCCGCCTTCGCGACGTCCCGCATCGTGACGGGGTGACCGCCCCTGCCCTGGTCGGTGCCGCTCATCCCTTGACTGCTCCGCTCTCCAGACCCTGGATCATCGCCTTGTTCAGGACGAGGAACACCAGCAGCAGCGGCGTGACCGTGACGCACACGGCCGCGAACGTCGCCGTCCAGTCGGTGTTCCCCATCGCCCCGATGTAGTTCTGCAGGCCGAGCGGGATCGTCTTGAGCCCGTCGGACAGCACGAAGGTGTTGGCGAAGATGAAATCGTTCCAGATGAAGATGCTGTTCACGAGCACGACGGTGATGATCGTGTTCGTCGAGAGCCGCAGCGTGATCTGGCTGAAGATCCGGTAGGGGCCGGCGCCGTCCAGCGAGGCGGCCTCGTACGTCTCGCGGGGGATGTACTCGTAGAACGACGAGAACAGGTAGACCGCCATCGGCAGCGCGAACGCGGCCAGCGGGACGATCATCGACAGGTGCGTGTCCAGCAGGCCGACCTGCGAGTAGTCGATGAACAGCGGCACGAGCGAGATCTGCACGGGGACGACGATGCCCATGAGGAACACCGCCCGCACCAGGCCGCTGAGCCGGAAGCCCAGGACCTGCAGGGCGTACGCCGCCATCATGCCCGCCACGACGATCAGCACGCTCGCGCCGATCGTGACGATGAAGCTGTTGGTGACGTTCACCCAGAGGTTGCCGGTCGCGAAGGCACGGCTGTAGTTCTCGAGCGTGAACGAGGACGGCAGCGCGAACGGGTTGCCGCCCGCGAAGTCGGCCGCGGTGCGGAAGCTGGTCAGGAGCAGCCACACCAGCGGGTAGACCTGCACGAGCACGATGACGGCGATCGTCACGGTGAGCAGGGTGCGGTGCGCCCGCAGCCGGGTCGCGGGGCCGGGCCGGCGCCGGGCCGGTCGCGGGTTCGCGTGCGGGCTCGTCGCGACCGGAGAGGTCAGCACGGAGGTCACTTGTCGTCCCCTCGACGCAGGAGCAGGAAGATCAGGCCGACGGCGACGAGGCACTCGATCACGATGAAGACCGAGATGGCGCTGGCGTACCCGTAGTCGGTGTGCACGAAAGCGGTCTTGTACATGTAGGTCGTCAGGAGCTCGGACGCCTGACCCGGCCCGCCGTTGGTGAGCAGGTACGGGATGTCGAACCCGCGCAGCGCGTAGGTCGTCGCCATGACCGTCGTGGTGATCCACACCGGGCGGATGTACGGGAACCGGATGCGCCAGAAGACCTGCCACCAGGAGGCGCCGTCCAGGCGGGCGGCCTCCTCGAGCTCGCGGGGCACGGCGATCAGCGCCGCGTAGACGATGAGCATGTACAGGCCGGTGAAGCGCCAGCCCTCGGGGACCGAGACCGCCGCGAGCACGGTGCTCACGTTCGACAGCCACGCGGTCTGCAGGTGCTCCAGCCCGACCCACCCGAGCAGCTGGTTGATCAGACCGAGCGGCTCGAGCGAGTAGAGCCGCTGGAACAGCAGGGCGATGGCGACGGTCGAGATCACCGCGGGCAGCAGGTAGAGGGTCTTGATGAGCTCGCGCGCCCGCGGGATCGCCGTGAGCAGGCTCGCGACGACCAGGGCGCCGCCGAGCTGGAGCACGAGGCAGATGGCGAGATAGCCGATCGCGTTGCCGAACGCCGTCCAGAACACGTCGTCGCGGGTGAGCATCTTGACGTAGTTGTCGAGACCGACGAAGCGCATGTCGCTGATGCCGTCCCAGCGGAACAGGCTCAGGACGAGCGACTGCCCGATCGGCAGCAGCACGGCGAACCCGTACAGCAGCAACGGCGGGACGAGGAACACGGCCACGGAGAGGGCCGAGCGCCGCGGCAGCATCGACGCCGACATGGGCATCCCCCGCCGCCGGGGCGGGCGCGGACGTGCCGCGCCCGCCCGCCGGGTCACGGTCGCGTCAGTCACCGAGGTTCTCCGCCAGCGAGGCGTCCATCGTGGTGGTGAACTCCTCGGGCGTGATGTCGCCCTGGACGAGGAGCGTCAGCTCCTGCTGCAGCCGGGTGTTGGTCGCCGGGTCGAGCTGGGTGTCCCATGGCACGGCGATCTCGCTGCCGACGCTCTCGGCCTGCTCGACCGCCTTGGTGTACAGCGGGGTCGCGTCGTCGGGGACCGTGGTCGCCACGGTCGTGGTCGGCGACAGCGCACCGCTCGCGGCGTAGACCTCGGGGTAGCGCTCCAGCGCGAAGGCGAGGAAGTCACGCACGAGCGGGTCGTAGGTCGTGGCGTTGACCGCCATGCCGATCCCGGAGGTGGTCACGAACTCGTTCCCGTCGGTGACGGCGCCGTCGGTCGTCGGCAGCGTGAAGAAGTCGACGGCGTCCCGGACACCCTCGTCGAGCGCGTCGGTCGCGAGGTTCGCGAGCTCCCAGGTGCCGATGTTGTAGACCGCAGCCTTGCCCGAGGTGAACAGGGCCTGCGCGTCGGCGTACCCGGTCGAGGAGAACCCGTCCTGGAAGCAGCCCGCCCGGCCCAGGTCGTACAGCCACTGCGCCGCCGCCTGCCCGGCCGGGTCGGAGAACGTCGCGTCGCCGGTCGCGACGGCACGGACGTAGTCCGGCCCCGCCTGCCGGAACGGGTAGTACGACCAGTACCGCTCGAGCGGCCACTGGTCCTGCCCGTCGAGGGCGATCGGCGTGACACCCTCGGCGCGCAGGGCCTGGCACATCGCCGGGAAGTCGTCGAGCGTCGCGGGCACGGCGATCCCCGCCTGCGTGAACAGCTCCGTGTTGTACCAGAAGTACTCGCTGGAGTACTCGAACGGGACCATGTGGAGCGCGCCGTCGGGGAACCGCTGGTAGTTGAGCGCCGCCTCCCGGTACGTCCCGGTCAGGCCGAGGTCGTCGAGGAGCGCCCCGACGTCCACCATGCGGCCCTGGTCGGCGAGCTTCTGCGCGAACGGCGTCGCGTCGGTGTCGAAGAGCTCGGGGAGCTTGTTCGCCGCGGCGAGCGTCTCGTACTTCTGGATGTACGAGGGCCGGTCCGGGGTCGTGATCAGGTTCAGGGAGAAGCCGGGGTGGTCCTCGGCGTACTCGTCGGCGATCTGCTGCATGGCCGTGATGACCCCGCCGTCGGCCGGACGGGACAGCAGCCAGGAGATCTCGCGGGGGACGACGTCCCCGGCGGGGTCGACGTCCGTCGGGTCGGCCGAGCCGGCGGCCCCGGAGCAGGCGGTGAGGGTGAGGGCGACGGACACGAGTGCCGCGGTGAGGGCGCCGCGGCGCCGGGAGGTGCTGACCATGTCGAGATCTCCGTTGATCGTGGGTGAAGGGGTGGGGGGTGGGGTGTCAGACGGTGACCGCTGCGCGGAGGTCACCCCGCGGATCGGCCGGGTCGAGGGGTTCGCTGCGGGACTGCGCCGTGAGCTCGAGGACCGTCACGGTGCCCTCGCCGACGAAGGCGCCGAGGCGGCCGGTGCGGTGGTCGTAGACGCGTGCGCTCAGGACGGTGGCGTCGTCGAGCGTCGCGACCAGGAGCTCGCCGGCGAGGATGACCTCGAGGGTGTGCTCGCCGGGCTCGATCGCGCACGGGCGCTCGAGCTCGACAGCGAACGGGACGTCGCCGGAGATCTGCCACTGCTCGGTGCCGGTCGCCCGGCGCGGCCACCGGTCGAGCACGAGGCGACGACGTCTCGGCTCGAGCCGCAGCACGTAGCCCTCGTCGCCGTCCTCGCTCGCGCGCAGGAGCAGCCCGCACTCGGTGGTGCCGTCCGGCACGTCGAACCGTGCCACCACGCGCACCTCGTCGGTGGTGTCCACGGCGGTGATCGCCGCCCGGTACCCGTCCGGGGCGCTCAGGACGGTCCCGCCCGGAAGAGCGGGGACCGGCCCGCCGAACGTCTCGCGGAGCTCGGCGGCCGGGTGGAAGGCGAGCGTCCCGTCGGGCCGTTGGGTCGCCTCGAGCACCGAGAGCGTCCCGGCCCACTGCCACGCGCCGTCGTCGGTCGCGCCCTCGCGCGAGGCGATCCAGCCGAAGAAGAACCGCCTCCCGTCGCGGGCCGCCGACTTCGCCGCGTAGTAGGCGCGTCCGTCGAGCGTGTCGTGCTCCGGGGCGGCCCACGGGCCGTGCAGGCTGCGCGACATGCGGTAGCGGGTGGTGAAGGCGTCGCTGAACTCGGAGTACACCAGGTACCACCAGCCGTTCCACTCGAACACCTCGGGGCACTCGTGCGCGAGGTACCGGCGGGGATCCCAGAAGGGCTCCGCCGGCTCCCACGTCGACAGGTCGCGCGAGACGCACTGGGCGATCACGCCGCGGCGCCGCCGGGGGCCGGTCGCGTGGCGGGCGGTGACGAGCATCCGCCACACACCCGCCTCCTCGTCGCGGAACACGAACGGGTCCCGCCAGTCCCCGGTCTCGTACCCGGCGGTCGCACCGAAGGTGTCCGCCGGGTGCCGCTGCCAGGACCGCATGCCGTCGCTGCTCGTCGCGTGCAGCACGAGCTGCAGCGGGCGGCCGTCCGGCCCCGTGCGGGTCGGGTTCTGCCCCGTGTAGAACGCGTGGTGGGTCCCGTCGGCGGCCCGCACGATGCTGCCCGTGTAGACGTTGAAGTCCGGCGCCCCGGCCCCGGCCGAGCCGATCGCCTCGCCCGCCTCGTCGAAGTCGACGAGCCCGGTGGTCACGACCCGGTGCCAGGGCATGCCCTCGCGCGGCTCGCGGCGCGTCTCGTGCAGGTAGAAGAGGTGGAAGACCCCGTCCTCTTCCCAGGGGATGACATCGCCCACCCATGCGGCCGGCGGCGTGTAGAACCCACGGTGGCTCATCGATACCTCGTCGTCGTGGTTAATCGGTTGACCACAACGTAACAGCACCGAAGCACGCTGGTCAATCGGTTAACCAAGCGCGGAGTGCAGCTCCTCGCGCGTGGGCGGGTCCGCGCCCGGCCGGGACACGGTGACCGCCGCGGCCGCCGCCGCCCAGGCCGCCGCCCGCCGCAGCGCCGGCACCTCGAGGGCCGTGAGCCGCGCGCGGGCGCCCGGGCCGCGCGCCCCCGCGCCGACCAGGGCGTCGACCAGCGCGCCGGTGAAGGTGTCGCCGGCGCCGATCGTGTCGGCGACCTCGACCCGCGGGGCAGGCACGCGCACCTCGTCGATCCCGGCCGGGGTCCGTCGCAGCAGGACGCTCCCGTCCCCGCCGAGCGTCACCACGACGAGCACCGGGCCCCGGGTCCCCGCGAGCCAGGGGGTCGCCGCGTCCACGGGGTCGGTCCCGGGGTGGTACCACTCGACGTCCTCGGCGGACACCTTGACCACGTCGACCCACGCCATCAGGCGCTCGACCCGCTCGCGCGTGCGCTCGACGTCGGGCGTGACGGCGGGCCGGGCGTTCGGGTCGAACGTCACGAGCGCGCGGCCGTGCGCCGCACGCACGGCCGCCTCGACCGTGGTGGCGCCGGGGTCGAGGACCGTGGCGACGGAGCCGACGTGCACCGCCGCGGGCGACGGACCGGCACCGGCACGGGCGCCGAGGCCGACGGCGTCCAGGGCGCGCACCGGCAGGTCCCAGGTCAGGTCGAACCGGTAGCGGGCCGACCGGTCCGGCTGCAGCACGACCTCCGCGACGGACGTCCGCCCGTCGGCGGGGACGTCGGCGTGGACGGTCACCCCCGAGCCGGTCAGCCACCGGCGCACGTCGTCGCCCCGGCCGTCGTGGCCGAGCGTGGTCAGGAGGTGCGCGGCGCGCCCCAGCCGCGCGAGGGTCACCGCCACGTTCGCAGGGCTCCCGCCGGGCAGCTCGCGGCGGCGACCGCCCTCGGCCGGGAGGACGTCGACCAGCGCCTCGCCCAGCACCACGACCCGCTCAGCCACGGCGATCCCCCGCGGGCTCGCCGGCACGGACCGCGAGGGTCCCCCGGCCGTCCTCGACGAACACCTCGGCGCGGACCGGGGGGCCGCCGTGGATGCGAGCCGTCAGGACGTCGTCGTCGCCGACCTGGACCAGGACGACGTCCCGCTCCCACGCGGTGCGGAGCACGGTCGCGGCGTCGTCACGGGGAGCGGACGGTCGCACGTGCAGCGGTCGCTGCCACGCCGCCCGGCTCCCCCGGTCGAGCACGACCTCCTGCCGCACCAGGTCGACGGCGACGTCGTAGTCCTCGTCGCGGCCGATCAGGCGCAGGCCGACGCGAGCCGTCGGCTGCTCGGGCCGGAAGGAGACCGTCACCGCCCCGGTCGGGGCCACCGGGCCGAGCGAACCGGTGGCGCGGCCGCTCTCGCAGCCGACCCGCCAGCTGCCGCCGCCCGCCACCGACCAGCAACCACGGCCGGCGGTGAGGGCGACCGGCTCGGAGTCCGGTCCGGATCCGGCCAGCCGCGTGCCGAGCGACCCGTCCGCACGCTGCACCAGCTCGTGGACGACCAGGGACCCGCCCCACTGCCAGTCGCCGGAGTCCTCGCCGCCGGCGCGGGTCGGGCACCACCCGACCAGCAGCCGCCGGCCACGCAGGCCGGCGGTCCGCGCCGCGTACAGCCCGTCGTCGTCCAGAGCGTCGTCGCCGTGCCCGCGGACCACCTGCGGCGCGAGCCACGGCCCCTCGGGCGAGCGGGCCATCCGGTAGCGGGTGACCTGCCGGTCGTCGAAGGTCGAGTACACGAGGTACCACCAGTCGCCCATCGCGAACACGTCCGGGCACTCGTGCATCGTGAACAGCCCCGGGTCCCAGAGCGGCTCCACCTCGTGCCAGCTCAGCAGGTCGTCCGACCGGAGCTGCACGACCAGGCCCGACCGTCGCCGCTCGCCGCGGGTGGCGTCGCCCGGCAGCCGGTGCCGGCCGGCGAGCACCATCCGCCACCCCTCGGCGTCACGCCAGACGAAGGGATCGCGCCAGTCGTGGCGGTCGTACCGCGACTCGTCGGACCCGAGCCAGAAGCCGGGGTCCTTGACCCAGGTGATCAGGTCCGCGCTGGTCGCGTGCAGCACCGCCTGGTTGCGGGGGCCGTCCGGGCCGTCGTACCGGGAGAAGCCGGTCGTGAACGCGTGGAAGAGACCGTCGTCGTCCTGGACGACGGACCCGGTCGCGACCGACGGGTCCTGCTCGTCGGCACCGCCCCGGCCGATCGCCTCGCCGTGGTCGGTCCAGGTGACCAGGTCGTCGGTCGCCACGTGGTACCAGGCCGTGGTGTTCGGGGCCTCGTCGTCCACCGGGGTGCGCAGGTAGAACACGTGCAGCACGTCGTCGTGGACGTACGGGATGACGTCACCCGCGCGCCCGCGCGGCGGGTTCCACACCGCGGTGCTCACAGCGGACCCTCGACGGTCCTCGGCTCCGGGAACGCCTCGCCGAGACGCCACGCCCGGGCGGCCACGACCTCCCCACCCGCGGACGCGGACAGGCGCAGGCCGGTGGCGTCGGGCCGCGTGGGGTAGACCCGTGCCGAGAGCGGGACGCCGGCGACGAACACCTCGACCGCGGACCGGTCGACGAGCACGCGCAGGTCGAGCACCCCCGAGGCGTCGACCCGGACGCCACCACGGAGGGCGACGACGTCGAGCGTGGGGTCCAGGCTCGACGCCGACCGGTCCAGCAGCACCTCGGCGACATCCCCCCGGCGGGTGATGCTCAGCACCGTCCGCTCCGCACCGTCCGGGGTCGCGAGCAGCTCGACGTCGACGCGGCCGCCGTCGGGCAGCACGAGGTCGGCCACGACGTCCACCTGGTCGGCCCGCGCGGCGCCGCCGGGGAGCGGCACGGGATCTCCCCGCAGCAGCTCCACCTCCGGAACCGGGCGGGCGTGCAGCCGGCCCTCGCGGTCGAGCGTGAGCTCGCGCGGCAGCGTCATGACGCCGGACCACCCGGCCGCGACGCACGCGCCGTCGGAGCGGGCCTCCTGCATCCAGCCGTAGATGACGCGCCGCCCGCCCGCGCGGTCGTCGGTGAACGACTGCGGGGCGTAGAAGTGCCGGCGGCCGAGGTCCAGCAACCGCGCCGGGGCCTCGGGGACGAACCGGTCGCCGTCGCGCCGGCCCACCAGGTACATCGGGTGGAGGGTGCGGCCGTGGTCCCAGGCCGAGAACACCAGGACCGTGCGCACCCCGCCGTCGGGGGCGGGCAGGTCGAACAGGTCGACGCACTCCCACATGGTGCCGGTCCACGCGTGGTTGTCCGCGTCGAGCACCGCCTCGTCGGGCCGGTCCGCCGCGTCGCCGGTGACCATCGGCCCGAGGTAGTCCCAGGTGCGCAGGTCGTCCGACGCGTAGTGCAGCGCGGTGCCGCCGAGACCGACGACGCCGGAGCCGATCAGCATGTGCCAGCGGCCCTGCTCCCGCCACACGGCGTGGTCACGGAACGCTGTGGTCTCCAGGCCGGCGGGCGGGCCCGCCACGACCGGGTTGGCCGCCTCCCGCCGCCAGGTGCGCAGATCCGGGGACCCGACCGCCAGGCACGCCGACTCGGCACCGTCGCGTCGCCCGGAGTACACGAGCGTGGGCGTGCCGTCGTCGTCGACCAGGACCCCGGACCAGCAGCCGTCCTCGTCCGCGCCGGCCTCGGGCGCGAGCGCGATGGGCTCGTCCCGCCAGTGCACCAGGTCCGCCGAGGTCAGGTGGCCCCAGTGGATCGCGTGGTGGACCGGGGCATCGGGGTTGTACTGGTAGAAGAGGTGGTAGGTGTCGTCGCGGACGCCCACGCCGTTCGGGTCGTTCAACCAGCCCCCGGGTGCGGTGACGTGCGCGCGCGGGCGCAGGTGGTCGCGGGCGGCCTCGGCCACGAGCGCGGCCCGTCGGGTCGTCGCGTCGTCGTGCGTGCCCGGGGCGGGCAGGGCCGGCGTCACGGGTGCGGCGTCGGTCTCGGTGCGGATGGTCACCGCGGTCCTCCGGTCGTGGTCGGTGTGGCGTCGGCGGGCACGCGCAGGCGGACCCAGTGGCCGCCGCCGAGGTCGTTGCGGACGAGAGCCGTGTTCGGCGCGGGCTGGTCCGCCGTGCCCCGCGGGCCGTACATCGCGATCTGGACCGCGGCGCGCAGCTCGGCGCGCTCGTCGGGCCCCAGCGACCGGCGCCGGCGCGGGTCGGGCACGGCCGACACGAGCAGCCGGGTGTAGGGGTGGGTGGGCGAGGCCATCACGTCGAGGGAGTCGCCGCCCTCGACGAGGTGGCCCTGGTACATCACGAGGGTCCGGTCCGCCACGTACCGCGCGGACGCCAGGTCGTGCGTGATGTACAGGATCGAGATGCCGCGTTCGTCGCACAGCCGGCGCATGAGGTTGAGCACGCCGATCCGCACGGACACGTCGAGCATCGAGGTGGGCTCGTCCGCCAGGATCACCGACGGTTCGACCGCCAGTGCCCGCGCGATCGCGACACGCTGCCGCTGCCCGCCCGAGAGCTGGTGCGGGTGGACGTCGAGCATGTCGGCGGTGAGACCGACGTCGCTCATCAGCTCGCGCATCCCCGCCCGCAGCCCGGGGCCGGAGGCCTTGCCGTGGATGACGAGCGGACGCTCGAGGAAGTGCGACACCCGGTGCACGGGGTTCAGCGACCCGAACGGGTCCTGGAACACCATCTGCACCTGGCCGCGGTACGCACGGCTCGCTCGCCGGGGCTCGGCGGCCAGCACGTCCCGCCCGCCGAGCAGGACCGACCCCGAGGTGGGGCGCTCCAGCCGCGCCAGGATCCGGGCGACGGTGCTCTTGCCGGAGCCGGACTCGCCGACCAGCGCGACCACCTCGCCGTGCCCGAGATCGAACGAGACGTCCCTCAGCGCGTGCACGACCCGGCGGGAGAACAGCCCGCCCTGCGGGAAGTCCTTGACCAGGTCGCGCACGGAGAGCGCGGCCGACCGCGCGGTCGGGGTCGTGGCGGTCATCGTGCGGCTCCTTCGGTGCGCCGGTGCCCGGTTCCGTCCACGGGGGCGACCCAGCGCCCCGGGCTCACCTCGGCCAGATCCGGGATGTTCCTGGGGTCGAACCCGAGCGCGCCGCCGCCGGCGGTGCGCTCACCGAGTCCCGTCAGATGGACCCGCGGACCGGTGATGGGCGGGAACGCACCCATCAGGGCTGCGGTGTACGGGTGCAGCGGTTCGTCGAGGATCTGGTCGGACGGGCCGCTCTCGACGATCCGGCCCGAGTGCATGACGGCCATCCGGTGCGACATCTCCACCATCAGGGAGATGTCGTGGGTGATGAACAGGACCGCGAAGCCGCGGTCGGCCTGCAGCGACTGGATCTGCTGCATGATCTCCTGCTGCACGACGACGTCCAGCGCCGTGGTGGGCTCGTCGAGGATGAGGAGCTGCGGGTCCAGCGTCAGGGCGATCGCGATCACGACGCGCTGGCGCATCCCGCCCGAGAGCTGGTGCGGGTAGGAATCCAGCCGGTCGGCCGGGATGCCCACGAGCTCGAGCAGCTCGACGGCGCGGTCGCGTGCGGCGCGCCGGTCGAGGCGGCCGTGCGCGGTGTAGACGTCGACGATCTGGTCGCCGACGGTCATCACCGGGTTCAGGGAGTTCATCGCGGACTGGAAGACCATCGCGATCTCGCTCCACCGGAACCTCCGCAGCTCCTCGCCGCGCAGCGCGAGCACGTCCTGGTCGCGGAAGGTGACGGTGCCACCGGTGATCTGCGCCGGAGGGCGCAGCAGGCGCATGATCGCGTTCGCGACGGTGGACTTCCCGCTGCCGGACTCGCCGGCCAGGCCGAGCACCTCCCCGGGCGCGATGGTCAGGCTCACGTCGTCGGCGCCGAGGATGTCGCGCCCCTCTCCGCCGTAGCGGACGGAGAGGTGGTCGACCCGGAGCAGCGGCCCGGTATCGACGTGGGGGTGCGTGGACATGGGTCAGCCCTTCCTGCCGCGCAGCCGAGGGTTCGTGACCTCGTCGACCGCGTAGTTGACCATCGCGAGGGCGAAGGCCACGACGGCGATGCAGGCACCCGAGGGCACGAAGGCCCACCAGGCACCGGTCATCAGCGCGCCGTCGTTGCTCGCCCAGTAGAGGTTGGTGCCCCAGCTCACGACGCTGACGTCCCCGAGGCCGAGGAACTCCAGCCCCGCCTGGGCGCCGATCGCGCCGATGACGCAGGCCAGGAACGTGCTCATCACGATCGAGGCCATGTTCGGGACGATCTCGCGGAACATGATCCGCAGCGGGCGCTCGCCGGTGACGACCGCGGCGGCGACGAAGTCCTTCGCGCGGATCGACAGCGCCTGCGAGCGCAGGACCCGCGCCGAGCCGGCCCAGCCCGTGATGATCAGGACCAGGACGACCGTCCCCGGTCCCGGCGGGAGGAACGCGGCGAGCACCACGAGCAGCGGCAGGCTGGGCAGGAGCAGGAAGATGTTCGTGACGACCGACAGGGAGTCGTCGACCGCCCGGCCGAAGTACGCGGACGCCACGCCGACGAGCATCCCCAGCAGCGTGGCCGCGGTGCCCACCAGGAAGCCGATGGCCAGGGACGAGCGGGCTCCCCACATCGTCAGCGCGAGCACGTCCTGGCCCTTGGCGGTGGTGCCGAGCAGGTGCTCGGCGCTCGGCGGCTGGGACGGGATCGCGCTGATCAGCGCGGGGTCGCCCGGTGCGAGGACGGGCGCGAGCAGCGCGATCGCGGCGAACAGCGCGAGGACGGTCAGGCCGGACGCGGCCTTCCGGTTGCGCAGGACCTGACGCAGCTGGCGGCCGCGCACGGGTCGCGGCAGAGCCTCGGCGGTGTGCGCGGGGTCGGTGAGCTCCGGGGTCTCCGGGGACACGCCCGGTTGCAGGATGGCCATCAGGACTCCCCTCAGGACACGCGCACGCGCGGGTCGAGCCGGACGTAGACGATGTCGACCACGAAGTTCGCCAGCAGCACGGCGGCGGTGATCGTGAGGAAGATGCCCTGCATCAGGGGGTAGTCCAGGCCCTGCACGGCGGACAGCAGCTGGTACCCGACGCCGGGGTAGGCGAACACGACCTCGGTCAGCAGCGCGCCGCCGACGACGAAGCCGAGCGACAGGCCGAAGGACGTCACCGAGGGCAGCAGGGCGTTGCGGGCGGCGTAGCGGAACATGATCCGGCCGTGGGACAGGCCCTTCGCCTCGGCCATCGTGATGTAGTCCTCGGCGGTGGTGGCGATCATCGTGTTGCGCATGCCCAGCATCCAGCCGCCGATCGAGACGAGCACGATCGTGAGCGCCGGCAGGACGAGGTGGGTGGCGACGTCGCCGATGAACTCGCCGGTGAAGCCGGGCGTGGTACCGGCGGTGAACGCGTGCCGGACCGGGAGCCAGCCGAGGGTGATGCCGAACAGGTACAGCGCGCCCATCGCGAGCCAGAAGTACGGGAACGAGCCGACGAACACGAGCAGCGGCGGGAACACCGAGTCGAGGAGGCCGCCGCGACGCCAGGCCGCGAGGATGCCGAGGAGGTTGCCGAGCACGACCGCGATCAGCAGGGCGGTCCCCCCGAGGAGGATCGTCCACCCGATCTGCGTGCCGATGACCTCGACGACCGGGGTCGGGAACCGGGAGATCGACACTCCCATGTTCCCGGTGAACATGTCGCCGATGTACGAGAGGTACTGCTGCCACATCGGACGCTGGTCGAGGCCGAACAACCGGCGGAGCTGGTCGATCTGCTCCGGCTGCATCGAGTCCTGCATCCGCGCGAACATCCGCGAGACGGGGTCACCGGGCATGAGCCTCGGCAGGAGGAAGTTGAGCGTGATCGACGCCCAGAAGGCGACGACGTAGAAGCCCAGTCGGCGCAGGACGTAGGACATGGCGGATCCTTGGCGGTGGGGGGCGGCTGACCCGCGCCGGGCCGCTCGGGGCGGCCCGGCGCGGGAACAGGGGTCAGTCGACGACGGGCTCGAGCGTGGTCAGGACCAGCACCGTCGTGGGCGCGCGGACGTTGAGGGTCGCGTACGGGTCGTCCTCGGTCGGCCAGCCGGTGAACCGGACGTCGGTGTACGCGCCCCACTCCGGTCCCGGGAACAGCGGGATGACCGGGGCGTTGTCGGCGTAGAGCTCCTGGAGCCGGTCGACGATCGCGTGCTGGGCGGTGGTGTCGCTCGTGGCCGCGAACTGCGCCAGCAGCGTGTCGGCCTCGGGCAGCCCGAACCGGTGGTAGTTCTCGAAGGTCTTCTCGCCGACCGCCTTGACCGTCTCGGTCGACATGACGCCGCGGAAGAACTGGTACGGGGTGGGCGCGTTGTTGGCCCACACGATGCCGGAGTCGAAGGTCCCGTCCTCGTAGGAGGACGTCACGGTCGCCCAGTCGGGGGCGTCGACCGTCACCTCGACGCCGATGTCCTTCATGTTCTGGGCGATGATGTTGCCGACCGACAGCCAGTCGGACGAGGTCGAGCCCACCGAGAACGTGAACGCGAACGGCGAGCCGTCGGGCAGGGTGCGCATCCCGTCGGCGCCCTTCGGGTACCCGGCCTCGTCGAGGAGCGCGTTGGCGGCGTCCACGTCGCGGGCGGTCCAGTCGCAGGCGTCCACGACGTCGGCGGACTTCCACGACTCGTAGGCGTCGGTGAGCCCGGTGCAGTCGGCGGGGTGGGTGTACCCCGACATCCCGATGTCCGCGACCTGCTCGCGGTCGACCGCCAGGCTCAGGGCCTGGCGGACGGCGACGTCGTCGAACGGCGCCTTGGTGGTGTTGAGCTGCCAGTTGATGATCGAGCCGGTGGCGGGGAACCAGTAGTGGTTGTGGTCGGGGTTCTTCGCGACGAACGCGTCCTCGATGTTCGGGATGTACTGCGGGGCCCAGTCCACGTCCCCGTTGGCGGCGGCGAGGTTCGCGCCGTCGTTGCCGGCGAACGCGAGCATCCGGACCCCGGCGATCTGCGTCTCGCCCCAGTAGTGCGGGTTCGGCATCAGGTCGAACGACTGGGACTGGAAGTTCGCGACCTCGGTGAACGGTCCGGTGCCGACCGGCTCGGAGTTGGTGTCCTTGGCCGGGTCCGCGACCGCCGACCAGATGTGGTCGGGCAGCAGCACCTGCTGGCCGATCTCGTACAGCGCCGGCGAGTACGCGCGGTCGAAGACGAACCGCACGGTGTGGTCGTCGACGGCCGTGACCTCGGTGAGGTACTCGAAGCCGCCCATGAGCTCCTTCTGGAGCGCGAACGTCGTGATGACGTCCTGCGGCACGAGGGGCTCCCCGTCCGACCACTGCACGCCGTCGCGCAGCGTGAAGTCGATGCTGGCCCCGTCGTCGGAGACCGTCCACTCGCTGGCCAGCCAGGGCGTCGTCGACTGGTCGGCCGGGTTGTACACGAGCATCGACTCGTAGATCGCCTGCTGCGTCAGCGGCGCCACGTTCGGCGAGAACGGGTTGAAGTTCCGGGTGAACGTCCCCATGTCCTCGCGGGGGATCGTCAGCAGCTGGTTGCCGTCGGCGGCCGCGCCGCCGTCGCCGCCACCAGTGCTGGTGCAGGCGGTCAGGCTCAGGGCGGCGGCGACCGCGACGGCCGCGAACCGGGTGAGCGTGCGTGTCCTCATGTGTGTGCCTTGCCTCTCTTCACCATCGAAGGTGGGTGGGGGTCCGGGGAGGAGCGGGGGTCAGGCGGAGGCCCGCTCGACGAGCGGGCAGTGGGTCAGCAAGGGCGCGAACGCGCCGGAGGCGGAGGGGCTCTCGGTGAGCATCTGCACGGCTCGGGCTCCCATCTCCTCGAAGGGCAGCGCCACCGTGGTCAGGCCCGGCCGCAGGTAGCCGGCGATGATCTCCTGGTTGTCGAAGCCGACCAGGCCGACGTCGTGCCCGATGCGCAGCCCGCGCTCCTTGACGGCGTCGTACGCACCCATGGCCATGCGGTCGTTGCCGCAGAAGATCCCGGTCGGTGGCTCGGGGAGCGCGAGCAGCTCGTGCGCGCGGGCGTATCCGCCCTCCGCGTCGGCGTACCCCGGCACGACGAGGGTCTCGTCGGGCTCGATCCCGGCCTCGAGCAGAGCGCGCTCGTAGCCCTCGCGGCGACCCACGGTGGCGGGGATCTCCGGGTCGAGCGCGATGAACGCGATCCGGCGGTGCCCGGCATCGATCAGCCGCCGGGTGGCGTCGTAGCCGCCCTGGGCCTCGTCCGGCACGATCGACGGGTAGCGCCCCTCGACGTCGAAGCAGTTGACCAGGACGGTGGGCACCTCTCCGGCCCCCGCAGGCGGCGTCACCGCACGGTGCCACGTGGTCGCGTAGAGGATCCCCTCGACGCGACGCTCGAGCATCGTCTCGACGGCGGCGTCCTCGACCTGCCGGTCGCGCTCCGCGGAGACGATGAGCAGGAGCTTGCCGTCCTTCCACGCCTGCTCCTGGGCGCCCTTGATGATGGCGCCGGCGAACGGCGCGGTCGCGATCTCCGTGACCAGACCGATCAGGTGCGTCCGCTGCGACGCGAGCGACTTCGCCGCGGCGTTCGGGCGGTACCCGAGCTCGCGAACGGCCTCGAGCACCCGCCGCCGGGTCTCGGCCGGGATGTTCGCCCCGGGCCGATCGGACAGGACGAACGACACCGTGGTCCGGGAGACCCCGACCCGATCGGCGACGTCCCCCATCGTGACGTGCCGCTGATTCTTGTCAGTCATCGTCGACTCTCTGGTCACTCGCGTTAGTAACGCGCGTTAGTGGGTAGCATGGACATTTTTAGCGAGCGCGCACGGCGCTGTCAAACACGAGCCACCACGAACGCCGCCAGGGCGAGGACCCCGGACCAGGACGTCCTCCGGCTCACCGGCAGCCTCCGTCCCGTGGGTCGGGGCACGGCGCCGCCCACGCCGGCCGCCGACGCGCGCGAGGGGCGCGTTCCACCCCCTGACCGCGGCGGCCCCCTCGAGTCGTCGCCCGCCTACCCTCCCCGGCATCACCACGATCACCCCCCCTCGCCCGCGCCGACCACGACGACTGGCGCACGCTGTGGGGCGGCTACCTGGCCTTCTCCGAGACGACGGTCGACGAGCGCATCACCGCGGGGACCTTCGCGCGCCCCGTGACACCGGCTGGCGACCTCCGGGGCGCGATCGCCCGGGACGCGGAGGGGACCGCGGTCGGGCTCGTGCACTGGCTGACCGCTCACGGCGGAGACCAACACCGCGGCGCGGGCCCTCGACGACCGGGTGGGCACGCTGTCGGGGGTGGTCCACTACGAGATCCGGCTCGGGGACGCGGAGCGCACCCCGGGCTCCGGTGCCTGAAGGGCGCATCGGCGAGAATCGGGTCATGAGCGACCCCACCACCACGCCGGTCCCCGGCCGGTACCGGCACTTCAAGGGCAACCTCTACGAGGTGCTCGGCGTCGCCCGGCACTCGGAGACCGGCGAGGAGATGGTGGTCTACCGCGCCCTGTACGGCGAGCTCGGGCTGTGGGTGCGTCCGGTGTCGATGTTCGTCGAGACCGTCGAGCACGACGGCCGGCGCGTGCCGCGGTTCACGCCGATCACGGAGTGACTCTTGCGGCCCGGCCGCTCGAGCCGGCGACCGCCGGCGGCGGCTCCACCGGTACCGACACGGCCGTCGGGACGGCGACCGCCGTCCAGCCGCCGAGGACGCGGAGAAGCACTTCGGGTGGATCGGAGGGTTCCTCTCCGTCGACATGGTGTCGACCCTCGGGGCTCACACCTCGGCGAACCGACCGAGCGCGAAGTCGCCCACCGTCGGAGCACCGCGTCCGCGACGCCGGCAACCAGAGGACCTCGACCCGACGCGGCCCGGCGGGACCCGGACCTCGGCCAGCCCCGGTCAGCCCCGGGCGGCCGACGTCCGCACCGCGCCCAGCAACCCCAGGCCCACGCTGATCCGGTCGCCCACCTCGATCAGGTCCTCGGTGATCGCGGTCAGGTCCCGGTCGCGCAGCACCGACATCCCCCCGGAGATGGACAGTGCGGCGACCACGGATCCGGCGGCGTTCCTGATCGGCACCGCCACGCAGAACCGGCCCAGCGCCAGCTCCTGGTCCTCGAAGCACCAGCCCCGGCCCGCGGACGTGCACAGGTCGGCGGTGAGCGCGTCGTGGTCGGTGAGCGTCCGGTCGGTGTAGCGCTCCAGGTCGCCGAGCAGGTCCTCGCGTTCGGCCTGGGTGAGGTCGAGCAGCAGCGCCTTGCCCAGGGCGGAGGCGTGCAGCGGTTGGGCCATCCCGATCATGGTGTGCGACTTCCGGGTCAGCGACCCCTCGAAGTGGCACAGGTAGACGGCGTGGTCACGGTCCCGGACGGCGACGTTCGCGGTGAGCCCGGTGCGGTGCGCGAGCTCCTGGGCGGCGGCGCGGGACTCGCGGTGCACCGGGTCGTGGTTGAGGCCCTGGCTGGCGAGCAGGAGCACAGCGGTGCCGATCCGGTACTCCTGGCTGACCGGGTCGCGCCGGACGTAGTCGAGTCCCTCCAGCGTGGCGAGCAGCCGGCTGGTGGTCGACGGCCCGAGTCCGATCGCCCGGCCGATGTCCGAGGCTCGCAGGGCACCGGTCTCCGCCGACCCGAGGGCACGCAGCACCAGCGCTGCCCGCTCGATGCTCTGGTTCGGCGGCGTGTTCGGCGGCATGGCAGTCAGTGTGGCAGTCAGTGCACCTTGACGGCGCACACGGTGACCGCCGGCGACCCCTGGGTGGCGGTGACCACCAGACGCAGGGCGCTGGTCACCGTGGGCTCGAGGGTGTGCACCCGGTGGCGGTGCCGGTTGCCGGACTCCTCGGCCACGACGGTCCATCGACCGTCGACCAGCGCCTCGATCCGGTAGTCCCGCACCAGGTCGGGCACCGCGTCCCAGTGGGTGCGGTGGTGGTGCAGGTTGATCAGGTCGGCGTCCACGTCGTCGTTGAGCACCAGGTCGACCTCGGTGACGGTGACCGGCTCGGGCCAGGTGAGGTCGAGGGTCACCGGACCGTGCTCCAGCGCCCCGGGTGCGGAGGACCACAGGTGCGGGCCGCCGAAGGGTCGCTGGTAGCCGTCCACCACGCGGTGCGCGCGCCAGGCGGAGGAGGCCGCGTCGACGCTGAAGGCGAACGAGCGTCCGCGCAGCGTCCGGGCGTCCCAGTCGGTGACGGGCTGGTCCTGCTCGTCCGGGATGTGGTCGTCGAAGGCGGCGTCCCCGGCGTGCTTGGCCCGCATGATCTGCACCCCGTACGGGTGCCCGAGCGTCAGCGGCAGCCGGACACCGGGCGCGGCGCGCAGGACCAGGACCACGTTCTCGGTGCCCCGGTGGTCCAGGTCGAGCACCGTCTCCCCCGCACCGGCCGGGACCTGCCCGGTGAGCGAGCGCAGGTGGCGGACGGGGACGTAGTTCTGCGGTCGGCCGGTGGACCAGAGCTCGGCGCGCAGGGAGGTCGCGGCGTCGGAGTCGGTGCGCAGGCGCAGGGTGTCCACCGCCGGGTCGACCGGCAGCACGATCGCCACGTCCCGGTCCAGGTGGAAGCTGCCGTCCACCGGGTAGGGCAGCGTGCTGAGCGCGGTGAGCTCGCTGCTCGCGGTGATCGCTGCCCGGGGTGCGAGGTCGGTGGGGTCGTCGGCACGAACGCCGATCAGCGGTGCGTCGGCGCGGATCAGGGTCTGCTGCAGCAACCGGGTGTGCTCGGGTTCGGTCCCGAGCTGCCGCGGGGTCAGGCCGCGGGAGCTGATCAGGTGGGCGGCGGTGCCGGCCGCCTGGCCCTGGGTGCAGCAGGTGGCCATCACCCGGGTCGAGCCGAAGGCGATGTGCGACGCGGAGATGTCCCGTCCGGCGAACAGCAGGTTGGTGACGTTCACCGAGTAGAGGCTGCGGAACGGGATGTCGTAGGTGCCGTTGGTGTACCGCTGCTGCGCACCGGCCTTCTCCGCGTAGACGCCCTCGACCGGGTGCAGGTCGATGGACCAGCCGCCGTAGGCCACCGCATCGGGGAAGCTGCGCTGGTCCAGCAGGTCGTGCTGGGTCAGGGTGTGGTCACCGACGAACCGGCGGTACTCGCGCTTGCCCGGGATCGCACCCACCCAGTCCAGGGTCAGGGTGTCGGCCTCGAAGCTGCCGGAGTTCTTGATGTGGTCCCAGATGCCGTAGACCACGCTCCACAGCTCGTCCCGGATCCGTTCGTTGTCGGCCACGGTGTCGAGCTCGCCGCCCCACTCGATCCACCAGTAGCTGCAGCCGTTGTCGCCGGTGCGGATCGCGCGGTTGGCGAGGATCGGAGTGCTGGCGATGTCCCGGGCGATGCTCGGCGGCACGAACTTCTCCGGCTTCCCGGTGTCGTGGGTGGAGAAGAAGATCGAGGAGCCGAGCAGCTCGTCGTCGTCGGTGTCCGGCGCCCACGGTTCGTCGTACCGCGCCCGGCCCTCGCGTCCGATCCGGTGCTCGGCGCCGGCGAGCGCGCCGATCAGACCGTCACCGGTGCAGTCGAGGAACACCGGCGCGGTGAAGGTCGTCTCGATCTCCGAGCCCATCGTCCAGCCGGTGACCGACGCGATCCGGCTCGGGTCCGCGGGGTCCATCGCCACGGTGCGCACGTCGGTGTTCAGGTGCAGGGACACGTTCGGCTCCGCCCGCACCAGGTCGAGCACCACCTGGTCCCAGTAGATGGCATTGCCCTGCGGGTTGCGGAACTGGTTCTCCAGGAACAGCTCGCCCATGATCCCGGTCTCCCGGGCGAACCTCTGGGTGCCGTGCGCGGTGGCACCGACCACCCAGACCCGGATCTCGCTGGACGAGTTCCCGCCCAGCACCGGGCGGTTGGTGATCAGGGCGACCCGGGAACCCAGCCGGGCGGCGGACACGGCGGCGGCGGTGCCGGCCAGACCTCCGCCGATGACGACGACGTCGAACGCTGCGCTGGCTGACTGCATGCGGCGAGGCTATACCCATTCAGCGGCATCTTGTTACCGCACAGTGGTACTCCGATGCCGGACAGTGCTACGTTGCCGCCAACGTCAACCACACCACGACGAAGTGAGGACCCGATGTCGACCGACGTGACCAGCCCACCCCTGAGCGATCAGGACCGACAGAGCCGGATGCGGAAGGTGATCCTCACCGCCGGCGCCGGGCACTTCGTGGAGTGGTTCGACTTCGGCCTGTACGGCACGCTCGCCACCGTCATCTCGATGCACTTCTTCCGCGAGGGAGACCCGCAGGCGGCGATGCTCTCCACCTTCGCGATCTTCGGTGCCGGGTTCATCATGCGGCCGCTCGGTGGCCTGTTCTGGGGGTCGATGGGCGACCGGATCGGCCGCAAGACCACCCTGGCGTCGGTGATCCTGCTGACCAGCGGCGCGACCTTCGTCATGGGACTGCTGCCCACCTACCAGTCGGTGGGCCTGCTCGCCCCGGCGCTCCTGGTGATCGTGCGACTGGTCCAGGGGTTCGCCGCCGGCGGCGAGAGCTCCGGCGCGACCGCCCTGCTCGCCGAGTACGCCCCCAGCAACCGGCGCGGCTTCGTCACCAGCTTCATCGACGTCTTCGGGTTCGCGGCGTTCATCGTCGGCGGCGGGCTGGTCTTCCTGGTCACGGCCCTCGCGGGTGAGGACGTGCTGAACGGGTGGGCGTGGCGGGTGCTGTTCATGCTCGCGCTGCCGCTGGGCCTGATCGGGCTGTACCTGCGGACCAAGCTGGAGGACACCCCGGAGTTCCAGGCCGCCAAGGCCTCGGGCGACACCGTGACGAACCCGCTGCGGCAGTCGATCACCAAGGGCTGGAAGGCGCTGCTGTTCTGCGTCGGCTTCGTGGTGATCAAGGCGGTCGGGCACTGGATCCTGCAGACCTTCATGCCGAGCTACCTCAAGCAGGACCTCGGGTACAGCGCCACCGTGGCCTACGGCGCCACCGTGATCGGCTTCATCGTGATCGCGGCCCTGGTGCCCGTGTTCGGGCTGCTCTCCGACCGGATCGGCCGTCGCCCGGTGATGATCTTCGGCTGCGCCGGCTTCGTGCTGTTCAGCTACCCGACGCTGATGCTGATGGGCTCCGGGCACTTCTGGGCCGCCACGCTGGCGATGGCCCTGCTCGGCATCTTCATGGCCGCCTACGACGGGGCCATGAACGCCGCGATGGCCGAGCTGTTCCCGACCAACATCCGCTACGGCGGCATGTCCATCGCGTACAACATCTCGGTGGCGGTCTTCGGCGGGATCACCCCGGCCTTCGCCGCATTCCTGATCAGCCGCACCGGCAACAACCTCGCCCCGGCGTTCTACGTGATGGCGGCCGCCGCGATCACCCTGGTCGTCGTGCTCCGTGCCCGGGAGACCGCCCGGGAGCCCCTGACCCGCAGCTGAGGCGCGCCCGCCTGACGGCTCGGACGGGGGAGCCGTCAGGCGGGGCGTGCGAGCCGGAGGTGCATGGCTTCAACCCGGCCCGTGCAGGTCCGGGTGATCGGCAACAGCCGCCTGGAAGCGGCGGGCCGGCACGTCAGCGTCGAGGCGAACGCAGGTGACGCGGTGCTCGGCCGCGACGCCTTGGTGTTCGCCGGCGACCAGGTCTGCGCGTGCGACGGCGAGGGTGGACTGCGTCGCGGTCGGTTCGTGCGCGACCATCAATCGCAACGTCGACACCGCGGCCGACCGGGCGGTCTGGGCACCGCAGGGGACGATGTGGGTCGCCTCGCCGGCCACCGACGGCACCTGCATCGCCTGCCCGGCCGAGCACGGCCCAGTCGGCTTCACCCTGACCGCCCATGAGGGCCGGCGACTGGTGGCCGCCGATGAGCTCCTAGCGACTTGTCCTCCCAGGCAACCGGAGCCGCCGGGGGGACGATGACCGCCCCGCCCGGCATGGTGTTCGGGTCGAGCACCCCGTGGCAGCAGGTCGACGGGTCGAATCAGTCGGCCGTGGTCTACGGCAAGGACCACTGCCCGACGTGCACCGCCACCGAGCGGGAGCTGAACAAGGTCGGTGCGCCTCACGTCAAGGTCAACCTCGCCGAGCTCGACCCGCAGGAGTACGCGCAGGTCACCTCCGGGCACCTGCAGGCGCCGGTGGTCGTGCCGCCTGCGGGCGAGTCCTGGTCCGCGCACCGCCCCACGCTCATCGGCGAGATGCCCGCCCTGACCGAGCCCGGGCCGTCGCTGTGATCGCCATGGCCACCGGGCCCGCGCTCAGCGCTCGGCAGACCGCACGCACAGCGCTGGCGATCGCCCTCGCCGGCGTCGCGGTGTTCCCGCTCGCGCACGGCTCGACCCAGCCGCTGGAGCCGGTCGGCGTCCGCGAGGCCACGCACGACCTGGCGCAGGTGCCACGAGTGGTGGACTCGCGCAACGGCGGCGAACATCGGCCTGCCGACCGGCCCGGGCGGGTTCGACGTCGTGGACACCGACACCTACCCCGGCGGCAGCGGGTTCGCCGCCTACCGCCTGCTCAAGGACGACGGGCTGCTGGACGGCTGGGCGATGAAGGTCGCCACCCGAACGACGGGCTGCACATCTACTTCCCGGCCCGCCCCGACGGCAAGCGCGACCGCGCGTGGCCGCACGTCGGCGTCGACTTCAGCGGAGAGGGCGGCTACGTCGCCGCCCCGCCGTCGGCGGTGCTGCGCGACGACGGGTCCGCGGGCGGGTACACCGTCCTCGAGCGCCGCGAGCAGGGGTGGGGGTACGTCGACGCCGCAGCGATCGCCGAGCTGCTGCCCGCACCGGCGCGCCAGAGCACGGACAACCACTTCGCGGCGCGGGTCGCCGGCATTGCCCACCGCGTCCGCGACGCCGACCCAGGACAGCGCGCGGCACTGCTGTCCTGGGCCACCCGCACCTGCCTGGAGATGGGCGCCGACCTGGCTCCCGTCATCGAGGCCGCCGTCGACGCCGGACTCGACTCCCGCCAGATCAACCAGACGGTGGCCGCCGCGACCGACCGGTTCCAGGGCGACGTCGACCACACGCCGGCACCCGTGCCCGCGCCGGTCGCCGCGGTCGGGGAGGTCGCGGGGCCGTGACGACACCGACCACGCCGGCACCCGAGGACCGGCTGCTGCAGTTCCTGGCCGTCATGGGCGACCTCGCCGACGGCGCCGCCGAGGCGGACCCTCGGTGACTACGGTTCGCGCGCACCGACGCAGCACCCCGGTTCGCGCTGGCGCGCGTCGCTATCGTGGTGCCCGAGGGGAGGTGGTCACCATGGCGTTCGCACCGGCGACACGCGGCGCCTGGGCGCGCCACCAACCCGCCCCCGTCGTCCCGGAATCGCTGTCCGAGCTGCGTGGCCCGACGGCCGGTCGCGTGACCCTCCCGATGCACATCCAGTGGTCCGGCCACCGCGACTACGACCTCACCGACGACCAGGACGTGATCTGGCTGTACAGCCGGACCATCCGAGAGGCGTCCAGCTTGGCCGACCTGCACGCCGTCCTCGACGGGGCGACCCTCGTGCGGCTATGGCCGCAGCTGCGACTGCCAGCCGCACACGTGACCGCCTGGCAAGCCGCGTTCCCGCAGCTTCGACCCGCGCCGTGATCGATCCCCAGCAGCGCCGGCTCGCGGCCGCCGCACTGGCCGTTGCCGGCGAGCACGGGTTCGCCCTTGCCGGCGGGCTCGCGCTCGCCGCGCACGGCGTGGGTGCGCGCCCCTCGGACGACATCGACCTGTTCACCTCGAATGCTGACCCCGAGGCGTTCGCCACCGCCGTTGACGCTGTTCATCACGCGCTGCAGAGCAACGGCTGGCCCACCGAGCAACACCGCCGCGGTCCCCAGTACGCCCGCCTCGTCGTCGAGCTCACGCCCGGCCAGCACTACGAGCTGGACCTGGCCGTGGACTACCGCACCCACCCGCCCGTGGCCGTCGCCGACATCGGCCCGGTCCTCGACGTCGCCGACGCTGTCGGTTCCAAGATGACCGCCCTCTACGCGCGCGGGGAGGCCCGCGACTACGTCGACGTCCGGGAGACGGTCGTGTCCGGCCGGTACACCCGCGAGCAGGTCCTCGACCTCGCCGACCAGCGCGAGGTCCACCCTCTCGACCGCAGCCTCCTGGCCGAGCGCTTCCGCCAGGCGGCACGCCTACAGGAGAAGGACCTCGCCCCATACCTGACGCCCGCCGACGCCGCCGAGCTACGCGCCTGGTTCACCGTTTGGGCCGGCTACCTAGGCGATCGTGCCGCTGGACCCGCGCGCATCGCTCCCGCTTGGGGCGCCGACCCGACCCGCCCCCCGATCGCCCCGCAGCACAACCCCAACGACCTGGGCCCGGTGCTCTAGTCCGCCAGGACGTAGCTGGGGGCCAGCACCAGCTACCGCACGAGCCGGGTCTGGGTCCGCTCGACCGGCAACTTGTGTGCCTCGTGGAACGGCTGCCATGCCGAGTTGAGTCCGGAGTGATTGAAGTGGTGGAGCTGGATCGCTTCGGCGATGCGGCCCGAGCCCGCGAGAGGGCCCAGCCGCACGGCCCTGACCGCGTACCGCGGGAAGCCAGCGAGGGTGTCAGTCGGTCGCGCTGCGACGAAAGTGACCAGGCGCCCATCGGAGGTGACCCGCACGTTCGTGATGCCGGGGTACCGGCTAGGCACGCTGAACACCAGCCGCACCTCGCGCTCATCCTGGAAGCTCTCATCCTTGATGTGAAGCGCGAGCGTCTCCAGCATTTGCATCACCGTCGGTGCATGCTGCGTTGGCTCCTCGTCCGGCGGTGTTGCCCTGATGATCCTCACCGCGGCACGGACCATCCGGTCGACATACGGGCGCGCCTCGTCGGGGCCGTAAAGGACCGGCCGCCAGGCGGTCCCGAGATCGTAGGACGCTCCAGTCGTTCGCCCCGGAGCTGCCGTCCACGTGCCCCCCGCAAGGGTGGCGGCGTGCTGCCCATATAGGCGGTACTGGGTGAGGCTGTCGGGTTCCGTCGAGGCCGACAGCACGAACGCGTCCGGGAACCAGTCGGCGGGTGTGCGCGCGGCCTCGATCGCATCTTGCATGAGGCGTACGACGGGCGCGTCTCCGGTGGTGGGGTACGCCCGGAAGCGCTCGGCGATGACGCCCCAGCCGTACAGCCGCTCGGTCGGGTCGTTGAGGTCCTGGACGTGTGAGGCCCACAGCGCCTTGTCACGGATCATGCCGTGCAGCCCGTGGATGTCGGTGTAGTGGTACACGTCGCCCGAGTGCACCGGGGGGAGCGGGTCCTCGTCCTCGGGGTGCAGGTAGGCGTAGACGGTCTGGGGAACGCCGGGTTGGCTCACGGGCCGATCCTAGGCAGCGGACCGGCGGACCGGGTGGGGTCGGGACCGCTACAGATCCACCCCCGGGGTGTCGCGCTCATAGGGCTCTACTTCGGGCAGGTCGTAGTCGATGTGCTCGGCGTGGACCGGGGTGTAGGCGTCGACGACCTCGGCGAGGATCGTCGAGGGCATGAGGCCGTCGCCGACGACGGCCTGCAGGTGGTCGGTGGCGGCGATGACGGCTTCGGGTGGGAGCCTGCGCAGCCTGGTGGCCATCTGGCGGACGAACGCGATGCGCCCTTCGACTGTTTCGAGCGCCGCGGCGTCGGCGTGCGCGTCGATCACCGCGTGGGTCAGTGCTGACGGGCGGGTGAGCGTGGTGCGCAGGGTGTCGAGCGCGCCGGCCTTGACGAGGTCGGCGGGGTCCTGGCCGTCGGGCATGGTGGCGATGCCGGCGGTCGCCGCCTCGTTCGGGCTGAGCAGCTGCCACACGTGCTCGGCCGCCTTGGCGCCGGCGGTGTCGGGGTCGGTGGCGACGATCAGGTTCCCGAGTCCGCCGGCGGCGCGGCGGAGCTCGTCGAGCTGGCCGGCGGTGACCGAGGTGCCGCACGAGGCGACGGGCACGAGGTCGTCGGTGGCGAGCTCGCGCACGGCGGCGACGTCCATCGCTCCCTCGAGCAGCACTGGGGTGGCACCGGCTGCCAGGCGCCGGCGGGCGCCGGCGTCCAGGCCGTAGAGGACCGCGGACTTGTCGTAGGCCTCGGTGGCGGAGGTGTTCAGGTACTTCGGGACGGCCGGGTCGGTGGTGGCGGGGTTGGCTCTGGCGGTGAACGCGATGATGCGGTCCTGGCCGTCGCGGATGGGCAGGGCGAGCCGGTCGCGGAACCGGTCGATGAGCCGGCCGGTCGATGCCCGGGTGGCCAGGCCGGCCTCGAGCAGGGCGTCGTCGCTGATGCCGCGGGCGCGCAGCGCGTCCAGGGTGGTGGTCCAGCCGGCAGGTGCGTGCCCGGCTTCGGGGTGCAGGCCGCGCTCGGCGAGGTGGCCGGTCACCCAGGAGTCCGCGGCGCGGGACTGCCACAGCTCCCAGGCGGCCGCGTTCACCGCGGCGATGCGCTCGACGGTCCGCTCGTCGGTGACGGGCTCCGGGTCGGGTTCGGGGAACGGGTCCTCGGGTGGTTCGGGCGGCAGGTCGTCGATGGTCGCGGCGAGGTCCTCGGTCCACGGTTCGATGTCCAGGACCTCGGCCGGCCAGTCGACGTCGGCCCACGGGTCGGTGTCCGGCCAGGGGTCGGGCAGCGGCTGGTCGACCGTGTCGTGGTCCCAGGTCTCGACGACGCCGGTGACCCGCTGCCAGTCGCGGTCTCGGCGCCGGTCGGCGCCGCGCGGGCGTGGGCCGAGCGGGTCGGGTCCCTCGACCTGGTAGGTGTCCCGGTAGACGGCGACCGCGGTCACCATCCGCTGCCACGCCTCGGCACGCGCGGGGTCGGTGGGCCTGGGCGACAGGCGGTCCAGCCAGGACGCCCCCTGCTGGTCGAGGGCTGCGGTCTGCTGGGTGATGCGGTCGGTGATGAGGGCCGCGCACTGCGAGGCGAGGTCGCTCAGGACCGGGTCGGCGCCGGTGAGCTCTGGCACGACGCCGGCGACCCACCCGGGGGTGTTCGGGCCGATGTCGGCGTTCTGCACGATGCCGGCGTGCAGGCGGTGCTGCAGGATCGCGGCCGGGTCGAGGACGGTGTCGGTCGCGTTCTGGGCGCCGAACAGCACGCCCTGGCCGGCCTGGTCGGGTTCGGGGCGGGTGATCGGCAGGGCGAGCAGCCGCGCGGTGCGGGCGGGGTCGACCGCCCGGGCGCGGGCGGCGGTGGCCACCAGCGCGTCCCAGGCGGTGCTGGCGGCGATCGCGTCGGCCTCGTTCTGGCCGCGCACCGCGACCAGGTGGGCGTGCAGGGTCGGGCCGTGGTGCCAGCGCGAGAGGTACTCGTACTCGGCGACCAGGCGCCCGAGGTTGTGCGCCTGGTCGTGCTCGCGCACGGCCGTCTCGTGGGCGGTGCGCTCGGCGGTCTCGGCGGCCAGCGCGCGGGCCAGGACCGTGAACGGTGTGGGGCGGTCGGTGACGACCTGGTGCTCGGCGCGTAGCTCCTCATCGCTGGGCAGTCCGACCCAGGCGACGTTGAGGGAGCGGCCGCGGGTCATCGCGACGTAGGTCAGCTCGCGGGTCATCCGCTCGCCGTAGGCGATCGCCAGGTGTCCCTCGTCGACGGTGACGCCTTGGGCGCGGTGTGCGGTGGTGGCGTACCCGAGCTCGACGGACTCGGTCAGGTACGTGGCCGGCAGGGTGATGCGGGCACGGCTCTCGTCGCCACGTTCGGCCAGCACGGACCCGTCCGGGCCGATCGCCATGACGGTGAGCAGGTCGCCGTTGCGGATCGGGACGCCGGCCTCGTCGCGCAGGGTGCGGTCGACCTTGCGGGCCAGGATGACCTCTCCGACGCCGGCGTCCGCGGATCCGCGCAGCGGGACCAGGACAGTGGTGTCGACGTCGCCGGCGGCGCGCCGGTCGAGGGTGAAGCGGGTGTTGAGCTCGTCGACCTGGTCGTTGGTCGCGGCGATCAAGATCGCGGAGCGACCCTCGGCCCTGGCGGTCAGGACGGCACTGTAGGCGGACTCGAGCATGTCCTCGGTGCTGCCGCCGCGCAGCCGGCCGGCTTCCTCGTACTCGACGAGCCCCTGGACGTCACCGGTGCGCAGCGCGAGGGACGCCTCGGCCTCCCACTTCTCGTGGAACCGCCACACGGAGGTCAGGCCGGTGGCGTGCCCGGTGCGGTCCAGCCAGCCGAGCATGCCGCCGGCGGCGGGCGCGTCGAGCTGGGCGGGGTCGCCGACCAGCAGCATCTTGGCGCCGGCGGCCTCGACCTGGCGGGCGAGCTGGGCCAGGTCGAAGGTGCCGGTCATGGAGGCCTCGTCGATGATCACCAGCTGCCCGGGCCGGACCTGGTAGGTCGCGGCGTCCGCGTCGACCTGGGTGAGCAGGCGCGCGCCGGCGGCCTGCGCCCTGGGGGAGCGCCGCGCGGCCATCCGAGCGGCGTTCTCGCGGCGTTCGGCCCGGGCGGCCAGGCCGCCCGGGCTGGTCTCCCAGAGCATCTTGGCCACGGTGTGCACCTGGACCCCGAGCGCCGCGGACAGCTCGGCCGCGGCGCGGGCGGAGGTCGCCAGGCCGACGACGGTGCCGGGGCCGTGCTCGGCCTCCCAGCAGGAGCGCACGGCTGCCATCGTGGTGGTCTTGCCGGTGCCGGCCGGGCCGACCACCGCGGTGATCGTGGCCGGGTCGGTGGTCGCTGCCAGGGCGGCGGCCTGGTCCTCGGCGAGCGGGTGCGGGGTGCGCACCTGGTCGAGCACCGCGCGGGCGGTCGCCTCCGGCACGTGGGGGGCGCTCTGCCCCGGGGCGGTGGCCAGGTGGCGCAGGCAGGCCTCGGCGTCCAGCACGCGGCGGTGGGTGAACCGGCGCGCGAGCGGGTCGTCCATGCCCGCCGCGGCGGTGGTGCGGGCCACGCGCGGGTCGTCGCGCCCGGCCTCGGGCAGGGCGTACCGCTGCGGGGTGAGGGGAACGCACTCGGCCACGGCCAGGTCGGTGATCGCGTCGATGAGCGCCGCTCGCTCACCCCGGGCGCAGCGCACCATCCTGGTCAGCCGCTCGGCCTCGGCGCGCAGGTTCGCCCGCGACCACGTCGCCCGCGACGACAAGGCCCCGTCGACGACCTGGGCGACCGCGCGCTCGCGCAGCACGGTCGACTCCGGGTCGTCCTCGAGGTCGCCGGCCCGGGGCGCGCGGGCGGCGCCCGGGCTGGTGCGGCGCGCCTGCTCGAGCAGGCGCCGGGCGAACGTCTCGACGGCCGGGGCGTCGGCGCGGACGCGATCGGCGGCCACGACCTGCCGGTCGTGGCCGGTCGCGCCGGCCACGATCGCGGCCGGGTCGTGCCCGAGCGTGCGCAGCTGCTCGCGCCAGGCGGCGACCAGCTCACCGAGCGGGCGCGGGGTCTTGTCCTTCGGCCGCCGGGTGGCCGCCCACGCCTTCTGGTGGATGCGGTCCATGTCCCGTCGCCCGGGGGCACGCCCGTCGTGCTCGGCGGACCACGCCGCGACCAGGTCGCGCTCCACCTGCTGGATCTGCGCGGCCCGGGCGGAGAACTTCTCGACGACCTCGGCCGGGACCCCGTCGACGTCCAGCACCACGGACTTCGTGGCCCGGGAGGTGGTCCGCGCCCGTTCGGTGAACGTCAGGCCAAGGCGCTCGTGCAGCACGTCGAGCAGCACGTTCTCGTGCAGCTCGGACGCGGCCACCGCCGACCGGTACAGGCTCGCGCCGTCGACGGTCATCCACTTGCCGTCCGCGGCGCGCTGCACCCGGTTGGCGACCACGACGTGCGAGTGCAGGTGCGGGTCGCCCTCGCGGGTGTCCCAGTGGTCGAACCGGGCAGCGACCATCCCGACCACGGGGGACGACACCACCCCGCCGCGTCCGGATCTGGTGCACAGCACCTCGTCTTGCACCCAGGACAGCGCCTGATCGATCGCCTCGTGGTGCGCGGCCAGGATCGCGACCTGCGTGGCCTCGTCCGCGGTGCCCCACAGCACCGAGACGGACTTCGGGATCCGGAAGGTCAGGTCGAACCCGGAGACGGTGTTGGCCGAGACCTGCTCGCGCGCCGTGTGCAGCTGCACCGAGGTCTGCCCGAGCCGTGCGCCGGTGATCGGGTGCGCGAACCGGGAGAACAGCGCCTCGGCGCCGTCGTGGGTGACCGGCTGCCCGGCGCTCAGCCCGATCGCCGCGGCGCCCGCGCCCCACCACCGCCCCGGCGGGGTGCCGGCCGCGGTGTAGTAGGCGCTCATCCCGCCCTGAGCGGTCGACGGGCGATCACCGGTGGCGACCGTGTTGAGCAGGTACCGCACACCGGCGAGCTGGGTGATCTTGGTGATGTTCATGGCCACGGCGATCACTCACCCCGATCGGTGAGCGGCGCGCGGTCGATCAGCTGGCGATCGACGATCACCTGCAGTGAGCGCTCGTACCCGCGCCAGTCGCGCATCTGGAACACCCGCCGCACGATCAGGGCGAGCGCTCGAGCGTCCGCCCGGGTCGCGCTCAGCTCGGCCTCGATCGTGACCACGCGGGCACGCAGACTCACCGCGGTGTCGACCGCGGCGGACATCTCCCGTTCGATCTGGACTGCCGCGGCCGCGCGCTGCTGGTGCGCCGCGGCCAGCGCCAGGGCCGCCAGGGTGGCAGCCGCGGCGTGCGGGGCATCGGTGCTCGAGGCGGCCTTGCGGGCCCGGTAGCGGCGCTTGGGAGCCTGGCCCGCTTCTCCGGACACCTGGTCTGAGGCGATGATCGTCTCGGAGAGGAGTCCTGGATGCCTGCAGCCAAGCCGCCGGAGTTCCGGCGTCGAGCAGTGGATCTGGCCCGCTCGGGTCGGCAGCCGGTCGCGAAGGTCGCGTCCGATCTCGGGATCAGCGAGTCGTGTCTGCGCCGGTGGATGGCCCAGGACGACGTCGATGCCGGTCGCCGTGAGGGCGTGAGCTCCGACGAGCGCCGCGAGCTGGTCGAGCTGCGGCGCCGCAACCGGGTGCTGGAGATGGAGGTCGAGATCCTCAAGCGGGCCTCGGCGTACTTCGCCCGGGAGAACGTCCTCCCAAAATGAGCGCCCGGCTGGTCCAAGAGCTGGCCGCTGACGGGGTGCCCGTCGCGGCGACCTGCCGGGTCCTCGGGATCTCCCGCTCCGGGCTCTACGACGCCATGAACCGACCGCCGAGCACCCGCGCGATCGCCGACCAGGCGCTGACCGCGACGATCACGGCGATCCATCACGGCTCGCGGGCGACCTACGGCGCCCCGCGAGTCCATGCCGAGCTGCGTCTCGGGCTCGGGGTCGCCTGCGGACGCAAACGCGTCGCGAGGCTGATGCGCGCGGCCGGGTTGATAGGGGTCTGCCACCGGCGCAAACGCTGCGGGCAACGACCGCTGCCAGCACCGCACGACGACCTCGTCCAGCGGCGGTTCACCGCCAACGGCCCGGACCGATTGTGGTGCACCGACATCACCGAGCACCCCACGGGCACCGGGAAGGTCTACTGCGCCGCGGTCCTGGACGTGTTCACCCGCAAGATCGTCGGGTGGTCCATCGCGGACCACATGCGCTCGGAGCTGGTCGTCGACGCCCTGCAGATGGCGATCTGGCGGCGCCACCCCGCACCAGGTGCGATCGTGCACGCGGACCGCGGAAGCCAGTACACGTCGTGGATCTTCGGGCACCGGCTGCGCGAGGCCGGCCTGCTCGGCTCGATGGGCCGAGTCGCGTCCTCGGTCGACAACACCATGATGGAGAGCTTCTGGTCGAGCATGCAGCGCGAGCTGCTCGACCGCCACGCCTGGTCCTCCCGCGAGGAGCTCGCCTCGGCGATCTTCGAGTGGATCGAGGGCTTCTACAACCCCGTCCGACGCCACTCCGGCCTCGGCTACCGGTCCCCGAACGACTTCGAGGACCTACACACCGCCGCCACCGCGGCGGCATGATCACCACACCGCAACTGTCCGGGAAACCGGGTCAGGCTCCGCCCGAGAGGTTGCGTGCGCTGCGCGATGAGCTGATGCGTCACGACGCGGTGAACCAGGCCGTCGGGCTCCTCATGGAGCGTGAGGGCCGGGACCGGCTGTCCGCGCTTCACGAGCTGGTGGTGGAGTCGGTTCGACGGGACGTAACGGTGTATGAGGTCGCGTGCACGGTGCGCGCACGTCTGACTGTGAGGCTTGTGCCTGCGGCTCGCTGAGCGGTGGGCTGTGTTTGGTGGGTGCGCGCGTGACTCTACGTCTGACTGGCTTCGTGCCTTCGAGCGGACTTGTCCGCGCGTGCCTGCCGGCCCCGGCCCGACCGGAGTTGCTGGCCTGATCAGGAGCTTGACCGCCCGTGGACGCGGGCGTGTCCCGTCACAGTCCTGCCGATCTCCAGCCGGACCGGAACCTCACGTTCCTCCGGTTCGAAGGAGTACGCGGTGACCAGTCTGGCTGAACGCGTCGATCTCGTCATCGGGGTCGACACCCACAAGCACACCCACACCGCCGCGGTCGTGGACGCGACCACTGGCGGCACGCTCAGCGAGTTGACCGTCAGCACCGATCCGGGTGGCTATGGCGAGCTGCTGACCTGGGTCGGCGCGATCCGTGGTGGCTCGCGGGTCTGGGCGTTGGAAGGTGGCGGCGGCTACGGCGCCGGTCTGGCCCGGTTCCTCGGGTCGGCCGGTGAGCAGGTCGTGGAGCTGGACCGCCCGAAGCGAGCCGCCCGACGTCATGGCGCGAAGTCCGACTCCCTGGACGCGGTCCGCGCCGCACGCGAGGCCCTGGCCCGCGAGCACCTCGCGCGGATCAAGGACGACGGTCCTCGCGCCGAGCTCGCCGTTCTCATGGCGGCCCGCCGCTCGGGGGTCGAGGCCGCGACCCTGGCTCAGCGCCAGCTGCTCGCTCTGGTCACCGCGGCGCCAGAGGAGCTGCGCGCCGTGCTGCGCGGGGCGAACACGACCGTGACGGTCCAGACCGCCGCCCGGTTGCGGACCCGATCGGCCTGGGACCGTCAGACGGTGACCACCGCGAACGTCCTGCGGACCCTGGCGCGCCGGGTCCTGACCCTGCAGGACGAGGCCCGCGACCACGAGACCGCGATCGGTGAGATCGTGCGCTCGTGGCGGCCCGACCTGCTGACCCAGCCCGGGATCGGAGCCCTCACCGCCGCCCAGGTCCTGATCGCCTGGTCCCACCCGGGACGGATCCGCTCCGAGGCCGCGTTCGCGATGCTCGCCGGGACCGCCCCGATCCCCGCGTCCTCAGGCATGACGATCCGGCATCGGCTGAACCGTTCCGGGGACCGCCAGCTCAACCGCGCGCTGCACGTCATCGCCCTGTCTCGCGCCCGCTACGACCAGCGCACCCGCGACTACATCGACCGCCGCCGCGCCCAGGGCAAGACCGACCGCGAGATCCGCCGCTGCCTCAAGCGCTACATCGCCCGCGACCTGTTCCGCCAACTCGAACACGGCCCACTCCCGGCTTGACGAACCATAGGAGCGTCCTAGAACGGGTCGGCCGGTCCCCGGGAGCCGAGTACCTGGCGCGCGGTGGCATCCAGGTGCTGGCCGGCAGCCAGTGCTCGCGCCCGCAGCAGGGCGAGGCTGGTGCTGGCGTCCGTGCGGTGCCTGGCCATGAGCATGCCCACCGCCCGGCTCGTGGCTGTTCCGCCCCCGTCGATGTCGAGCCAGGTGTGCGGCGGGAGCGTCAGCAGCTGCCTGCTGAGCGCGACGGCGATGTCGTGGGGCCAGCCGAGCTGCGCCAGCGGGCCAGGGCCGCCTGCGTGTGCAAGCAGAGCCCCGAAGGCCTGCCCGCCCGCCAGCAGGGGTACCGCCGCGACCCACGGCAGTCGTGGCCGTCCAAGGAGCTCGGTCGCGAGGTTCGCCCACGGGGCAGGTGCGACGGCGGGGTCGACGATGACATCGGCGCCCTCCGCGGCAAGGTGCGCAGGGCCGACGCCGAGGATCTCCTCCGCTGCTTCGAGCTCGCGCGCTGTTCGGTCGGTCGCGTCCACGACGAGCCGCGGGCCGTCCTGGGACAGCACCGACAGGGACACGCCGTCTGCCCGGAGCACGTCGCGCGCGGCCCGGGCGAGTCGGTGCGCCGGCGGTCTGCTCGGCGGCTGTATCCGGACAGCGGCGGCGAGCGCGATGAGCGCGCGTGCGGAAGAGTGCACGACCGAAGTCCCCCAGGTTCGGTGCTCCGCCCGGGTCTGGACGTGCGGGGCTGCCCCTACATGGTGAGCGACCAGGCGAGCGCACGCCTCCTGGCGCGCTAGTTCAGGCCCGAGGTGGCCAGCACCCGGCCGTAGTACCGCGGCCGCACCAGGTCGGGGCTCGGCAACCATCCGCCGTCGACGGTCAGCCCACCCTCCGCGAGGTACCGCTGCGCGACCTCCAAGACGTCTACCGTCTCGGGCATGTGCAGGTGCCGGTGCCCCAGCGGCTCGCCGGCGAGATCGATCAGGCCCAGGGTCCAGTCAACCTGGCCGGGCTCCGCGTCGCTCCCGTGCAGGATGACGACCCGTGCGGTGCCACTGAACGGGGAGACCGCCAGGTGGTCGAGCTCTCGCACGAGCGCCCCCATGCCGGTGCAGTCCACGCTGTTCTCCTGTCGCTGACGCGGCTTCACCGCCGCCCACCCAAGCCCTCGCGTCCTGAACCCGCAAGAGGGTCGACGTCACTCACGCGTCTGCTCCGGGCTGGTGTGCGCGGCCTCCCGTGCACGGCCCGTCTCCGACGCTCGCAGCTTTACGGCTTCGTCGCCGGGCCGCACGAACCGCGCCGGCGACGAGCAGGCGGTCACCTCAGGTCGAGGACCAGCCGCAGGGCAGCGTCGACGTCCGTCAGTTCGCCGGGCTCGAGGCGGCCGGCGAAATCGCCGAGGCGTGTGTCGGCGTTGACGGCGGTGGTCTGCTCGACCAGGACGTAGGTCGTGGTCCCGTTCAGCGAGATGCGGGGCCGGAACACCGTCGGGGTGACCGACGTCGAGGTCGGTGCGACCAGCAGCGTCGACAGGGCGAAGCGGTCGGTCTGGACCACGACCGCGTACCGGGGCCCGCGCTGCTCGTGGCCTTGGGTGGCCTTGGGTGCGCGCAGCCGGTAGACGTCACCACGCACGCAGCGGCTCCAGGTCGGCGGCGGCTGCGGCGACCTCTGCCCGGTCGTGCGGGTCGTCACGCAGGGCGGCGGCCTGCTGCGCGGCCAGCGTGAGCAGGGCCTCGTACTCCGCGGCTCGGATGGCCTCGCGGACGACCTCCGAGCGCTTGCGCCCGGTCAGCTCCACCAGGTGCTCCAGCGCGCGGTCGGTCTCGGGATCGGTGCGTACGACGAGCTGGCTCATGCACCCAGTCTCCCACACGCGATGCGCAACGCAATGCGATGAGCGATGCGGTCGGGGTTTGGTCTCCGCCGCTCCCAAGGCCGCCAGCGCTACGGCGCGGGGTTCGTGCTGTCTCGCCCCTGAGCGGGCCATGTCCACCTGGTCAGCGCTGCGCGCAGACCGGCGCGAACGTCGTCGGGCTGTGCGATGCCGTCAACGACGGCGCGCCAGGCGTGGAACAGATCCCGGGTGTCGACCAGCGCACCTGGCGCGTCGGTGAGCGCCTGCAGGTCGACGTCGGACGGCAGTGCGGTTGCCCGCAGGCTTGGGTCCAGACCGCGCTGGACGTTCACGACGTGCCAGACCGTGCGCGGCGGGCGGCCGTGCTCGATCGCGAAGTATGAACCGCCCCGGGTTCAGCGGAGGCTCGGTTCTCTGGTTTCGGCCGTCACGACGGCCGGGTTCTGACGGTAGTGGTTCATCTCGTGCTCGGCGGGTGGGGGGCCTGACCCCGGTTCTTGGACACGCTGAATCCAGCAACGCGCTGGGGAAGCGAGATGATCCAGTTCATGGCCAGGAAGAGCTACTCCGAGGAGTTCCGTCGTCAGGCCGTCGACTTGTACGAGTCCACTCCGGGCGCCACGGTGCGCGGGATCGCCGCGGACCTGGGCATCGTGCGCGGCACGCTGCGCCACTGGCTCGAGGTCTACGGCACGGGCGCCAAGACGGCCGTCGACGGGTCGGCGACGCCCAGCCCGTTGCGGTCCAAGAGCGCTGCGGCGAGCTCGACGGCGCCTGTCGGCGAGTCGCCGCAGGAGCGGATCGCCCGGCTCGAGGCCCGGGTCCGCGAGCTCGAGGTCGAGACGACCAAGCTGTCCACCGAGCGGGCGATCTTGCAGCAGGCGGCGAAGTATTTCGCCGGGGAGACGCGCTGGTGAGTCGCTTCCAGTTCGTCGCCGACAACTCCGCCACCTACCCGGTGAAGCGACTGTGCGAGCTCGTGCAGGTCGAGCGCTCGTCCTACTACGCGTGGAAGGCTGGCGCGCCGGCGCGGGCCGAGCGCGCCGCGGCGGACGCTCGGCTCGAGGCACGGATCCGCAAGGTCCACGCCGCGGACAGCACGCTCGGCGCGCCGCGGGTCACGGCCGAGCTCAACGACGACGCGCCCGCCGGTGAGCAGGTCAACCACAAGCGCGTCGCCCGGGTGATGCGCGCGGCGGGTATCGCGGGCTACGTCAAGAAGCGTCGAGTGCGGACCACGATCCCCGAGCCGTCGGGCCGCAAGCACCCCGACCTGCTCAAGCGGGACTTCACCGCGCCGGCACCGAACCGGCGCTACGTCGGCGACATCACCTACCTGCCGATCGCCGACGGCACGAACCTCTACCTCGCCACGGTCATCGACTGCCACTCCCGCCGGCTCGTCGGGTGGGCAGTCGCCGACCACATGCGCACCGAGCTCGTCGAAGACGCGCTCAAGGCCGCCGCCGCGACCCGCGGCACCCTGGCCGGGGCGCTGTTCCACTCCGACCACGGGTCGGTCTACTGCTCGAAGGACTACGCCAGGGTCTGCGCGAGGCTCGGCGTGACCCAGTCGATGGGCGCCGTCGGGTCCTCGGCCGACAACGCGATGGCCGAGTCGTTCAACGCCACCCTCAAGCGCGAGGTCCTGCAAGACGACGCCTGCTGGCCCGACGAGCCAACCTGCCGCCGGCAGGTCTTCCGCTGGCTGACCCGCTACAACACCCGCCGCCGCCACTCCTGGTGCGGCTACCTGTCCCCGACCGCCTACGAGGCCCGCCGGGCCGCTACGCTGCCGATCGCCGCGTAATCACACCCCGTGTCCAAGAACCGGGGGTAGGGCCCTGGGATGTCGCCGAGCTCGGTGTGCAGGCGGCGGTTGTTGAACCAGTCGACCCACTCCAGGGTCGCGATCTCGACGTCGTCCAGGGTCCGCCACGGGCCGCGGCGACGGATCAGCTCGGTCTTGAACAGCCCGATCGTGGACTCGGCGAGGGCGTTGTCGTAGGCGTCCGCGACGGTCCCGATCGACGCGCGGATCCCGAGGGCCGCGAGGCGCTCGGTCAGCGCCAGGCTGACGTACTGAGACCCGGCATCGCTGTGGTGGATCAACCCGGTCAGGTCCGTGATCCCGGCCCGGCCGCGGGCCCAGGTCGCCATCTCGAGGGTGTCGGTGACCAGGGCGGCGCGCATGTTCGTATCGGCCTTCCAGCCCACGATCATCCGGGAGAACACGTCGATCACGAACGCGACATAGGCGAACCCGGACCAGGTGCGGACGTAGGTGAAGTCCGCGACCCACAACTCGTTCGGTGCCGTCGCGCTGAACGCCCGGTTGACCAGGTCACCTGCCCGGATCCCGTCCTCGCCCGGGATCGTGGTGCGCTTCGACCGGCCGCGGACCACCCCGTGCAGGCCGCCGGCACGCATGAGCCGCTCGACGGTGCATCGGGCGACGGTGTGCCCGAGCCGGTGCAGGTGCTTCCACATCTTCCTGGCCCCGTAGACGCCGTAGTTCGCGGCGTGCTCGACCGCGATCACTTCGCTCAGCGCGGCGTCGGTCACCGATCGCACCGAGGGCGGGCGGGACTTGGCGGCGTAGTACGTGCTCGGGGCGACCTGCAGCTGGACGCAGATCGGCTCGACCCCGAACTCGGCACGGTGGGTGTCGATGAACTCGACTACCTGGGTGACGGGCGGTCGAGCTCCGCCGCGAAGAAAGCCGACGCGCTCCGCAAGATCGCGTTCGCCCGCCTCAGCTCCCGGTTCTCCCGCTCCAGCTCGGCCAGCCGCTGCGCGTCGCTGGTCG
Source organism: Cellulomonas hominis (assembly GCF_014201095.1). Classification (NCBI taxonomy): domain Bacteria; kingdom Bacillati; phylum Actinomycetota; class Actinomycetes; order Micrococcales; family Cellulomonadaceae; genus Cellulomonas; species Cellulomonas hominis. The sequence continues at coordinate 2,161,707 of NZ_JACHDN010000001.1, read as the reverse complement.
TGGTCCCAGGCCGGTCACCGGCGTCGATCTCGACCTGGTTGACCCACCCACGCAGCGTCTCGGGATTGATCCCGAGCTGCTCACCGATCCGCCGGCACGCCGCCGCACGAGTCACCGGGTCCTTCTTCGCGTCCAGCACGAGCCGGACCGCGCGCTCACGCAGCTCGTCCGGATACTTCCTCGGTGCAGCCATGACCCTCATCCTCCGTGGGTTGAGAGCCTCCATGGAACCCGGGGCGGTTCAGATCGACTGAAAGTTCAAGGCCTCGAGCAGTTGCAGCGTTCTAGCCCTCATCGAGCGGTCGCGGGACGAGGCTGGTGCGAGGCTGACGCTGGCGGAACGGGTCGGGCTCGCTCCACGTTTGCAGCCACCGCCCGAAACCACCGTCGGCCCCAGCCCAACGCACCCGACCAAGGCGGCGACGACGAGGAGAGGCCCCACCAGCGAGCAGACACCCGTCCACGGCCAGCCGCCGGTCAAGGGCTCTCGGGCGACGGGCCGCTCGGATCACGACGCGCGCCTTGACGTCCGGGTCCCGGCGATATGGATGCCGGGTCGGTGCTGGTATGCGGCTGGCGGCGCCGGACTCGGGGCCTGACCCCGGTTCTTGGACACGCTGAATCCAGCAACGCGCTGGGGAAGCGAGATGATCCAGTTCATGGCCAGGAAGAGCTACTCCGAGGAGTTCCGTCGTCAGGCCGTCGACTTGTACGAGTCCACTCCGGGCGCCACGGTGCGCGGGATCGCCGCGGACCTGGGCATCGTGCGCGGCACGCTGCGCCACTGGCTCGAGGTCTACGGCACGGGCGCCAAGACGGCCGTCGACGGGTCGGCGACGCCCAGCCCGTTGCGGTCCAAGAGCGCTGCGGCGAGCTCGACGGCGCCTGTCGGCGAGTCGCCGCAGGAGCGGATCGCCCGGCTCGAGGCCCGGGTCCGCGAGCTCGAGGTCGAGACGACCAAGCTGTCCACCGAGCGGGCGATCTTGCAGCAGGCGGCGAAGTATTTCGCCGGGGAGACGCGCTGGTGAGTCGCTTCCAGTTCGTCGCCGACAACTCCGCCACCTACCCGGTGAAGCGACTGTGCGAGCTCGTGCAGGTCGAGCGCTCGTCCTACTACGCGTGGAAGGCTGGCGCGCCGGCGCGGGCCGAGCGCGCCGCGGCGGACGCTCGGCTCGAGGCACGGATCCGCAAGGTCCACGCCGCGGACAGCACGCTCGGCGCGCCGCGGGTCACGGCCGAGCTCAACGACGACGCGCCCGCCGGTGAGCAGGTCAACCACAAGCGCGTCGCCCGGGTGATGCGCGCGGCGGGTATCGCGGGCTACGTCAAGAAGCGTCGAGTGCGGACCACGATCCCCGAGCCGTCGGGCCGCAAGCACCCCGACCTGCTCAAGCGGGACTTCACCGCGCCGGCACCGAACCGGCGCTACGTCGGCGACATCACCTACCTGCCGATCGCCGACGGCACGAACCTCTACCTCGCCACGGTCATCGACTGCCACTCCCGCCGGCTCGTCGGGTGGGCAGTCGCCGACCACATGCGCACCGAGCTCGTCGAAGACGCGCTCAAGGCCGCCGCCGCGACCCGCGGCACCCTGGCCGGGGCGCTGTTCCACTCCGACCACGGGTCGGTCTACTGCTCGAAGGACTACGCCAGGGTCTGCGCGAGGCTCGGCGTGACCCAGTCGATGGGCGCCGTCGGGTCCTCGGCCGACAACGCGATGGCCGAGTCGTTCAACGCCACCCTCAAGCGCGAGGTCCTGCAAGACGACGCCTGCTGGCCCGACGAGCCAACCTGCCGCCGGCAGGTCTTCCGCTGGCTGACCCGCTACAACACCCGCCGCCGCCACTCCTGGTGCGGCTACCTGTCCCCGACCGCCTACGAGGCCCGCCGGGCCGCTACGCTGCCGATCGCCGCGTAATCACACCCCGTGTCCAAGAACCGGGGGTAGGGCCCCTCTGAGCATGGTGGGCACGCTCCTCAATTGCACCATGGTCACGCGGCCCGGTGGCACCGAGAACGACCAGGAGTCCGCAGTTTCGGTGAGGAGTGCAGGACGGAGACGTCACTGGTAGACGAAGTTGCTGAAGTAGACGTCTACGACCTCTCCGTGGTAGACGTCCGCGAGCTGGGCGGCCAGCTCGTCCTTCAGCGCGTCTCGGCCGTCGCGTGTGGCGATTTCCTCGACGGGTCGTTGCGAGAACAGGGCGATGGCGAGGTCGAGTGCCTTGACGGTGTCCACGTCCTCGGCGACCTCGGCCGTGAGCTGCAGCCCGAGTCCGAGCCTGAGGTACCGGCCGTTCGCGAGGTTGATACTGATCGGCTCGATTGTCTGGACGTCCCCGAGCTTGACCTCGGAAACGTCCGTGGCGGCGCCCGGACTGGGCCGCAGCAGGAACCACGCCGCGCCGGCCCCGACGAGCGCGGCAGAGACAGCCACGAGCCGACGTGTGCGGCGCTTCTTGCGAGGGGTCGCGGGACTGGGCTCGGTGCTTGCCTGCGACGGTGCGCGCTGACCGCTGATCTTGCCGCTCGCCCCGATGATCCGTTGTTCAGGCATTCGTCGCCTCCTCACTGCTGGCACGCGCGCCTTGCCGTGCAGCCACCTGATCGTCCTCGGAGAGGACGCCGGTGAGGAGCCGGCCGATGAAGATCCGGCTAAGCCATTGAGGAGGTACACGGAGGGTGAGTTGCGACTCTCCTGCTCAGCCGTGACAGTGCCGATCCGAGATCACCGTGGCCGCAGATCCAGTCGGCGTAGCAGCTGGGCGTTCAGGGCCACGACGATCGTGGAGACGGACATGAGGATGGCTCCGACGGACATCGGCATGACGAAGCCAATGGGTGCGAGCACGCCTGCGGCGAGTGGCACGGCGATGAGGTTGTACCCGGCGGCCCACCACAGGTTCTGCTTCATCTTGCGATAGCTGGCGGCGGACAGGTCGATGACCGAGACGACCGATCGGGGGTCGTCGCTGGCGAGGATGACGCCGGCGGACGCGATCGCGACGTCCGTGCCGGCGCCGATCGCAATGCCGACGTCGGCCTGTGCGAGGGCGGGGGCGTCGTTGACGCCGTCGCCGACCATCGCCACGGTGCCTCCCTCGCGCTGGAGTTCGGCGACCCTGGCGGACTTGTCCTCGGGCCGGACACCGGCGAAGACCCGGTCGATCCCGATCTCGGCGGCGACGGTGCGGGCGACGGCCTCCGCGTCGCCGGTGATCATCACGACGTCAACACCGCGGTGGCGGAGCTGCCGGATCGCGGCGCGGGACTCCTCGCGGATCTCGTCGGCGAGCTTCAGAGCACCGGCCGGGCGGCCGTCGACGAGCACGTGCAGGATGATCGCCCCCTCGGCGCGCCACTGCTCGACCCCGTCGAGCTCGTCGACATCTCGCTCGCGGAGCAGGTTGGGGCCTCCGACCTCGACGGTCCGGCCGCCGACGCGGGCGCGGACGCCCACCGCTGGGGACGACGTGAAGTCGGCGGCCGCGGGCACGTGCAGGTCGCTCGCTGCCGCGACGATCGCCCGCGCGAGCGGGTGCTCGCTGTCGGCCTCGGCGGCAGCAGCCAGCGCCAGGATCTCGTCCCGGTCGAGACCGGAGGCGGGGCGGACCTCGGTCACCGTCGGCTGGCCCTTCGTCAGCGTGCCGGTCTTGTCGAAGACCACGGTGCTGACCGTGCGCATGCTCTCCAGCGCCAGGCGGTCCTTGACGAGGATGCCGCCGCGGGCGGCCCGCTCGGTGGCGATGGACACGACGAGCGGGATCGCCAGGCCGAGGGCGTGCGGGCAGGCGATCACCAGGACGGTGATCGTGCGGATCACCGCGTCGTCGGGCTGGCCGGCGATCGACCAGACGACGGCGGTGACGGCGGCCGCGCCGAGGGCGAACCAGAACAGCAGCGCGGCTGCCGTGTCCGCTAGGCGCTGGGCGCGCGAGGTGGAGCTCTGGGCCTCGAGCACGAGCCTGCGGATTCCGGCGAGCGCGGTGTCGTCTCCGACAGCGGTCACCCGCAGCCGCAGGGCGGAGTCGGTGGCCACGGTGCCGGCTACGACCCGGTCCCCGGCGGAGCGCCGCACGGTGCGGGACTCACCGGTGACCATCGACTCGTCCATCTCGGCGGCGCCGTCGATGATCGCGCCGTCTGCGGGGACCCGTGCCCCGGGTCGCACCAGCACCACGTCGTCGAGCGTGAGGTCGGACGGGGCGACCCGGACCACCGCGTCGCCCTCGACGCGCTCGGCCTCGTCGGGCAGCAGGGCGGCCAGCGAATCGAGGGCCGAGGACGTCTGCGCCAGCGAGCGCATCTCGATCCAGTGCCCGAGAAGCATGATCACGATGAGCAGCGCGAGCTCCCACCAGAAGTCGAGCCCGTGCGCGACGACACCGAGGGTCGCGAGCCACGACGCGACGAACGCCACGGTGATCGCCAACGCGACGAGCAGCATCATCCCGGGACGCTTGGCGCGCAGCTCCTCGGCGGCGCCCGTCAGGAACGGCGCGCCGCCCCAGATGAACATGACCGTGCCGAGCACCGGCGAGACCCACGTCGACCAGGTCGCGTCGGGGAGCTCGTAGCCCAGGAGCATGGCGAACATGGCGCTGGCGGCGACGACCGGGATCGCGAGGACGAGCATGATCCAGAACAGACGTCGGAACCGTTCGACATGACCGGTGTGACCGCCGTGACCGGAGTGGCCGTCGTGGCCACCGTGCGCGTCCTGGCGGTGCGGTGATCCGGCCTCGGTCACGGTCGCGGAGCCCCGGTGGTGCTCGTGGGCTGCCTGACCCTCGGAGATGTGCGCTCCGTGTGCGTGGTCGTGGCCCGTGCTCGGTGCGCCGACCGGGTGGTGCCCGGTGTGGTCCTCGCGGCTCATCGCGGTGGTCCTCTCTCGTGATCCGACAGCGGCGTGGCGCTTCGCAGACGGAAACCACATACCCCCCGAGGGTATTCCGCGGCACTGGCGCCACGTCGAGTTCCGAGCGCAGCGCACCTCGCCCGCACGATTCGGGGACGGACCTCGCGTGCTCGGACGTACGCGCTGGTCGAGTGATGAACCACTACCCGGTGGCTACGGGGGTGAGTCTCGGCAGCGTCGGGAGCCGAGTTCGAGCAGCGCGCGTGGGTGCGTGCCGCCGTCGATGGAGGCGAGTTCGAGAGCGGTGCACGGGTTGTTTGGACGCCGGCTGAGGCTGACCCCTGTCGGCGTGCCGCTGGACCGTTGGGTCGCGCTGCCGGCCGTCTTGCGCCAAGGCGACGACGAGGCTGCAGCGCACCTGCTCCGGCTCGTCGGCCCGCCACCCAGACCGCGGCATGGCGGCAGGGCTTGGCGGCGACGTGCCAGCAGGGTCCGTCCTCGCTCGCCGATCCGTGCCCTCACCATTGTCGCCGGGCACTGTTCGACCGTCATCGGTTATCATCGACGCATGTCGAACATGGGTGGGGTGGCGTCCGTGGAGGGCGTGGACGCGGGGGTTGCGTTGTTCCGGTCACTGGGCGACCCGGCACGGTTGGCGATCGTGCGCCGGTTGGCCTCAGGTGAGGCGCGGGTCTCCGAGCTCGCCGGAGATTTGGGGTTGGCGCAGTCGACGGTGTCCTCGCACGTGGCGTGCCTGCGCGACTGTGGGCTCGTCGAGGGCCGGATGGAGGGGCGGCGGGTGTACTACGCGCTGGCACGCCCGGAGCTGTTGGAGATGCTCGCGGCGGCCGAGGTGCTGTTGTCCGCGACGGGGAACGCGGTGGAGCTGTGCCCGAATTACGGCACGCACGCCCCGGCGAACGCGGTGGAGGCGGCGCTGTGAACGACGCGTGCGGCTGCTCGGGCGAGGTCGAGGCCAGCGCGGAGGACGAGGCCGTGGCCTGGTGGCGGGTCAGGGAGATCCAGGCCGCCGCCCTGGCCGCGGTGATCTTGGGTGCGGGCTGGTTGGTCTCGCTTACGACCGCACCGCACTGGGTGGGCCTCGTTCTGGAGGCGGGGGCGCTGGTGGTCGCAGCGACTACGTTCGTTCCGGGGACGGTCCGGCGCCTGGCCAGGGGAAAGATTGGTGTCGGGACGCTGATGACGATCGCCGCGGTGGGTGCGGTGATCCTGGGGCAGGTCGAAGAGGCGGCGATGCTCGCGATCCTCTACTCGATCTCCGAAGGGCTCGAGGAGTACTCCCTGGCCCGCACCCGCCGGGGTCTTCGCGCGCTGATGGACCTGGTCCCCACCGAGGCGACCGTGGTGCGCGGCGGCGAGCACGTCGCGCTCGACCCGGCCGACCTGGTGGTCGGTGACGTGCTGCTGGTGCGCCCCGGAGAGCGGGTCGCGACCGACGGGGTGATCCGTACGGGCACGACCGCCCTGGACGTGTCGGCGTTGACGGGCGAGTCTGTCCCGGTCGAGGCCGGCCCCGGCGCGACGGTGCTGGCCGGGTCGATCAACGGCGCCGGCGTCGTCGAGGTAGAGGTCACCACGCGGGCCGAGGACAACTCGTTGGCCCGGATCGTGCACATCGTCGAGGCCGAGCAGGCCCGCAAGGGCCCAGGACAACGCCTCGCCGATGTGATCGCGGCCAAGCTCGTGCCGGGCATCTTGATCGCCGCGACACTCATCGCTGTCATCGGGTCCCTGGCCGGCGACCCGGCGGTGTGGATCCAGCGGGCCCTGGTCGTGCTCGTGGCCGCGTCCCCCTGTGCGCTGGCGATCTCGGTGCCGGTGACCGTGGTCGCCGCGGTCGGTGCGGCATCGAAGAACGGTGTCCTGGTCAAGGGCGGTGCCGCGCTCGAGGGGCTCGGCAAGATCCGGGCTCTCGCGTTGGACAAGACCGGCACCCTGACGGCGAACAACCCGGCCGTCGTCGACGCCGTCGCGGCCCCTGGCCGTTCCCGTGACGAGCTGCTGGCTCTCGCCGCCGGGCTCGAGGCACGCTCGGAGCACCCCCTGGCCCGCGCGATCCTCGCCGCCACGGGGGCCCGTCCCGAGGTCGGCGACGTGGTCGCCCACCCGGGCGCCGGGCTCACCGGCACCCACCGCGGCCGCGAGGTCCGCCTCGGACGCCCGGGATGGATCGACCCCGGCCACATGGTCGGCGAGGTCACCGCGATCCAAGGTCGGGGGGCGACCGCTGTCATGGTGGAGGACGACGGCGCGCTGCTCGGTGTAATCGGGGTCCGTGACGAGCTACGCCCCGAAGCGGGCGCGGTCGTGCACACCCTGACCCGTGCGGGGTACACGGTCGCGATGCTCACCGGCGACAACGAGCGCACCGCCACCGCCCTGGCGGCCGAGGCCGGCATCACCGAGGTGCACGCAGACCTGCGCCCCGAGGACAAGGCGTCGATCGTCCGGCAGATCGCCGAGACCCGCCCTGTCGCGATGGTCGGTGACGGCGTCAACGACGCCCCCGCCCTGGCCACCGCGGACGTCGGGATCGCGATGGGCGCCATGGGCACCGACGTCGCGATCGAGACCGCCGACGTCGCACTCATGGGCAACGACCTGTTCCACCTGCCTCAGGTCCTGGCCCACGCCCGACGCACCCGGACCATCATGTGGCAGAACGTCGCCTTCTCCCTGGCCCTGATCGGTGTGCTGATCCCGCTGGCCCTGTTCGGGGCGCTCGGGCTGGCCGCGGTGGTCCTCGTCCACGAGGTCGCCGAGGTCTTCGTCATCGCCAATGGTGTGCGCGCCGGCCGCTACCAACCGATCTCCGCCCGCGAACACGCGCCGGCTCCGTCCCTCGCGACCGCCGCACCGTGACCGCGACCGGGTAGGTCACGCTCGCCGCCTACATCGCGTGGGCCGGCTGGGTCCTTCGGGGTCCACACGATCCGTCATTACCGTGCCGCCGGCGACCCGGGCATCCGCCGCACCACCAGCACCCTGGTGCGGCGGATCGCCCTACCCTGATGGTCGGCGAGCTCACCGGCGTGGGCGTCGGCGCGCTCCTGGCCGGGGCCGGCGCGTGGACCATCACCGCAACACCAGCAGCGGCGCGGGCCATCGCCGTGACGGTGTTCGCCGCCGCGGCGGCCGGGACCGTGGCCGCCCAGCTCGACCTGGGCCGCTGAAGGTCTTGGTCAGGACCATCTCGTCGGCGGCCTCGGCGAGCGCGTTGGCGAGTTTCGTCGCCAGGGTGTATTTGACCCGGAACCCGGCCATCGCGACCTCGGTGCCGAGCGCGATGAGCAGGTGGGACTTGCCCGTTCCGGAATCGCCGATCAGGCACAGCGGGTGGCCGCGGCGAACCCAGTCGCACTTGGCGAGCGCGTTGCTGGTCCTGGGGTCGACATTCGGGTTCGCGTCGAAGTCGAACTCGCGCAGCGTCTTGATGCGCGGGAACGCGGCGGCCTTGATGCGGCGCTCGGATCGTCGGCGGGCGCGGTCGTCGCACTCCGCCAGGAGGAGTTCGGCGAGGAACCCGCGGTAGGTCATCTGCTCGCGGGCGGCAGCATCCGCGTTCGCCTCGAACACGCCCCGGGTCGTGGGCAGGCGCATCATGCGGCAAGCCTGGTCGATGGCGGCGTCGGTGGCCTCCTCGGTCAAGCCTCGCCGTCGCGGCACCCGGTCACTGCCCGTCGCCGAGGTCTGCGTCGTCATCTCCACCTGAGCCCCTCCGGGATCCGTTCAGCCGCTCGCCGGCCGGGCGTGCCGGCGCCGGCTGGGTAGCAGGTCGTCGTACTCGCTGATGTCTGGCAGCGAGCGCGTGTCGTGGGCAGGCGGGTACGCAGCCGCCGCTCCGTCAGGAAGTGGGCGACCTGCCGGGCCAGCTCCGCCCGGTCCGGCATCGCGCTGGGCGTCGCTGCGCGGCGGCCGTCTTCCGCCTTACGCGCCCCGAGCGCGACCGCGTCCGCGTTGGTCAGCGCACCGACCTCCAGGGCGGCGGCCAGTCCGGCCACGACGTGCTGATGAGCGATGTGCCGGTGCAGGAGCAGGACGTCGATCAGGGCACGGGTGCCGTCGGCGTCTCCGTGAGCCTTGCGGGCGGCGTCCCACGAGGCGTCATGCACGGGTGTGAACCTGCCGCTGGCGCGTGTCCAACGCGGTCGCGCCGGTAGGGCGCCAGGCTTGCGGATCAGCGCTTCAAGGTCGTGGTCCAGGTCGAGTCGGGACTCCAGCTTGTCAGGGAGGCGTTCGTGCCGGGCGATCTGGGTGCGGCCGTCGTAGATCGTCAGGTCCGAGGCGCGCGGCAGGATCGAGATCTTCCGCCCGGCGAACCGCACCGGCCCCGAGTACCGGTTCGTGCGCACGTTGACCTGGGCATGCCGGTCACCGCGCTGGTGAGACCACCGGCCGGTTTCGAACTCCTGGTCCGGCAGCGGTGCCAGAAGCGGGGCCTTGATCGCGAACAGCTCACCGACGCTCCGGGCACGCCCACCGATCCTGCGGGCATCGTCGGACACGTCCCAGGCATCAACCATCGCGTTGGGCTCCGCCAGCGAGGCGACCTTCGGGACGGGGACGAAGTGGTTGCGGCGGTACCAGCCCACCTGCCCCTCGAGCCCGACCTTCTCGTGCGCGCCCTCGATCCCGGGCTGGCAGTAGAACGCGTCCAGACCATAGTGGGAGCGGACCAGCGTCCACCGCTCGGTCCCTGCCCGAACGCGAGCAAAAGCCAAGCACACGCGCGACAGCTGGCTTGAGGTTCTCGTAGCGGATCTTGCCGGTCGGTAGCCCGGCGAGCACGCTGAAGGCATGGACGTGCCCTTCCAGGAACGCCTCCTGGCCGCCGGAGGTGAAGACCTGGTGCACGGCCCTGCCGGAGAAGGACATCCGCAACGAGAACAACGAGCAGACCACCAGCTTGCCGGCCAGCTCGACCGTGACGTCACCGAAGTCGACCTCGGCCTCCGCGCCGGGCACGTGCGTCTGCGGCACCAACACGCGCGACGGACCCAGACCCTCCTCGACCGCGGATCTCCTCACGCCGCGCCGCGACGTACTTCTTGACGATGAAGTACGACACGTCCGCGTGGTGCTCCATGCGCAGCCGGTCGAAGATCCGCTTCGCCGTGTGACGCTGCTTGCGCGGAGCGCGCAGATCTGCATGCAGCCACCCATCGACGAGACTCTTGTACTCGTCCAGCCGAGAACCGCGCGCCGGCAGAGGGCGTCGCGGCTTGGGCCAGGCGGAGTCGGCGCGGAGGCTACCGCAGGAGCTCGACGTTGAGCTGCTGGCGGACCGCGAGCAGAGCGGCCAGCAGTGTCACGAGGAGCCGGGCAGCAACGCGCACGGGTCGGCGGTCGGTGAGGTCGAGCCCGAGCCATCTGCTGGTCGCGCTGCCGGCGCACCACCGCAGCACAACCAGCACAGCTCCGGTCACCAGGATCGGGCCGAGAGGGTTGTATCGCCATGCCTCTGCGAAGTCACCCATCGCGGCGAGCCGCACGGATCGCGTCCCGCCGCACAAGGGATCCATGACCGACCACCAGCGGTGCAACGGCCCGTGCAGGTCGACCGGCGGCAGACCCAGTCGGGCCATCAGTCCTGCGGCCACCAGGCCGAGCGCCGCGACGGGGGCCAGCGCCGGCCACCTGTCTCGCTCGTCGAGGCTGACAGTGATCCACGAGCGCGATGCCGGCGGGGTGTCAACGCGGCGCCACTGCGGCCGCCGGTCACTCTGTCTCACGTCGCCGTGATGCTGGTCATCATCCCGGCGTCCTCGTGATCCAGGATGTGGCAGTGGACCATCCAGGTCCCGGGCTGGTCGAAGGTCACGGCGACGTCCACGTAGCTGTCCGGTGGCACCGTCACGGTGTCCTTCCACACTTCCCGCTCGAGGGGCCGTCCATCGGTGGACAGCACCCGGAAGTGCGCACCGTGCACGTGCATCGGGTGGTCCATCCGGTGCCGCCCGGCGTTGCGGAAGCGGACGACGTAGGTGCGACCGACCTGCACGTCGAACGTCTCGGCATCGGGGAAGACGTCGCCGTTGATGGTCCAGGCCATTCCCATGCCGCCGGACATCGCCATCGCGTCGGCGAGCACCATCTCGATGTCCGGTTCGCGGCTCACCAGGTCGGGGGCGAGGGCGCTGGGTGCGGGAGGGATGAAGGGCGAGACAGCCGCGGGGGCATCCGAGGCGGTGTAGTGGACGGGGATGGTCATTCCGTTGTCGCGCTCGTTGGTGATCGACAAGCCCGAGCTCAGGTCGCCGACCGGGGCGAGCTCGACGTCGTAGCGCTCGCCCGGGGCGATGCTGAGCCGGCGGGTGCTGTAGGGCTCGACGAGGGGTGCGCCGTCGGTGTGGGTGACGCGCACGTCGAGCGGGAACGTCAGGTTCTGGGTCTTGGCGGTCGAGGCGTTCACCAGCCGGAGCTTCGCGATCTGCCCGGCGGTGATGCTGATCGGCTCGATGTCGTCGCCGGTGCGACCATTGACGGTGTCGACGTCGCCGACGACCTCCATGTGACCGGTAGTCCGATCCACGACCCAGTCGTCCAGCACGAGGACCTGGTCGAGGTCGTAGCGCGCGTCCGCGGGTTCGCGGACGATGAACGGTGCATACATGCCGCGATCGACCTGGTCGCGCACGGGGCGTTCGTGCGAGTGGTACCAGTACGTTCCTGCGCGGGCTGCGGTGAACTCGTACCGATGCTCCTGTCCAGGTTCGATGAGGATGCCTGGACCGTCCTGGTCGTTCGGCACGCTCATCCCGTGCCAGTGGATGTTGGTCGCGGTGTCGGTGGAGTTCCTGACGTCGATCTGCAGCCGCTGGCCCACGTCGACGACGATCGGCACGCCAGCGCCGTGCACGTCCTCGCTTGCGGAGTCGGCGTAGAGATACCGCTCGATGGTCCGACCGCCCACCTCCATCTCCGCTGTTGTGATGTCGAGGTCGGCGATCCCCTGCATGGTCGCCTGGGTGATGTCGTACCGGTCCACCTCGGGAAGCGTGATGCTCTTCTGGACCGCGACGTGCGCGGCGGGATCCAGCGCACGCGCGACCGCGAACGCGGCAGCACCCACGGTCAGGACGACGGCGGCCGTTGCGGCGACGGCGACGGGACGGCGGTGGATCATACTCGTGGTGACTCCTCATGCCGTCGACCCCAGGGGCGCCCTGGAACCGTGATCTGCCTCCACGTTCCCCTCGGCGGATCAAGCTGCTGCACTGGCTTCGATGAAGTTTCGCTGAAGATCGTCGCAGGTCGCGGTCGGAGCGCACGGTCGCGCCCGGTCGTCCTGAGCGCCCGTGACCAGTGCGTTTATCGGAGCGACGTGTGCCCGTGCGGGTGTCGCAAAGCGTGCCCCCTGCTTCGGCGCGAGTCGCGCGGGCGGTGACACACCCGCTGCTCGTGCCTAGCATCGTCGCCACCCAGGCGCCGACTGGGTGGGTCGAGCAGAACGCCGAGTCCTGCCGCTGCTCGACGACTCGCAGACCGCACGGGCAGGAGCGGGGGAACCAGGATGGACGGGCACGTCGTGCCCTTGGGGTGAAGCCGGTCCCGACGGACCGGCCGGGCTGCTCCGGCCCGAACCCGACAGCTCACCTCGCAGGCAGCAGGAGTCGTCGATGCCCGCACGCCCCTTCACCCGAGCGCGCCACCGCGCGGTCGGGCGCACCCGAACCCCCTGGACCGACGCACAGGCCGCGGCCGCCTCCGGTCTGTCCTCCGCTGGGCGGCGCACCGGAGTCGCCGTCGCGACGTCAGGCATGGTCGTCTCGCTGGTGGCAACCCCGGCGTCCGCGACGATGCCCTCCCACCACGAGAGCCGGATCGCGCCGCTGGACACTGCACGACTTACGTCGGCGGCCAGAGCGGCGATCGAGTCCACGCCGGTCGTCGCAACGCCGGCCGAGGCCACCTGGACGTTCGACAATCCGGTTGCCACGGCGGTGACGCCACCGCCGACCCCCGAGCCGGAGCCGGAACCTGAGCGAGCCCCGGCTGCGACGCGCAGCACGGCTCGGGACGAGGCGTCTGTCCCATCGCCCCAGATCGGGGCGCCCGCGCCGTCCAGCGCGAATGGCAGCGCGATCGTCGAGGCGGCATCGAGCCTCGTGGGCGTGCCCTACGTGTGGGGCGGAACCACACCGAGCGGCTTCGACTGCTCGGGATTCACGTCCTACGTGTACGCGCAGGTCGGGATGAAGCTGCCGCGCACGTCGGCGGCTCAGCGCTACGCAGGGGTTGAGGTGCCGCGGGACCAGGCCCAGCCAGGGGACCTCATCTGGTCGCCGGGACACATCTCGATCTTCGCCGGGGGCAACCTGCAGGTCGATGCCCCGGTGCCGGGCAAGGCGGTGCAGATCCGGGAGATCTGGCAGTCGTCTCCGGTGTTCATCCGCGTGGGGTAAGTAAGGCCCCCTGTTCGCCGCGGCTGCGGGGGCGTGCCTGATCGCGAGGCGGCGCCTGGCGATCATCACCTCGATCGAACGGAACGTGCCACCACCGCCGGCCTCAGTTCCGCCTCGGACGCCTGACCCCCGAACAAAGCACTGGACGATCATGGCCACTCAGGCGCACTCGCCGCCTGCGAGCCGTTGTCACCTATCCGTGCTGTGCAGCGGGCCCTCGGGCGCGTGTACCGACTGCGAAGGCGGAGGGCACTGCGATCAGGCCGAGCGCCCAGCACGGGAGCCGGCGGACAGCCCAGTGCCCGGAACGGATGGTCCCCCGTCGGTGTCGACGGGTGTCTCGATGCGGTTGCCGCGTACCAGGAGCCGGTGTGAGGCGACCCCGAAAGGGGTGCAGGTGAGTACACGCGCTCCGCTGGCCGCGATTCGACACACTCCTGCGCTGCTCGCGCCACCCTCACGCCGCCGGTGGAGCGGAGGCTCTGCGCTACCCGGTAGGTCCTTCCACGTGATCGCGGATACTGGACCGCTCGGCGCGTTGGTCGATCTCGGCGCCGAGGCTGCGCAGGATGTCGAGCACTAGGCCGACGACCACGAGGTATACGCCGACGTCGAAGAACAACGACGTCACGACCTTCGTCGGGCCAATGAAGGGGATCGCGATGTCGATGATCCAGGACTGCAGCACGGAGCCGCCGAAGATCAGCGCGCCGAGGCCCACGCCCGCCGACAGGAACAGGCCGCTGCCCAGCAGCAGACCGGGCTGCACGGGGGCCGCCTCGCCGAGCTCGTACCGGCCGCCGGCCAGGTACCGCACGATCAGCGCGATGCCGGTGACCAGGCCCGCCGCGAACCCACCGCCGGGGGCGTTGTGCCCGGAGAACAGCAAGAACAGCGAGTACACGATCATCGTGTGGAACAGCAGCCGGACCACGACCTCGAACACCACGGACCGGCGGCGCGGCGCCAGGGTCCGTCCGGCGCGCAGCCACTCGCGGGACCGGTAGGACGGCCGCTCGGCGACCGGCCGGCGCACCGCGGCCATCGGGTCCTCGCCGCCGCCCCACACCTGCCGGGACTCGGGGGCGTCGCCGGCGCGGAAGATCGCCCCGGACCGCCTGCGGAGGAACACGAGCGAGGCGACCCCGGTCGCGGCCACCAGCAGCACGGAGATCTCGCCCATCGTGTCCCAGGCGCGGATGTCCACCAGCGTCACGTTGACGATGTTCTTGCCGCCGCCGTAGGAGTACGCCTCCTCCGCGAAGTCCACGGAGACCGGCGCGTGCACCCGCGCGCCGGGCACCACGAGCGCCAGCCCGCCGACGGTGAGGCCGAACGCCAGGCCGATGCCGAGGCGCACCCACCGGGACCCGACCAGCGGCCGGTCGGAGAAGTACGGGGGCAGGCGCCGCATCACCAGCACGAACACCACGAGGGTGACGGTCTCGACCAGCACCTGCGTCAGCGCGAGGTCCGGGGCGCCGTGCAGCAGGAACAGGGCCGCGACGCCGTAGCCGGAGACGCCGAGCAGGATGACCGCCTTCAGCCGGCGGCGGGCGCGGGCGACCAGGACGGCGGCGACCACGACGAACGCCCCGACCACGGCCTGCGCCGGGCGGTCCCAGACGCGGGTCTCGGCCGGCATCCCGTTCCAGGCGACCAGCGGGACGCCGACGGTGACGACGAACACCACCAGGATCCCGCCGAGGTACACCGGCAGAGATCCGCGCTGGGTGAACGCGGTGACGTCGGCGGCCACGTCGTCGAGCCGGCGCATGAAGCGGCGGTACAGCCGGTCCGCCTCGGGCACGTGCGGCACCGCGGCCTGCGCGAGCTCGACGGGGCCGCGGGCGACGAACAGCAGCACGCCGGTGAGCAGCACGACGGCGGTGATCGCCAGCGTCGGGGTGAAGCCGCCCCAGAGCAGGAGGTGGCCGGGCTCGCCGGCCGGGTACGCGTCAGCCTGCGGGGCGAGCAGCTCCTCGCCGAGACCCGGCAGCAGCGCCACGGCCAGGCCGAGCACGGCGAGCAGCATCGCGGGCCAGACGAGCACGAGCGACGGGCGCCCGACCGGGGCCGGCACGGCGCGCTCGTCGTCGGGGTGCGCGGAGTGGTCGACCGGCTCCTTGACGTCCCGCGACGGGTCCTTGGCGTCGCGGGCGGCAGCGAGGGCGCGCACGGCCGCGGGCGACAGCACCGGCTTGCTGGCGAACGCGCCCCACCACAGCCGCAGGCCGTACGCCACGGTGAGCGCCGAGCCGACCGCGACCGCGACCAGGACGACGACGCCGAGCGGGTCGCCGTCGTGGCCCAGCGCCTCCAGCGCGGCCTCCTTGGCGACGTACCCGGCGAACGGCGGCGCGCCGATCATCGACAGCGTCGCGAGCCCGCCCGCGGCGGCGGTCAGGGGCAGCGCGCGGCCGACGCCGGACAGCCGGCGCAGGTCGCGGGTGCCGGTCGCGGCGTCCACCACGCCGACCACGAGGAACAGGGCGGCCTTGAACATCGCGTGCGCGCCGATCAGCGCGAGGCCCGCGAGCGCGGTCGCCTTCGTGCCGTACCCGACGAGCAGGATGATCAGCCCGAGCTGGCTCACCGTGCCGAACGCGAGGACGAGCTTGAGGTCGTGCTGCCGCAGCGCCCGGTAGCCGCCGAGCAGCAGCGTGCCGCAGCCGAGCACGACGACGATCGTCCGCCAGGCGGGGAGCTCCGAGTACGCCGGGGCGAACCGCGCGACCAGGTAGACGCCGGCCTTCACCATCGCGGCGGCGTGCAGGTACGCGCTGACCGGGGTCGGCGCGGCCATCGCCGCGGGGAGCCAGAAGTGCAGCGGGATCAGCGCGGACTTGGAGGCCGCGCCGACCAGCAGGCAGACCACGGCCGCGGTGACCATGCCGCCGTGCGGCGGGTCCGCGAGCGTCTCCGACAGCCGGTACGTGCCCGCGGCCTCGCCGAGCAGGATCACCCCGACCAGCATCGTCAGGCCGCCGGCCGTCGTGACGACGATCGCCTGCATCGCCGCCCGGCGGCTGGCCTTGCGCTCGTGGTAGTGCCCGATGAGCAGGTAGGAGAAGACCGTGGTCAGCTCCCAGAACACGAACAGCAGCAGGGTGTCGTCGGCGGTGACCAGGCCGAGCATCGCCCCGGCGAACGCGACCAGCACGCCGCTGAACCGGCCGAGCCCGCTCGCGTGCGCCTTGAAGTACGCCGAGCAGTAGACCAGCACGACCGCGCCGACGCCGCCGACGAGCAGGGTCATCAGCCAGGACAGCGTGTCGAGCCGGAAGGAGAGGTCGAGCCCGAGCCCGGGGATCCACTCGACGGTCTGCGTCGGCCCGTCGCCGTCCATCACGCGGCCGGTGAGCGAGAGGGCCCACACCGTCGCGGACGCCGGCGCCAGCGCGAGCACCCAGAACGCCTTCCGGCCGATCCACGCGACGAGCGCAGGCGCGACCAGGGCAGCCAGGAGGTGCACCGCGAGGAGCTGCAGCACGTCCGCTCCGTCCTGTCGTGGGCGGGTGGTCGGTCGGTCGGTGCGCCGGGTCCGGGCCCGCGACCGCTCGAGGCGGGACGGCGGGCGGCGGGCGGCGGTCGGGACACTGGAACAAGCGAGTCGTGGTCCGTGAACACCCGCCGGACGCTGGGCTCGTCTCAACGACTGGCCCCGTCACCGAGCAACCGGCCCGGTCAACGGTCCTGACCGTAAGGTCACCGCATCGAGTCGCTCTTCAGCTCCGATGAAGTCCATGTGAAGAGTCCTCTGGCTCCGTCGCAGGGTGCGCGGCGGCGCCGAGCGAAGCGCCGCCCTTGTAGGAAGCGCCGCCCTTGTAGGCAGTGGTGGGCTCCGAGCAGACACAGACCGATTACGGTGCGCGGCCCGGCGGCGCGGCAGTCGCATCGACCTGCCGGTGTTCCCCCGGCGGACCGTCCCCGAGTCTCATGCACGAGTAGTCGGTACCGCGGATTCATCGAATCTCCATCGCCGCGCAGCAGGACCGCAGCACGCGGCCGCCTATCGTGAAATACCCCCACGGGGTATGGCTCCGGAGGTTGCGCGCCGACGGCACGCCTCGCTCGTGGGGGGCCACTTGCCGCCGGCAGGAGGCGGAGGTCGAGAGGAGGTCGGACGGTCATGGATGTGGTCGTCATCGCGATCGCGGTTGTGCTGACCGGAGTGTTGGGCTGGTACTTCTTCGGTCCACGCTCGTCGAGCCGGGCTGTAGCCGAAGGCGGCGTGCAGGTGCTGACGGTCGCCGTGAAGGGCGGCTACAGCCCCGACGTCATCGAGGTGGAGCAAGGTGTACCCGTGCGTCTGCTGTTCGACCGACAGGAGGCCGGCGACTGCTCCTCACGGGTGGTGTTCCCGGACTTCAAGGTCAACCAGGACCTGCGCGCCTATGCCACCACGGCGGTGGAGTTCACCCCTCTCGAGCTCGGCGAGTACGGGTTTGCGTGCGGGATGAACATGCTTCGCGGCACCGTGAAGGTGGTCGCAGGCTCTCGCGGCGCTTCGCAGACCTCGGGTTCGACGACGGCGACCGCCGTCGTCGAACCCGAGGCGCAGCCGCACCACCCGACCGGAGACGTTCCGGCCGGCGAGACGGGGCCACAGGGGCGGGGCACACCCAGTGTGCCGAGCGAGGGTCAGCCGGAGGACGGCGAGGCGGCTGAGCGCGCCACCGAGATCGCCGATCTGCGACGCCGTGTGCTCTTCGGTGCGGTACTGACCTTCCCCGTTCTGGTCGCGGTCATGGCCCACGAGCTGTTCGGCGCCACGTGGGTGCCCGACCTGCTGATGCGGCCGTGGCTCCAGCTGCTCCTGATCGCCCCGGTCATGGTGTACACGGGATGGCCAATCCACAGAACGGGATGGCTGGCGCTGTCCCATCGGACCGCCGACATGAACTCCCTGATCACCCTGGGCACGATCGCGGCGTTCGGGTTCAGCCTTGTCGTCACGTTCGCCCCGAGTGTGCTGCCCGAGGACTCGCGCGAGGTCTACTACGAGGCCGTCGGCGTCATCCTCACCTTGATCCTGCTCGGCCGACTTCTGGAGACCAAGGCCAAAGCCGGCACGGGCGAGGCGATCCGGGCGCTGATCGGCCTGCAGCCACGCACCGCTCGGGTCGTGCGCGACGGGCGGGAGCTGGAGCTGCCCGTCGAGCAGGTCATGCTCGGCGACACCGTGGCGATCCGCCCCGGTGAGAAGCTGCCGGTCGACGGGGAAGTGGTCTCCGGGCGGTCCGCTGTCGACGAGTCGATGGTCACCGGCGAGCCGATCCCCGTGGTGAAGTCCACCGGTGACCCGGTCATCGGTGCGACGATCAACACCACAGGCTCGTTCCGGTACACGGCCACCAAGGTCGGCGCCGATACGATGCTCGCCCAGATCATCAAGCTCGTCCGCGAGGCGCAGGGCTCCAAGGCGCCCATCCAGCGCCTGGTCGACAAGGTGTCCGGGTATTTCGTGCCTGCGGTCATCGCGATCGCCATCTGGACGTTCGTGGTGTGGTGGCTCGTCGGGCCTGCGCCCTCGGGCGTGTTCGCTCTGGTCGCCGCGGTCGCGGTCCTGATCATCGCCTGCCCGTGCGCGCTCGGCCTCGCCACTCCGCTGTCGATCACCGTCGGCACCGGCAAGGGGGCGACGGCCGGGATCCTGATCCGTTCCGCCGAGGCGCTGGAGACCGCCCACAGGCTCGACACCGTCGTCCTGGACAAGACCGGCACCATCACCCAGGGTGCTCCTGCTCTCACCGACGTGCTACCTGCGGCGGGGTTCGAGAGAAACGCGCTGCTCGCATTGGTTGCCGCCGCCGAGCGCGACTCGGAGCACCCACTGGCCGCCGCGATCGTCGCCGACGCGCGAGACCGCGGACTGGACGTTCCGCTTGCCGCCTCATTCCAGTCGGTGACGGGCCAGGGAGTGCGGGCCCGGATCGGCGGGGTCGAGGTGCTCGTCGGCAACCGGCGGCTCCTGACCGAGGCCGGCGTCGAACCGCAGAGTCTGACTGGTGACCTGGACCGGCTGGCCGGGCAGGGCAAGACGCCGATGCTCGTGGCCGTCGACGCACGCCCCGCCGGGGTCATCGCCGTGGCCGATCCGGTCAAGGAAGGCTCGGCGCGAGCGATCACGGATCTTCGCGCGCGGGGTATCGAGGTCGTGATGATGACCGGCGACAACCGGGCAACCGCCGCGGCAATCGCGCGCGTGGTCGGCATCAGCCGCGTGGTCGCCGAGGTGATGCCCGAGCACAAGGCCCGCGAGGTCAAGCGGCTGCAGGCCGAGGGGCGAGTTGTCGGGATGGTCGGTGACGGCATCAACGACGCACCAGCACTCGCCCAGGCGGACGTCGGCTCGGCGATCGGCACCGGCACCGACGTGGCCATCGAGTCCTCCGACATCACGTTGATCTCAGGAAACCTCGGCGGTCTCGTGACGGCCATCGACCTGTCCCGCGCCACCATGCGCAACATCCGCCAGAACCTCGGCTTCGCCTTCGGGTACAACGCGATCGGCATCCCCGTGGCAGCCGGCGTGCTCTACCCCGCGTTCGGGCTGCTTCTCAGCCCTGTGATCGCCGCCTTGGCGATGGCGTTGTCGTCCCTGTCGGTCGTCACCAACGCCAACCGGCTGCGCCGGTTCACGCCCCGGTCCGTCGCAACGACGGACGACACCATCGTCTCGGCCACCGACCCGGTGGTCGAGATCGGGCGCGACCACGACGAAGAGGAGATCCCCATGGCACACCACCAGCACGACGCTACGGCCGTCGACCCGATCTGCGGCATGACCGTCGACCCGAAGAGCGCCGCCGCCAGCCGAGAGCACGACGGCATGACGTTCTACTTCTGCTCTCCGGGGTGCGCGGCGGCCTTCGATGCGGACCCGCCCCGCTATTCCCACTCGCACGCCGCGTCGCACTGACCACCTCGTCGAGACCGGCAGCTTCGGGCCAGGAGGGATGGAGATGACCGCCACACCGACGGAGCGCGACGCCCTCCTGGCCCGGTTGCGCCGAATCGAGGGACAGGTTCGCGGAGTCGCCCGGATGGTTGACTCCGACGCGTACTGCATCGACATCCTGACCCAGGTGTCCGCCACGACGCGGGCGCTGCAATCGGTAGGTCTGCTGTTGCTCGATGACCACCTGCACCACTGCCTGGCCGAGGCCGCCCAGGTCGGCGGCAACGTCCACGACGACAAGGTGCAGGAAGCTTCAGCCGCCATCGCCCGACTAGTCCGTAGCTGACCGGCCGACCCGTCACGCCACCACGGTGCACGGCGGACGCACGACCCGACCGGCCGAGGCGCGTGCTGCCGGCCCCGCCCTGGCACGGATCAACCCCTGGAGCAGGCCATGCCCAAGAAGAAGCGACCCCGCCCCGTGGCGACGGAACGCCACGCCGCGCGGTCCGCCCCTGCCACATACCCCACCCCGGAGGGACCGAGGCTGGACCTGCGTGGATCTGCGTTCCGCGTCGTCCCGGCGCCGCAGCCTGCACGACAGCGACCGGCGGTGCGTGCACCTGCCCCGACTCCAACGCCGTTGATCGACACTCCGAGGCTCGCGCGGCTGTCCGGGGTCGCGAACCCCGCGACGACGCTGCAGTTCGTCGCTTCGCCGGTCGGGGCCGTCGCGGACGTCGAACCCCAGGCTGTCGGTGTCAGCTACTGGTTCACACCGCCGGCCGGCCCGGAGCCGTACGACGTGGCCATGCGCTTCACGGGCAGCCGACTCGACGTCGTCGGTGACCGCGGCGACGCGGACGACTTCCAGGTCGTGGCGAGGCTTCGCGACATCCGGGCCGAGCACGGACCCGTCGCCGTGACCCAGCGCATATCGGGCAAGGGTGCGGGGCGCTGGAAGGTCAGGGCCGAAGCCGTCGCCGCCCCGCGAGGCGGCGACACCTCCAAGGCGGTGCGGCTCCCGACCGTCGAGAAGGTGGGCCGGTCGGCGTACGCCCCGGCGACACTCGCTCTGGCTCCCGGTGTCGTGCCCGGCTCGTGGCCCGTGATGGTGGGTCTGGGGTTCGTCCTCGGCCTGGCGGTCCTCGGCCTTCTGGCGCCGGTGCACGGGTTGGTCACCGTTCGCGTCCTGCTCCTGGCGCTCGCGGCCGGCGCTCTCGGATTGTTCGGCGCGAAGGTCTACTACGTGCTCACCCACTCCAGGGAGAGCAGGGTCGCCGGATTGACCGGCTTGAGCCTGCAGGGCTTCATCATCACCGCGGTAGCGGTGTTCGTGCTGGGAGGGTGGGCATCGGGCGTGAGTGTGGGGCACCTGCTGGACGCCTCCATCCCCGCTCTACTCCTCGGTCAAGCCGTCGGTCGTCTGGGCTGCTTGTTCGCTGGGTGCTGCGCTGGCGTGCCGACCACGTCGCGCTGGGGCCTGTGGTCCTCGGATCGTCGCATTGGCATGCGACGGGTCCCCGTCCAGCTCCTGGAGTCGTCGAGCGCGGCGCTCCTCGCCCTGGTGACCGGGCTCATCGCCGGCCTGGCCCCGCAAGCGTCGGCGGGCCTCCTGTTCCTCGGGGGTCTCGCTGCGTATGTCCTCGTGCGTCAGATCCTGTTTCCCCTGCGAGGGCTTCGCAGACTCACCAGGTACGGACGAACCGTGATGCTGATCGTCGCTCCCACAGTTCTGATCGTGTCGGCCGCTGTCCTCAGCTTGGCCTAGCCACCGCTCCATCGCAGTTGCACCACCCGCAAGGCCGGGGTCCGCGGTTTCGGCCGGCACCCGTTTCTGGCGGACGGCTCGGGCCGCCCGTGTCGACCACCAGACCTTCCGCTCGGCAGCACCCGACCGCAACGTCTCGAAACCCGCGCGCGTGCGCATCCCCGCCATCGCGTCAATCGGCAATGACCACCGTTCAGGAGGGTTCGGATGTCTCGACAGGCAGTAGCGCTCATTGGTCGCGCTACGACGCAGGGGCCGGAATCGGGGCACACCCGCCGCGAGGCCCTCACGCACGCGACCAGCCGTGCGCGGCATCGGCCATCTCCTGCGCTGCAGCGAGACGGGGTGCTCACCCCTCGGCGTCTGGCGATCAAGCGATGCCTGCGTGCGACTCTCGGTGGCGCCGTCGTCGGTCGTGGTGTCGTCAAGCAGTACTGATGACGCAAAACCTGCTTCCCGGCGAGGTCGGCGGCACTCCCTTGGCCGCCCGCCTCGTCATGGTCACGCCCGCCGACGCAGGGCGCCGGTGGCTCGGGTTGGCCCAAGCCGCAGTCGGCGGCCTGCTCACCGAGGCTGCTTTCCCCGACCGCTCGTGGTGGCCGCTCGCGACTGTCGGAGTCTCGTTGCTGGTCTTGGCACTACGTCGGGGCAGTGCGGGGTGGGCTGCGCTCGTTGGGCTGGTGTGGGGACTTGCCTTCTTCGCGCCGCACCTGTGGTGGGCGCGCACCGCGGCCGGGACCCTCCCCTGGCTGGCGCTCGCCGGGATCCAGTCGGCGATCATCAGTGTGGTGTGCGCAGTGTGGGCCATCACCCGGCGCGCATCGTGGCTGCGACGCACGCCGCCGGCAGCGCTGGCGTTCACCGTCACCTGGGTGGCCGGCGAACAGTTGCGGTCGAGTTGGCCGTTCGGCGGGTTTCCTTGGGGTCGCCTGGCGTTCTCGCAGACCGACGGACCGCTGCTAGGACTGGCGTGGCTGGGCGGGGCGCCGCTGGTGTCGGCTGGGGTCGCGCTCGCGGGCTTCCTCGTCGCAGCCGCCTGGTCGACGCTGCGCCGGGGGAATCGACGACGAGCGGCCGCGACGACGGTGCTCGTGGCTGCGCTGCCCGTGTTGGCCGCAGCTATCCCCTTCTCCACGGCGGCGCAGTCCGGGACCTTGCGCGTGGCTGCCGTTCAAGGCAACGTCCCCGAGGAAGGTGCAGCGCCCACCGATCGGCGCCGCGCGGTTCTTGACAACCATGTCGCCGGTACGGTCGCCCTGCTCGACGACGCAGACCCCGGGGAGTACGACGTCGTCCTATGGCCGGAGAACGCTACGGACATCGATCCGCGGGTAGACCTCGAAGCCTCCGCTGAGGTAGATCGGGTCGCCGCGAGGATCGACGCCCCGATCCTGCTCGGTGCCGACCACCGCCTGCCCGCGGGCCGTCACGTCCAGATGCTGCTGTGGGAACCCCGTCGCGGCCCCGTGTTCGACTACTCCAAGCAGCGCGTCGTGCCGTTCGGCGAGTACATCCCTGTCCGGGGGCTGATCAGGTTGTTCTCCCGTGAGGTCGACCGCGTCCGCACGGACGCCTTGCCGGGCGGGGAGCCGGCGGTCGTGCCGCTCACCGTGCCGCGGCTTGGTCGCACGGTTCAGTTGGCAACCCCGATCTGCTTCGAGGTCGCGTTCGACGACGTCGTTCGCACGGCCGTGCTCGAAGGCGCACAGTTGCTCGTGGTGCCGACGAACAACTCCTCGTTCGGCTGGACTGCCGAGGCCACCCAGCAGCTCGCGATGACCCGGTTGCGCGCGGTCGAGCACGGCAGGGCCGCGGTCCAGGTCTCCACCGTCGGCATCTCGGCGATCGTCGGACCCGACGGCACGGTCCAACAGCGCACGAACCTGTTCACCGGCGATGCACTGACCGCACAGCTGCCGCTACGCACCAGCCTGACACCGGCAGACCGGCTCGGTGACATCCCCGTGACGACCGCGGTCGTCTTGTCGGTCATCGCGTTCGTGGCGGGCGTCGTCGCATCTCGCACGAGCAGGCGTGACTCCTCGAGGAAGAACCGGCGACTCTGGAGACACCGCAGCAGCGCGAGTGACGGCACACCAGTCGATGCTCATGCCGGGGGTCACTCGCGAAGCCACCCGCAAGAGAGCGATTGAGGCGCCGGACCGTCTCGTGCCGGGTCTGACAGAGGCTCTCAATCCTGGGAAGGATGAGGGTCATTGCAGCACGTAGAGCTCGGGTCGCCGAGCAGCTGGGGATCAACCCCGGGACGCTGCGCAACTGGGTCACCTGGGCGAGATCGATGCCGGCGAGCGACCTGGGCCGGGCACAAGCGATGCGCAGCGGACCGCCGAACTCGAGCGGGAGAACCGCGAGCTGCGCACGTCGAACGCGATCCTGCGTAGCGCGTCCTTGGTCGGCTGGACCGGCGACCCATACGACAATGCCCTCGCCGAGGCATTCAACTCGCTGTTCAAGGCCGGCTCGTCCGCAACCGTGGCCCCTGGCGCAGCATCGACGATCTCGAGGTCGCCAACGCCGAGTACACCGACTGGTTCCACCGCCGACGCGTGCACGGCGAGATCGGCCTGGTCCTACCGACCGTGTTCGAGGACAACCACTACCGGCACAACCCGGCCCCGGCTGCCGTCGCGTCAGTTCCCAGCCTCCACTGAACCCGGCACGAGACAGACACCAGTCAACGGATCCTTAGCGGGATCTTCATCGCGGCTCGACCGGACGCCCGGCGAAGCGTACAGACGATGGACGCATGACAGAGCCAGAGCTCGAGCGCAGCGCCATCACGATCGACGAGCGCGCTGAAGCCTCACCCAAGCGTCGTCCGTTGCGCGCGGCTTGGACGGCGGTCACCGGGGTGACGGGTGTCGTCGTCGGCCTGGCTCCTCACGTTCTGCACCACATCGGCCCGCTGGTCGGGACTGCGCTCGTGGCGGGTGCGGGCGGCACCGCACTGTTCGGCGCCCTCGGGCTGATCGCCTCCATTCCCATGCTGATCAGACTTCGTCGTCGCTTCAATTCCTGGTGGGCGCCAGGGGTGGCGTTGTTGGTGTTCGCCGCTGCTTTCGTCGTTTCGACGACCGTGGTCGGGCCTCTGATCAGCGGCGATCCCGTGGAGACCCCCGACTCGCCCGTGACACCTGCCGAGCACGACGCGCATCACTAGCAGACTTCGTCCCGCCGGATCGAGCTGGCGCCCGAGCGCCCTGATCGAACCTTCATCAGGAACCAACAGAGGGTTCCCCGATGCCGTTCAGGCTGTTTCCCGTGCTTGATCTTCGTGACGTAGTCTCCGTGAGGGCCGGGCGGTGACGGGTCGTCGGGCCGCACCGGCTCGTCATCGCTCTGCCGACCCGGTGGACGCCGCGGCCGAGTCCTCCGGGTCGCACCCAAGCGGCAGAAGGGCCCTTCACCGCCAGCCGGGACTGGCCGAGGAGCCGGGTCTCGACACGCCTGACTCTGGGATGCTGTCGGCTCGAGGGCGCCACGCGCGCCTCGAACCGAACGTGCTCGATGAGTTCGCCAGGCCGGCCGGTGCCGCAACGCCACCACAGCCGATCCGACCCACCACACGCTATCTGGCCCAGTCACGCGCGGACCTGCGCAGGCAGTACCGGGCCCGACGCAGACGCGGTGCAGCGAAGGGCGCGCTGGTTGCGGCGGTCGCGTTGGGCGTTGCCGGGTTCGGCTCCGTGTCGCTTCTAGGTTCACAGCAGGGCGTCGCCAGAGACCTTCAGGGCGCGCGGCAGGTATCGCCAGCACCAGGTACCCAGTTTCCCGCCGCGGAGGTAGTCCGGGACCGTCAAGAGGCCGTAGCCACGGCCCGTCAGAGCCTCGAACAGGCCGAAGCGGCGAAGCTCGCCGCTTCCCTTGCGGCAGTTCCGGTCGCTGCGACCCAGGAGCTCGACGCCGCCATCAGTTCCCTGCGGACAGTTGTCGCTGCGACTCAGGCCGCGCAACCGGCCGTTACGTCACTGCAGCCAGCTCAACTGCCCGCCCCCGTACAACCCCTCGCTGCGGTGGTCGCCGCCCAGGGCGGCTTTCCGGAGCCGTCTGTGACCGCGACCGGCACGGCAGTCCCGGGGGTCTCGGCCGCGTCCGCACCGGCGGTGAGCCCGGTGGATCCGGACGCCGAAGAGCGGGTCCCGGCGGATCCGGCCGCCGCGATGGTGCTCACCCAGGCCAGCTTTGTAGCGGCCCTCACCACTGAGTTGCGTGCGCTCACGACCCAGGCTGAGGAGGCGGCCGCTGCAGCGATCGCCGCTCGCGCAGCAGAGGAAGAGGCGGCCGCCCGCAAGCAGGCGCAACGGACATCTCTCGACGAGTATGCGAACGGACGCATCCCGGTAAGCGCCCTGTGCGAGCTGGACTTCGCCCCTGCCCACCGGCAGCGGTGCGACGCTACCGACGCGCTCGAGGAGCTCAACCTCGCGTTCGAGGCCGCGTTCGGCGCCTCCTTGAAGGTGACCGACTCCTACCGCTCGTACGCGGCACAGGTCGCATGCAGAGAGAACAAGGGAAGCCTGTGTGCCACTCCCGGCACGTCGAACCATGGCACGGGGATCGCGGTCGACTTCGGCGGCGGAGCGTCGTCGTTCGGGACTCGCGAGCACGATTGGCTGCTCGATCACGCAGGCGAGTACGGCTGGACGCTTCCGAGCTGGGCGCGCGCCTCGGGCTCGAAGCCGGAGCCATGGCATTGGGAGTACATCGGGTGAGCCGGTTCGGTGACGCCCTCATTGGACGGCTCGCGTCGAAACGCGCAGGGAAGACGGCGTCGCACCGCTAGTGGTGCGACGCCGTCACAGGGGGATGTCTCGGGTGCGCTCAGGGAATGCGCTCGTGGTCCTCACGGGTCAGACCGCCGCCGACGGGGGGTTCCGCGTCCACAGCCCTGTCGTGGCCGTGCCCGTGCGTGTTCGGCCCGTGGTGTCCCTCGTGACCGTGTCCGTTGCCGCGACCCATGAAGAACATCATGCCGATCATTCCCAGCGGGCAGGCGAGCAGCAGCGCGTAGGGCAAAGCCCTGGACAGGTCGACACCGAACGCGAGAAGCAGCGCCAGGACGACCACTGCTCCGATTGCCATGTGCTTGAGGTGATGCCTGATCACGTCGTGCTCCATTCGCTAGTGCCGGATTCGTTGTCTTCATTGTGATCGCCCGGAATGAAGGCTGTCCGTCACTGCGGTCAAGTCTTGATCAAGGGTCCGTGTCTCGAGCGCGCACTCTCGCCGGGTGAAATGCAGCGACGCCACCGGAACGGGGGCGGTCCGGTGGCGTCGCAACTCAGGCGCGGATCACAGTTCGGAGAGCAGGCCCTTCATTTCCGCGATCTCGGTGGTCTGGTCGGCGATGATCTTGTCTGCGAGCTGAAGGGCGTCCTCGTTCTGGCCGCGGTTCCGGTAGTCCTCGGACATGGTGATGGCGCCGGTGTGGTGGTCGACCATCATCTCGAGGAACATGCGGTCGAACTCGGCGCCGGCGTCCTGAAGTTGCTGCATCTGGTCGTCATCGGCCATCCCGGTGCTCTGACCGGAGTGGTCCATGCCGCCCATGGAGTCGTCGGCCTCCGCTGGCTCCTCACCCCACGTCTGCAGCCACGACGTCATGAGATCGATCTCGGGCTGCTGGGCGAACTGGATCCGCGCGGCGAGCTCCTGCACGGGCTCGCTCTGGGCGCGGCCCTCGGCGAGCACGGCCATGTCGAGCGCGCCCTGGTGGTGCAGGATCATCATCTGCGCGAACTCGACGTCGGCGTCGTTGTGCTCGACGGACGTCGCCGCCGCGCTGGACGCTCCTGCGGGGCTCTGCTGGTCGGGCGTGGACGGCTCGCCCGTCGAGCAGGCGCTGAGCAGGACGCCGAGCGTGAGGGTCGCTGCCACGGCGGCGACGGCTCGGGTGTTCTTCGGGGACATGCGGTTGCTCCTCGGTCGGCTGAGGCTCGTCGCGTGCCGGAGGTCAGGCGACGGGCGTGGTGGTGCTGTCGGCCGCGATGTGCTCGTCGGCGGTGGCGCCACCACAGCGAGTCCCACCGCAGCACTCGTGGGTCGGGGTTGTGGTCTCTGTGGTGCTGGACTGGCAGCAGCTGTCGCTCATGGACTCTCCTCTGGTCGGTGGGTGGTGTCAGCCAGGCAGCCGGGCCTGGACTTCCTTGAGCAGGTCCTGCGGCGCGAGCCACATGGACGGGTAGTTGCCGGACCACGCACGCTCGCCGTCGGCGTCGACCAGCACGAAGCTGTGTCCGGGCAGCCCCTCGTGCATGCCGGTACCGAGGGTGCCGTACTCGTCGGAGACGGTCCCGTCGTCGAGCAGGAACGGCGTGGTGACGCCGTAGGTCTTCATGTCGGCACTGATCTGCTCGGCCGTGTTCATCACGATGGGCAGGACGGTGATGCCGGCCTCCGCGAAGGCGGGGTCCTTCTCGATCTCGCCCATCTGCTGCAGGCAGGACCCGCAGCCGGCGCCCTCGTTGAAGTACAGCACGACCGGCGAACCGCGGAAGTCTGAGAGCGTGACGCTCGAGCCGTCGCTTGCCTGCAGCGTGAAGTCCGGTGCGGGCCCGAGGTCGCTGGAGGTGGTCTCGCGTGCGCTGAGCAGGGCTGCGGTCACGACCGCCACGATCAGGCCGACGACCAGCGCCGACGCGCCGGTCATGACCAGCTTGCGGCGCCTGTCGTGCTGGCGCTGCTCCTCGCGGACCTGCGCGAGCGCGACGGCCCGCCGTTCCCGGGCGACCTTGGCGGACGTCATCGTGCGGCTCCTTCGTGGTCGCCGTGGCAGCTGTTCTCCGCCGCGGCGTGCGGGTCATGGGTGTCGTCGAGCGTGGGCCCGGCCGCGGGCGAGCTCGCGGCCCTGGAGCGTCGACGCTCGGACAGGGTGCCCCAGACGAACAATGCGGCCAGCGCCACCAGACCGAGCCCGAGGACCGGCTCGGGGACGGGCGAGCTCCAGTCCTCGAACCTGGAGAACACCGTGGTCAGGCCTCGTCCGATCGCCGCCTGCGCCTCGGTGCCCCGGGTCATGTCGGGGCTGCCGGCGAGCAGGATGACGGCGACTCCCATGACAGTGAATCCGGCTGCGACGGCGATGTTCAGCGAGTTCGTTACCAGGGTCCGTCCGGCCAGACGCACACGCACGAGCTTGGGGCTCATCCACCGCCGGTCACGCAGGCGGGCCTTGTCCCAGATCAGCGCCATGACGAACAGCGGGAACACCATCCCGAACACGTACGCCAGACCCAGGAGCAGCCCGCCGGCCGGCGACCCGGACAGGGCCGACAGCGTCATCACCCCGGCCAGGACGGGTGCGCAGCAGCTGGAGGCAATGCCGGAGAACACCCCGAGCGCGTAGAAGCTGCCGGTGTCGCCGCGGCGCGTGTCCGGGGTACGCAACGCGCTGGGCAGCGACCACATCCGGCCCGACAGGGCCAGGGCCGCCAGTGCCAGCATGAGGACCCCGCCCGCGTAGTACAGGGGTGCGTGGTACTTGGCGATCGCCCCGGCCACCATGCTGACGCCGAGCGTGATGGGTAGCAGCACCGTGGCCAGGCCGGCGGCGAATACGAAGGTCAGGGGCAGCAGACGCCAGCGGCGGTTCTTCACCGCCCCGGCGAGGTAGCTGGGCGCAAGGAAGACGATGCAGCAGGGAGCGAACAGAGCGACGCCCCCGGCGAAGAACGCAGCCAGGACGCTGCCCGTGGTCAGCAACTGGGACCCCATCAGCGCACCGCCGCGAGGTGAACGTCGCTGCCGCGCTCCCGCAGCAGATCGATCAGGTGCCCGACCCGCAATTTGCCCGAACTCACGAACGCGTCGTCGAGAAGGACGAGCGGGCTCATGGGAGGTCGGTGCTCAGCGACGAGCCGCGCGCCCTGCTCGGAGCCAATCTCGAGGACCTCGACGTCCAGAGCGACAACCTCGCGCAGCCGCCCAAGGGTCTGCAACGCGCTGTCGCACAGATGGCAAGCGGGTGAGCGGACCACTGTGACACGCGGGATGGGCGCGCCCGTAGTGGCTCCGGGGATCTCGAGCATGTGTCTACGGTGCCGCAGGCGTCTTGCGCGGCGATCAGAGTCGCATTGAGTTCTGATGAAGGCTGGGGCTGCTGCTCACCTGGGTGCAGTAGCGGGTACGGCGGGAAGCCGAACGGTGAACGTCGATCCGTGACCCGTACCGTCCGAGGCGGCGCGGATCGAACCGTGATGGGCTTTCACGAGCGCGCGGCAGATCGCCAGCCCGACTCCGGAGCCGCCGCGGTCGCGATCGCGCGCGCGGTCGATCCGGTAGAACCGGTCGAAGACGTGCTCCAGGTGCTCGGCGGGTATCCCCTCGCCGGTGTCGGCGACGGTGAACTCGACGGTGTTCGGTGCGCTCTGGGTAGCGCCGAGAGTGACCGTGCCGCCGGCTGGGGTGTGCCTCACGGCGTTGACGACAAGATTGTCGAGAACCTGCGCGAGCCTGATCCGGTCAACGCGGACCGACCCCGCGTCCGGTGCCGCCTGCATCTGCAGGGTGACGCCAGCGGCGTCGGCGCGTTCACGACCGGCCAGCAACGCAGCCTCGATGAGGTCGGCGGCGACAACGTCGGTCAGATTCAGGTCGAGCTCGCCACTTTCGGCACGGGTGACCGCAGCGAGGTCGCGGGCGAGCCGATCCAGCCGCGTCGCCTGGTCGCGCAAGACGGCGGCGGCCTCGGTGTCCAGCACGCGTACGCCGTCCTCGATCGCCTCGATGTACGCCGCGATGGTCGCCGCCGGGGTCCGCAGTTCGTGCGCGACGTCGGCGATCAGCCGCTCCCGGAGTCGGGCGTCGTCCTCCAGATGCGCAGCCATCGTATTGAACGCGCCAGCGAGCCGATCGAACTCGGTGCCGATCCCGGGCAGGGGCACCCGGGCGTCGAACCGGCCGGCACCCACCTGGGCGGCAGCGCGAGACATCTGCGCCACGGAGCTCCCGATGCGGCGGGTGAGCAGCACACTGACCGCCAGTGCGGTCGCGCCCGCGACAACGATCGCGAGAGCGAGGGCAATGGTGCTGGCCGATTGGAACGCCTCTTCGATGTGGAGGTCGGCCAGCTCGTGGTCCTCGATGCCGGCTTGCACTAGGTGTCCATGGAACAGCGCAGGCCCGGCCAGACTCGCCACGACCCAGGCGGTCACTGCGGCGGCCAGCAAGACCAGGATGATCGAGATCAGTAGCCGGCGCCCGAGGGTGCCAGGCCCGATCGTGTCGCGCGTGTTCATCCGGGGCCCATCCGGTAGCCGACACCGCGTACGGTGCGCACGAACCGCTGTTCTTGTGCGGTGTCCCCCAACTTGCGCCGCACGTGCAGGACGTGGACGTCGACCAAGTGCTCGTCCCCGACCCAGCCTTCTCCCCAGACCGCGCGAATGAGAGCGGGTCGCGAGAAGACGATGCCCGGACGGGAGGCGAGGGTGGCGAGCACGTCGAACTCCAGGCGCGTGAGCAGGGCGCGTTCGCCGTCCACGTCGACCTCGCGGGCGTCGAGGTTCAGCCGCAGTCCCCCGATCGAGACGATGCGCTCGTCCGCCTCGGGCACGGCGACCGGTGCGGACGAAGCCGCGCGCCGCGGCCGACGCAGCATCACGCGAATCCGCGCGACGAGTTCGCGCGGGCTGAACGGCTTGCTCATGTAGTCGTCGGCGCCGACCGACAGGCCGATCAGGGTGTCGACCTCGTCGCTGCGCGCGGTCAGCATGACGACGTAGCAGTCGGAGAACGTCCGCAGCTGCCGGCACACCTCGACGCCGTCGAGCCCGGGCAGCCCCAGGTCGAGGACCACCACGTCGGGGTCGACCTCGCGCAGCAGCGCCACGGCCGCGGACCCGTCGTGGCACAGCGTCACCTCGAAGCCCTCGCGCTCGAGGTAGCCGCCGATCACACCGGCAAGCGGCTTCTCGTCGTCAACGACCACGGCGCGCAGGGCGACAGGAGGGTTCATGTAGGCCATTGTGTCCCCGGCATCGAGCGCGAGCGTCGCGCCGGTCGGTGGCTTCATTGAACCTTGATCGGACGTTCGAGCCGGTCACGGCCTGCTTGATCCAACGCCAACCGTTCTCGCGGGGTGATCTCAACCTGCCGGCGAGACCGTGGCCGGGCCGACTCCCCGTGTCGGCGGTCCCGACGACAGGAAGACCCGACGTGCGCCCCGTTCTGTTCAGCATCTTCGGCCTCGACATCCAGACCTACGGGGTGAGTAAGGCCGCGGCCGCGCTAATCGCCGCGCACCTGCTGGGGCGGGAGTTCTCCCGCCTGGGGCTCAAGCGCGAGAGCGCACACTCCCTGGTGTTCTGGGCGACGATCTGGGGTTTCGTGGGCGCGAAGGTCTACTTCCTGCTCGAGAACCTCGACGACCTGAGCTGGCACCATCTCGGCGGAATGGGGTTCACCTGGTACGGGGGGCTCATCGCGGGGGTGGCGTCCGCGCTGGTCGTGATTCGCCGGCATCGCCTGCCACTCGGGAAGGTCGCGGGAGCGGCGGCGATCCCACTCACGGTCGCGTACGGCGTGGGTCGTCTGGGGTGCTTCCTCGCCGGTGACGGGACGTACGGCAGGCCGAGCGACCTGCCCTGGGCGATGGCCTTCCCGCACGGCGCGGTTCCCAGCACCGTGCCCGTCCACCCGACCCCGCTGTACGAGACGGTTGCCGCCTTCGCGATCGCCGGAGTGCTGTGGTGGGCTCGACGGTGGTTCCCCGGGGCCGGGTTGTTCGGTGGATACCTGGTGCTGAGCGGGCTGTCGCGGTTCGCCGTGGAGTACGTGCGGGTCAACACCCCTGTGGTCGCAGGGCTCACGCAGCCGCAGCTGTGGTCGGTGCTCAGCGTGGCAGGGGGTGCCGTGATCGTGCTGCTCTCGCGTCGCTCGAACCCGCAGCGGGCGAGCAAGTCGAGCGACGACAGCGACGACGCGGCGCCTGCCGTCGTGCACTAGTTGTACTGACCAAGACCGTTGTTGACGTGAAGAGAGACCTCCGGGTCGAGTTGGAGCTGTCTAGGAACCGACTCTGACCAACGGAGGTCTCTCATGGCCCACGCTAACGCCCGGCTGACGCCTGCCGGCAGGTTGACCATGGTCCAGCGGATCGGCGCGGGGCGTCCGGTCGCGCACGTCGCTGCGGAGATGGGTGTGTCCAGCACGACCGCGTGGCGGTGGTGGCGCCGGTTCCAGGCCGAGGGGCCCGCCGGGCTCGTTGACCGGTCGAGCGTGGCCCGCAGCCATCCGCGTCGGACCAGCGCCTGCGTCGAGACCCGGGTGCGGATCGCCCGGATGCTGAGCCGTCGCGGGCCGGTCGCGATCGGGCGTCTAGTGGGGTTGCCGGCCTCGACCGTCGGGCGGATCCTGCACCGCCACCGGGTCCCGCGCCTGGCTGACTGCGACCCCGTGACCGGGCAGGTCATCCGGGCGACCCGCCGGTCGGCGAACCGCTACGAGCACCCGCACCCGGGGTCGTTGGTGCACATCGACGTCAAGAAGCTCGGGCGGATCCCCGACGGCGGTGGCTGGCGCGCCCACGGCCGCTCGGAGGAGGTCCGCGGCCGCGGGATCGGCTACGACTACGTCCACACCGCGATCGACGACCACTCCCGCCTGGCCTACGCCGAGATCCACCCCGACGAGAAGGGCGCGACCGCCGCGGGGTTCCTGGCGCGCGCCGCGGGGTTCTACGCAGATCACGGCGTCCGGGTCGAGCGGGTGATCAGCGACAACGCGTTCGCCTACCGCAACTCCCGCGTCTTCCACCAGACCGCGGCCGACCTGGGCATCGTGCAGAAGTTCATCCGCCCGCACTGCCCCTGGACCAACGGCAAGGTCGAGCGGCTGAACCGGACCCTGGCCACTGAGTGGGCCTACTCCCGCATCTGGTCATCCAACGCCGACCGCGCCGCAGCCTTGCCCGCCTGGCTCCAGCACTACAACCTGGAACGACCCCACCTCGGCATCGGCGGACTCACACCCATCGACCGCGTCAACAACGCAACGGGTCAGTACAACTAGTCGCGCAGCGTCGGCCCCGGCGCGCTGAGCCGGGCCCCACCGCTTTCACGTCGCGTGGCTGTGGCCGTGGCTGTGGCTGTGGCTGTGGCGGGGAACGGTTGCGCCGGTCGCGGTCACGACCATGACGGCGATGACGGTCGTGAGTGGGATCGCCAGGACGAGCCCGATGGAGGACACCGCGGTGCGCACGATCTCGGCGGCGAACTGCCCGCTCGTCAGGGTCGAGAGCAGCGGCAGCTGATAGATGAGCAGCAGCAGCAGGACCGGCAGCGAGGCGCCGGTGTACGCGAACGCGATGGTGTAGACCGTGGAGGCGATGTGGTCGCGCCCGATCCGCATCCCGCCTCGGAACAGCTCGAGCCGCGTGGCGTGCGGGGACGCTGCGCGCAGCTCCCAGACCGCCGACGCCTGCGTGATGGTGACGTCGTTGAGCACGCCAAGGCCCGCGAGGACGAGCCCGGCGAGGAACAGGCTCCGCAGCGAGACGGCACCGACATCGCCGAGGAGCTGCGCGAGCCGGTAGTCGTCCTCGCTGGTGACGCCCGACAGATGGGCCCATCGTGCCCCGAAGGCGCCGAGCCCCGTTGTCAGGGCCAAGCCGGCCAGGGTCCCGATCAGCGCGGTGGACGTGCGCAGCGAGAGCCCGTGCGCCAGGTACAGCACGGCGGTCATGATGACGGTCGAGGCCGCCAACGCCACGACGACCGCGTTCTCGCCGGCGAGCAGCGCGGGCAGGACGTAGACGCCGATCACCGCGAACGCAGCGATCAGGCCGAGCAGCGCCCTGGCTCCTCGGTAGCCGGCGACCAGGACGATGGAGATCGCGAAGAGCGCCAGGAGCGCGCCGAGCGGCAGGCTGCGCTGGAAGTCGTGCCACGCCCAGACCTCGTCGTCGGTCTGGGTCGCGGGATACCACTCCACCACGATGCGGGTGCCGGTGCCCACGTCGGCCGGGGTCAGCGTGGCGGTGGCCCAGACCTGGATGCTCCGTCCGGCCTGCGAGCCGCTGGTCACGTCCGCAGTGACGCGCATGCAGGTCACCGTCTCGGGGATGCTGCCGTCGGGTCGCTGGTCCTCGACCGTTCCCTGGCAGCTCTCCTGGGCGGTTCCGGTGACGACGGCCGTGGGGTACTGAACTTCAACGGGCTCGATGACCCGCGCGGTCTCGCGTCGTTCACCGGGCCAGGTCGCGGCCATGGCAGCCACGGCCAGCACCAGCAGCGGGACGAGCACCGCGGTGACGACGACCGTCAGCCGGTTCCGAGGGCGACTCACAACTTGACCCCATCCAGCCCCGAGTCGGGCGCCCGGCGGCGGGGACACGGTAGGGAGTCGT
Organism: Cellulomonas hominis; assembly: GCF_014201095.1. Taxonomy (NCBI): domain Bacteria; kingdom Bacillati; phylum Actinomycetota; class Actinomycetes; order Micrococcales; family Cellulomonadaceae; genus Cellulomonas; species Cellulomonas hominis. Next base: position 2,126,379 of record NZ_JACHDN010000001.1, on the reverse strand, counting down.
ACTGCCCTCCCGGCCGTGCCGTTGGTCCCGGAGCCGGACATCTTGATCAGACCTTCATGTCGCAACCGCGGAGTCTTGACCGCACGCCGAGAGCCTTAGGGCATGCGGAGCAGGCGACGACCGGTGAGGAGCGCGGGGGGATGTGGTGGTGCCAGATGAGTGCCCTCGGATGGGTTGTCATGGGCTGCGTGTGGGTCGCGGTCGTCGCGTTGGCGGTGTGGGCCGTCTCGCGGTTGTTCCCGTCCCGCGCTGCGAGCACGCCGCGTGCCGCGCTCGATGAGTGGCTGGCTTCGGGTGAGATCGACATCGACCTGTACCGGCGCCTGCGGGCGGATCTCGACGCAGCCGCCTCGAATGCCCCGGTGAACCGATGGTGATGGTCGGCCGAGCGATCACGAGGTCAGCATCTGGCGCGCGCCGTACTCGCACGCGCAGGTCCGCGCCCACCGGGTTCGCTGCGGCCGCGGTGCTCACGCTCGTCGCGGCCCTCGCGCCTGTCGGCGGCGCGGCCGCGGACCCTCTCGACGACAAGCAGCGCGCCGCTCAGCAGCGCGCCGACGCCGCGCAGCGGCAGTACGAGCTGCTGCAGGAGTCGGTCGAGGAGCTCTCGGCGGATCTGGCTCAGGCGGTGCTGACGCTCGAGGAGACGAAAGCGCGACTACCCGCCGCGCAGGCGGCACTCGACGCCGCGACCGTCCAGGCCGATGCCGCCCGACGCACCGCCGCTCTCGCCCAGAGCAGACTCGAGGACACCGAGAGCCTGCGCAAGACGCTCCAGGACGAACTGGACACCGACGCCGCGCGCCGCGAGGAGGTCCGCTCGACGATCGCGCAGCTCGCGAGGAGCGCTTACCAGGGCTCCGGATCGACAGCCACGCTCGAGGTCGCCGTCGGCGCGGCGAGCCTGGAGGACTTCGTCGACCGCGCGGAGACGGTCGCGACGGCGCAACGTCTGCAGAGCCGTGCGCTCGAGGAGCTGGTCGCCCTCGAAGCGAACGCCCGCAGTGGTCAGGCGCGGCTCGCTGCCGTCATCACCACCTTGGCCGAGATGGAGGCCGCAGCCGAGGTGGAGGCGGACGCGGCCGAGGCTGCCCGCGCCGAGCAGCAGACCCAGACCGTCGCGCTGCAACAGGCCGTCGCAGACCAGAGCGCCGCAGCGCAACGCATCGAGGGTATGCGGGGCCAGGCGCAGGCGGAGCAGGATGCGGCCGACTCGATCCGCGCGGCCGCCGAGGCAGAGATCGCGCAGATCGCCGCGCAGGAGGAAGCGGCTGCGCGGCAGCAAGCGTCGGCAGACTCCGTGCGCCCCGCTCCGAATTCCGCCCCAGGTCAGGCGGCACCGCCGGCCGCACCACCCGCATCCAGCTCCGTCCTGTTCTCCAACCCGACCTCGATCCAACCCATGTACGTCACGTCGAATTACGGCATGCGCTTGCACCCGATCCTCGGGTACTACCGGCTGCACGCCGGCATCGACCTGCGCACCTACTGCAACACCCCGCTCTACGCCCCACGCGACGGCACGGTCCAGTGGTCGGAATGGCGCAACGGCTTCGGAAACCAGGTCATGCTCAACTACGGCACCGTGAACGGGCAGTCGCTGATGAGCAGCTCGAACCACCTGACCCGATCCGTCGTGTCCTCGGGCCAGCAGGTGAGCCGAGGACAACTCATCGGCTACTCCGGGAACACCGGGCTGTCCGGGGCGTGCCACCTCCACTTCGAGGTGTACGTCGGCGGCAAGACCGTCGACCCCGCCCCGCTGCTGGGCCTGCGGTGACCACATGAACCACCCGTCGATCCGATCCCATCCGAGGAGTCCTGTGTCCACCACGCCGTCTGACCTGCCCGTCATCACCGTCGTGCAGGCCCCCGCGTGCCACTTCTGCGACGACGCGAAGCACGCTCTGGCCGCCATGTCCCAGCAGACCCCGCTCGTGATCCGCGTCGTCGACATCGACAGCGACGAGGGCCGCGCACTGATCGCAGAGCACCGACCGGCTATGAACCCCCTGGTCCTGCTCGACGGGCACTACTTCTCCTCCGGCCGCCTCCCCCGCAAGAAGCTGACGAAGACGCTCCAGGACCGGACGGGGTCACCGACCGCCTGACCTGATGAAGGGCCGCCTGACGGCCGGACCTCCCCATTGGATCAGGCCCTTCTCGGCCGTCCGGCGAGCCCATCTTGGAGCACGAGCGACGGGCAGCCGCCCATCGGTGCCTTCAGGGGCGTGACGACCCGCGTCTTCGTCGACCGACGGGCGCCTGTCTGACCACGGTGGCGCCGACGCACCTGTTTGGCCACGACCCGAGCTCCAGGGAGCGGCGACGCATCCCCGACACTCGCTCCCCCGCGCTCGGGATCACGCACCCTCGGCACGATCGCGCCCTACGATGACCGCGACACCCGTGTACGAACCAGGCAGGAAGCAGGCAGATGGCAGGCCTCGGCGAGCACATCACCGCCATGGTGCGCAGCCACGCCGCGGGCGACGACGCCGCGTTCTACTCGGTCGCTCTACAGGTCGCTGCCCGCGAGGCACGAAGCGGCCACCACGTCCTCGCAGACGACATCCGCAAGACGATCGACGCCTCGCGGAAGTCTCAACCTCGCTTGAACGTCACGGGAGCCTGACCCGGTTTCCCGGACAGTTGCGGTGTGGTGATCATGCCGCCGCGATAGCGGCGGTGTGCAGGTCCTCGAAGTCGTTCGGGGACCGGTAGCCGAGTCCGGAGTGGCGTCGGACGGGGTTGTAGAAGCCCTCGATCCACTCGAAGATCGCCGAGGCGAGCTCCTCGCGGGATGACCAGGTGCGGCGGTCGAGCAGCTCGCGCTGCATGCTCGACCAGAAGCTCTCCATCATGGTGTTGTCCACCGAGGACGCGACCCGGCCCATCGACCCGAGCAGGCCGGCCTCGCGCAGCCGATGCCCGAAGATCCACGACATGTACTGGCTGCCGCGGTCCGCATGCACGATCGCCCCTGGTGCGGGGTGGCGCCGCCAGATCGCCATCTGGAGCGCGTCCACGACCAGCTCGGAACGCATGTGGTCGGCGATCGACCAGCCCACGATCTTGCGGGTGAACACGTCCAGGACCGCAGCGCAGTAGACCTTCCCGGTGCTCGTGGGGTGCTCGGTGATGTCGGTGCACCACAACCGGTCCGGGCTGTCGGCGGTGAACCGCCGCTGGACGAGGTCCTCGTGCGGTGCCGGCAGCGGGCGTTGTCCGCGGCGTTTGCGCCGGTGACAGACTCCGACCAACCCCGCGGCACGCATCAGCCTCGCGACCCGCTTGCGGCCGCAGGCGATCTCGAGCCCGAGGCGCAGCTCGGCATGGACCCTCGGGGCGCCGTAGGTCGCGCGGGAGCCGTGGTCGATCGCCGTGATCGTCGCGGTCAGCGCCTGGTCGGCGACCGCGCGAGCGCTCGGCGGTCGATGCAAGGCGTCGTAGAGCCCGGAGCGTGAGATCCCGAGAACCCGGCAGGTCAGCGCGACGGGCACCCCGTCGGCCGCCAGTTCCTGGACCAGCCGGGCGCTCATTTTGGGAGCACGTTCTCCCGGGCGAAGTAGGCCGAGGCCCGCTTGAGGATCTCGACCTCCATCTCCAGGACTCGGTTGCGGCGCCTCAGTTCGACCAGTTCACGCCGCTCGTCGCTGCTCACGCCCTCACGGCGACCGGCGTCGACGTCGTCCTGGGCCACCCACCGGCGCAGGCACGACTCGCTGATCCCCAGATCGGAGGCGACCTTCGCGACCGACTGCTGACCCGATCGGGCCAGATCCACTGCTCGACGCCGGAACTCAGGCGGCTTGGCTGCAGGCATCCAGGACTCCTCTCCGAGACGATCATCGCCTCAGACCAGGTGTCCGGAGAAGCGGGCCAGGCTCCCACGCGGCTAGATGTACTGACCCGGACCGTTGTTGACGTGAGGAGAGACCTCCGGGTCGAGTGGGAGCTGTCTGACGGCTTCTCTCGAGCACACGGAGGTCTCTCGTGTCCCACGCTAACGCCCGGCTGACTCCTGCCGGCAGGTTGACCATGGTCCAGCGGATCGGTGCGGGTCGTCCGGTCGCGCATGTCGCCGCGGAGATGGGTGTCTCGCGCACCACGGCGTGGCGGTGGTGGCGCCGGTTCCAGGCTGAGGGCCGCGCCGGCCTGATCGACCGCCCGAGCGTGGCCCACACCCACCCGCGCCGTACGAGCCCTTGCGCCGAGACCCGGGTGCGGATCGCGCGGATGCTGACCCGTCGCGGACCTGTGACGATCGGGCGTCTGGTCGGGTTGCCGGCCTCGACCGTCGGGCGGGTCCTGGCCCGGCACCGGGTTCCGCGGCTGGCGGACTGCGACCCGGTCACCGGGCAGGTCATCCGCGCCATGCGCCGCACGGCGGTCCGCTACGAGCACCCGCACCCTGGGTCGCTGGTCCACATCGACGTCAAGAAGCTCGGGCGGATCCCTGACGGCGGCGGTTGGCGAGCACACGGCCGGGCGTCCACGGTCGATCACCGGCACAAGAAGGTCCCGACCGGATACGACTACGTCCACACCGCGATCGACGACCACTCCCGCCTCGCCTACGCCGAGATCCACACCGACGAGAAAGGCGTCACTGCCGCCGGGTTCCTGGCCCGCGCGACGGCGTTCTACGCCGATCACGGCATCCGGGTCGAGCGGGTGATCAGCGACAACGCGTTCGCCTACCGCAGCTCCGCCGTCTTCCGGCAAACCGCGGCCGACCTGGGCATCGTCCAGAAGTTCATCCGACCGCACTGCCCCTGGACCAACGGCAAGGTGGAGAGGCTGAACCGAACTCTGGCCACCGAGTGGGCCTACTCCCGCATCTGGTCATCGAACGCCGACCGCGCGGCGGCCTTGGCCGCCTGGCTCGAGCACTACAACATGGACCGACCCCACCTCGGCATCGGCGGCCTCACACCCATCGACCGCGTCAACAACGCAGCGAGTCAGTACAGCTAGACCAGCCCCGTGGCGACCTCGCCGAGCTCGTGGAAAGCTCCCACCCCGAGGTCGCGCTGCGTGACCTGGTCGCACCCAGCGACCTGACCACTCGCATCAAGCAGGTGATCGCCGAGCAGCGTCAGCGGCACACGCTGCTCGAGCACGGATTCGCGCCCGCTCACCGCCTGCTACTCGAAGGACCCCCAGGAACCGGCAAGACGATGACCGCGTCGGTCCTAGCCAGCGAACTAGGCCTGCCGATGTTCACCATCCGGCTCGACAGCTTGCTCAGCAAGTACATGGGCGAGACCGCCGGAAAACTCCGGCTCGTGTTCGACGCCGTGGCCCAGCGTCGCGGGGTCTACCTGTTCGACGAGTTCGACGCGCTCGGCGCCGACCGATCGGGCAATGACGTCGGCGAGGCCCGCCGCATCCTGAACTCGTTCCTGGTGTTCCTCGAACAGGCAAGCCCCGAATCGATCGTGGTCGCTGCGACCAACCACCGCTCCATCCTGGACCGCGCGCTGTTTCGTCGCTTCGACGCCGTGCTGACCTACGACCTCCCCGACTCCCGCCAGGCGGTCTCGGTGATCCGAGCCCGCCTGGGCTCACTCGCCACAGGCTTGAGCCTGGCAAAGTTGCACGACGTCACCCACGGTCTGAGCCACGCCGACCTAGTCAAAGCCGCCGAGGCGGCGGCCAAGAGCGGGCTCATGCGCGGCGAGTCGGCCGTCACCCGCGACGACCTCATTGACGCCCTGACCGCACGCCGGCAGGCGAGCATTGGGTGAGTCGCTGCGCCACCTCGACCATCTCTACATCGTCGAGCGGGCCGCGAGCGAGGAGTTCACGCGCGGTGGACAGGGCAACGCGAAGATCAGGCCCGTTGAACACCGGGCCCACGCACTCGCCATGCGCGCCCAACTCCACCACGTGCTCTCGGCAAGCGACGCCCAGCGCCGCGAGAACAGCGTCAGCCTCGAAGAGCTCCAAGCTCTGGGCACGATCATCGTCCTGGAGGGCGCCGGCGCCGCCTACCCCCTGAAGGTCGACTCCCTCAACCGGCTCAGCGCCCACCGCACGAGCCCCAAACGGCCCATGTGGCTGTTGCTGTCCGTCCAGCCGGCCACCGACGACGAACCCGAGCGCGCCACCGTCTGGGTCTCCGACGCCTACCGCCAGCGCTTTCTGCAGCTCTTCCAGGACTACCTCGAGCGCCTGAGCACCGCCGGGAACCCGGCCAACTGGACCACCCCCGAGGGCAACCCCGCCAACCAGGCCCTCATCGCGAACATCTCGCGGATCCGCGATGCGGTCTTGGCGGACCTGTGGACCTCCGCAGGTGAGCCTCCCTCGCACGGGATGCACTGGTGGGAGCTGTGGCTCGACACCAGCCAACCCGCGTTGGACGTGTTCGACGCGTTCGTCGCCGCCCAGCAGCTACGCACCGTGCCTAGAGCCGTGTCCTTCCGCGACCGGCACGTGGTCTGGGTCCACGCATCGTGGAGCCAGCTGCAGATCCTGCTGTTCTCCCGAGTGCCGATCGCCGAGATCCGCCGCCCGGAGTTCCTCGACACCGTCGACGACCTTCACCCCCACGAGCAGGACGAATACGTCCAGGACCTCGCCGACCGCGTGCTGGCCGCCGACACCCAGACCTCTCCAGCCGTGTGCCACCTCGACACCGGCGTCTTCCAGGGGCACGCCCTGCTGCGCGGCTCGCTGGACCCCGGTGACGTCCACTCGATCATCGGAACCTCCGGGCACGACGTACACGGCCACGGCACCGCCATGGCCGGCCTCGCCCTACTGGGCGACCTCGACCCGCTGCTGACCGGGACACAGAAGGTGCAGCTCGAGCACCGCCTGGAATCGGTCCGCATGACACCGGCACAGGGCGAAGCGCTCCTGGACCCCATCGACTACGGCACCGCCACCGCCGACGCCGTCGCGCTGCCCGAGATCACCGCAGCCCGCCGGCGCGTGTTCTGCATGCCCCTGAGCGCCAACCCGGACAAGCCCGGAGAACCCACCCTGTGGTCGGCCACCGTCGACGCCTTGGCCACCGGCACCGACATCGTCCGAGACGGCCGCCAGCTGCGCCTGCTGTCCCCGCCCGACCCCTCAGCCGCCCGACTCATCATCATCGCCGCCGGCAACGTCGACAGCTACCAGCTCGACCACCGCGCCGAGTCCGATACCTCCGCGATCCAAGACCCCAGCAACTCGTAGACCCGGTCGCATGAGCCCGTGCTCGAGGAGCAACCGGAGCTTGGTGTGCACGGTGCGGGGTGTGCAGCGCGCGTAGCTGGCGACGGTGGCGACCGAGGGCCAGGCGGCGGTGCCGTCGTCGTTGGCGTGGTCGGCGTAGGCGATGAGCACGAGGTGCGCTACCGGGTCGTTGGCGGGCACGGGTGCCTTCCTCAGCGCCCACACCATCGTGAGGATGGTCATCGCAACCGCCCCAGGGAGCACATCGCCTCGGAGGCAACCTGTGTCATGCACAGAACATTGCCAGAATGGTAGACCTGTGTCAAACACATGTTGACCCGTTGCGCATCGACAGCCCGGTCATGTGCAGTACCATGTGTGCATGACTGTTGAGGCTTCGCTCGGATGGCGACCGGATGATCAGCGTTTCGGTGCCCGCCTGGCGTTGATCCGTCAGTTCATGGGGTGGGGCAACGTGAAGGAGGCGGCACTGGCGTGCCGGCAGCCGGTCGAGTCCTGGCGGACCTGGGAGCGGGACAACGTCCACCCTCGCGACATCGTCCGCATCGCGCGGGAGATCAGCGCGGCGACGGGCTGCGACTACTACTGGCTGCTGGACGGCGCGACCGGCCCCGGAAACGGCGAACGGCACCCCGTAGGGTGCCGTTGCGCTGCGTGCGCCCGGAGGGACTCGAACCCCCAACCTTCTGATCCGTAGTCAGATGCTCTATCCATTGAGCTACGGGCGCGTGGCCCCGTGGAGGGCCGCAGACGAGAATACAGGTCCACCCGCCCGGACCCAAACCGGCCCGGCGTCGCCCGCGTCACAGGGCCGCGCGGCACCCGCCGACCGAGTGGTACTCGCAGTCCTCCGCATCTTCTCCCCAGAACCGCCTGTGCGCATCCCGTGCGTCCCCTAGGGTCGAGGTGCAGGTCGCGCGGACGAGCCCCGGCCAGCAGCACGCGCGACGGGGGCGCCGCGCGGCGCCCCACACGCGAGTCCCTGGAGGGCCACCCATGACCCGACCGACCGCCGCGCGCCTGGCGCTGGCCTCCGTCTCCTGCGTCGCACTGCTGCTCGCCGGCTGCTCCGGCGGCGGCGGCGGCGGGGGCGACGGCGACAAGAAGTCGTCCGCGTTCGAGTGGGAGCCCGGGCCGCTGGACGCGTACCAGGCGCGGATCTACGGCTACTCCCTGGACGCCGAGGAGCAGTCGCAGGAGGAGCTGCAGGCGCAGTCGGACGAGCAGAACCGCCGGGTCGAGGAGCTCGTGGCGGCCTGCATGCAGGAGCAGGGCTTCGACTACATCCCGAACGACCAGAACTCCGGCCAGGTGTTCACGGGCGACGAGCTGGACGTCGACTGGGGCACGGTCGAGTTCGCCGAGAAGTACGGCTACGGCATCAGCACGGACCCGTGGGGCAACGAGGACATCGAGCCGACGGAGTGGGTGGACCCGAACCAGGAGTACGTCGAGTCGATGTCGGAGTCCGAGCAGCTGGCGTACCAGGAGGCACTCTGGGGCCCGACGCAGGAGTACGTCGAGGGCGAGGAGCCGCAGGAGTACGACTGGACCCAGTCCGGCTGCTACGGCGCGGCGCAGCACGAGGTGTACGAGGGCGGGCTCGAGGCGGACGACTTCGGGTCGCTGCAGGACGAGCTGTCGACGTTCTACGAGACGGTGCAGGCCGACCCGCGGATGGCGGAGCTGAACGCGAAGTGGGCGTCGTGCATGGCGGACGCCGGGTTCGACGGGGTGACCGACATGAACGAGTCGACGCAGCCGCTGTACGACGAGTGGAGCGCGATGCAGGGCTGGGAGGACCCGGAGTACCAGGCGCTCATGGAGACCTGGGACTGGGAGGCCGAGCCCGACGGCCCGCCGCAGCCGGAGCCCGACGCCGACGAGCTCGCCGCGTTCACGAAGAAGGAGATCGCGCAGGCCGTCGCCGACTTCGGCTGCCAGGAGAAGGTCGAGTACTCGAAGACGCAGATGGAGATCGACCACGAGCTGCAGCAGGAGTTCGTGGACGCGCACCGTGACGACCTGGAGGCGTGGGCCTCGGCGGCCGAGGCGAAGCGGGATGCCTGAGGCGCCGGTCGCGGAGGACGCCGAGCCGGCGCCCGAGGTCGCGGAGGACGCCGAGGAGCGGCGCGGGTGGTGGCGGTCCGGGAACCGGACCCTGCCGCTGCTCGGCGCGGTCGCGGTCGTCAGCCTCGTGGCGGGGCTGGGGCTCAGCCGGCTGGTCGTGAATCCCGCGGACGCGGCCGCGCGGACGGCCCCGCCCGAGGCCGGGCCGATCACGGTGCCGGTGGAGAGCCGCGAGCTCAGCAACGACGTGACGATCCGCGGCGACGTGGTGTTCGACGACGCCGCCGAGGTGCGCGTCGAGACGGCCGACCTCGGCGAGCGCGCCGTGGTGACCGGGCAGGTGCCGGAGGTCGGCGCGCAGTTCGACGCGGCGTCGGTGGCGCTGGAGATCGCCGGGCGGCCGGTGATCGTGCTGCCCGGCGGGCTGCCGACGTACCGGACGCTGCGGGTCGGCGTCTCCGGGCCCGACGTGGTGCAGCTCAAGCAGGCGCTCGGCGCGCTCGGCATCGCGGCCGGGGACCCGGCGTCGGACGCCTACGACGCGGCGACGGCCGCGGGGGTCGCGGCGCTGTACCAGCGCGTGGGGTACTCGGCGCCGGCGGCGTCCGACGAGGCCGCCGAGACGCTCAAGATGGCCGAGCGGGGCGTCCGGGAGGCGCAGGCCGAGGTGACGCGCAGCCAGGGCGCGCTGAGCTCGAACGCTGGCGCTCCGGGAGCCGGCAGCATCGCGGAGGCGGACGCCACGATCCGCTCCAGGGAGCGGGCGCGGGACGCAGCTGCGCTCGCCGTCGCGCGCCTCGCTGACACCTGCGCCGCGGATCAGAGTGCATCGGAGTGCGTGGCGGCGCGGAACGACCTCGCCGACGCGGAGGACCAGGTCGCAGTCGCCCGCGCCATGCGCGCCGACCTCGACAAGGCACCTGACACGTCCGATGCCCGCGCCGGCGTGACCGCCGCGCAGCAGGCCCTCGCCGACGCGCGGGAGGCCCTGACCCAGGCGCAGCAGGACGTCCTGACGATCCTCCCCGCGAGCGAGGTCGTGTTCCTCGAGACGCTCCCCCGCCGGGTGGACGCCGTCTCGGTGAAGCGCGGCGGCACGGTCGACGGCGCGGTCATGAGCGTCTCCGGCGCGGCCCTCGAGGTCGTGGCGAGCGCGGCCCGCGCGGACGCGGCGCTGCTCGAGGTCGGCGCGACCGGCACGGTGACGGCCGGCGACCTGGAGGTGCCGGTCACCGTCACGGAGATCAAGGCCGCGGACTCCTCCGACGGCGGCTCGGGCGGCGACGGCGGGAGCGGCGGCAACGGCGGCGGCGACGGCGGCACCAGCAGCGGCGCCGGCCGGTCGACCGTCGTGCTCGTCCCGGGCGACCTGACCCCGGAGCAGGTCGCGGCCCTGCAGGGCAGCAATGTCCGGGTGACCATCCCGGTGTCGTCCACGGGCGGCGCGGTGCTCGCGGTGCCGCTGGCGGCGCTGACCGCCGGCCCGGGCGGCGAGTCCCGCCTCGAGGTGGCGGGCGACGACGGCACGACGACGCTGGTCGAGGTCGAGACGGGCCTCGCCGCCGGCGGGTACGTCGAGGTCCGGGGCGTCGACCGGGAGCTCGCGGAGGGCGAGCTGGTGGTCATCGGGAAGTCCGGCGGCACGGCGGCCGGCGACGACGCGACCGCGGAGCCGACCAGCGGGTCGGACGGGTGACGGAGCTCGACGCCCTGCTGTCGGGGCCGGATGCGGCGGACGGGCCGGCGAGCGGCCCCGTCCCGCCCGTCGTCGAGCTGCGGCGGGTCGCCCGGGTGTTCGACGGCGACCCGCCGGTGCACGCCCTGCACCCCAGCGACCTGCGGGTGGACGCCGGCGACTACGTCTCCGTGGTCGGCCCGTCGGGGTCGGGCAAGTCGACGCTGCTGCACCTGCTCGGCCTCCTGGACCGCCCGACGTCGGGCGAGTACCTGCTGGACGGCGTCCCGACGGGCACGGCGTCGGAGGCGCAGCGCTCGGCCCTGCGCGGCGGCCGGATCGGGTTCGTGTTCCAGCAGTTCCACCTGCTGCCGCACCGCACGGTGCTGGACAACGTGCTGCTCGCGACCCTGTACAGCGGGGTGCCGCGGGCGGAGCGCCGCCGGCGCGCGCTGGCGGCGCTGGAGCGGGTGCACCTGAGCCACCGGCTCGGCTTCCGGCCGACGCTGCTGTCCGGCGGCGAGAGGCAGCGGGTCGCGGTCGCGCGGGCCGTCGTCACGTCGCCGCAGGTGCTGCTGGCGGACGAGCCGACCGGCAACCTGGACACGCAGAACTCCGCGGGGGTGCTGGACCTGTTCGACGAGCTGCACGCCGACGGCCTGACGCTCATCGTCATCACGCACGACGCGGCGGTGTCCGCCCGGGCGCAGCGCCGGGTCCGGATCGCCGACGGCCGGCTGAGCGAGATCGCCTGATGGCCCGCCTGACGACGCTGGTCCGCCCCCGCCGTGCGGCGGACGACACCGCCGCGCCCCGGGCGCACCCCGCCCCGACGCGCCCGCCCCGCGGCGACCGGTTCGGGATCCGCGACCTCGTGCGCGAGTCCGCCGCGGGCATCGACGCCCGCCCCGGCCGCCTGTTCCTCACGATCCTCGGCACGGTGCTCGGCATCGCGTCGGTGGTGGTGACGATCGGCCTGGCGCAGACCGCTGCCGGCCAGATCGCCCGCCGGTTCGACGCCGTCGGCGCGACGCAGGCGATGGCCTCGCCCAGCACCACCCGCACGATGGACGGCAGCCAGCGGGCGACCGCGGCGCTGCCGTGGGACTCCGACGAGCGGGCGTCCCGGCTGGCGGGCGTGGAGGCGACCGGTCTGGTGGCGACCGTGGACACCGGCGGCGTGACCGTCACCGCGGTGCCCGTGAACGACCCGTCCCAGCCCGAGCCGACCTCCCCCGCGGTGCTCGCGGCGACCGGCGGCCTGCTGGACGCCGTGCGCGGCGAGGTGGTGACCGGCCGGTTCTTCGACGCCGGGCACGACGCGCGGGCCGACCGCGTGGTGGTGCTCGGGGCTCGGGCGGCCGACCGGCTGGGCGTCTCCCGGGTGGACCGGCAGCCGTCGATCTTCATCGGCGACCGCTCCTACACGGTGCTGGGCATCGTCGACGGGGTGAAGCGGCGGACCGACCTGCTGGACGCCGTCGTGCTGCCGATGGGCACCGCGCGGGCCGACTTCGGCCTGGCCGCGCCGGAGGAGCTGCACCTGCGGATCGCCGTGGGCGCGGGACCGGTGGTCGCCGACCAGGTGCCCGTCGCGCTCAGCCCGAACTCCCCCGAGACCGTGACCATGCAGGTGCCGGCGAGCGGGTCCGCGGTGCGCGACTCGGTGCAGGCCGACATCAACACGATCTTCCTGGCGCTCGGCGGGGTCGCCCTGCTGATCGGCGGGCTCGGCATCGCGAACGTCACGCTGCTGTCCGTCATGGAGCGTGTCGGGGAGATCGGCCTGCGGCGCGCGCTCGGTGCCCGGCGGCGGGACATCGCGGCGCAGTTCATGCTCGAGTCGGTGGCGGTCGGCCTGCTGGGCGGGTTGATCGGCGCGGCCCTCGGCGTGGCGGTCGTGGTCGTCGTGTCGGCGGCGCAGCAGTGGACGCCGATCCTGGACACCACGGTCGTGCTCGCCTCGGCGGCCGGCGGCGGCGTCATCGGCCTGGTCGCCGGCATCTACCCCGCGCTGAAGGCGGCGTCGGTGGAGCCGATCACCGCCCTGCGCGGCGGCGTCTGACCGGCTCGGCTCGGCGCGACCCGGATCCCGAGGCGGCACCTTCCGAGCAGATCGGCACCTCGCGGCGTGCCCCGCGTGATCGTGCGGTGCCGCCTCGGCGGATCCGGCCCGGGCCGGGACCGGGCGGTCACGCCGGGGTGGTCAGCTCGCCCCGCAAGATGCTGTCCCCGGAGTGCGCCGGGTCGCCGTCGAACGGCTCCGCCGACACGTCCACCACCGGGAAGTCCGCGAGGTCCAGGCCCGGCGGGATCGCGAAGCGGCCCTCGTCGCCGTCGAGCACGCCGAGGCTGACCAGCCCGGTGACGTCGCGGTCGAGCAGCCACACCTCGCGGAACCCGTCGGCCTCGTCGCCCTCGAGGCGCAGCACCAGGGTCCGGCGGCCGTCCGCCGCCTCCTCGACGGTGGCCTCCCCCGCGGCGGTCCACCCGGGGAGCGCCTCGAGGCTCGCCTCGGCGACGACGGTCTCGCCGTCGGACCGCACGGCACCGGCGACGACGAGCGCGCCGACCGTCCCGCCGACCACCAGGCCCGCGGCCGCGGCGACCAGCAGGCCGGTGCGCCGGCGGCGGTCGGGACGCGCGGCGACCGGCCTGCCGTCCGCCCTCACACCCGCCTCCGGCCCCTGGCCCGGCACCGGCCCGGCGCCGCCGTCCGGCACCGCCGCCGGCCCGCCCCGCGGGTCCGCCAGCGGCTCCGCCTCGCCCGGCACCAGCCCCGCGTCCAGCCCCAGCGCGTCCCGCACCCGCTCCCACACGGCGTCGGGCGCGGCCACGCCCCGGGTCCCCGCGGCGGACCGGCCGACCGCCGCGGCCGTCGCCAGCGCGGCGAGCTCCCGCGCGCAGTCCGGGCAGGCCGCGAGGTGCGCGCGGTCGTCGGCGGGCACCGGCTCGCCGAGCGCGGCGAGCGCGAGCACGTCCGGGTCAGTGTGCGGCACCGTCCACCTCCAGCCGGTCGCGCAGACGCAGCAGGCTGCGCCTGATGTGGCTCTTCACCGTGCCGAGCGGCAGGTCCAGGCGGCGCGCGATCTGGTCGTGCGTGAGGTCCTGGTAGAAGGCCAGGGCCACGATCGTGCGCTGCGGCTCACCGAGCCGGCCGATCTCGTCGGCGACGACGATACGGTCCGCGACCGCGGCGACGTCGGGTTCCGGCGCCGGGTCGGCGGTGACCGCCGCGGCGCGCACATCCCGGGCGTCGCGGGCCCGCCGGCGCAGCGCGTCCGTCACGGCGTTCCGGGTGATGCCGGTCAGCCACGCCCGCAGGGGCCCGCGCTCCGGGCGGAAACCCTCCCGGCCGCGCCAGGCGGAGACGAACACCTGCTGGGTGACGTCCTCCGCGTCGGCGGCCGACCCCAACGCGCGGAGCGCGAGCGTGTGCACCAGCGTCGAGCACCGGCGGTACGCCTCGGCGAGCGCCCGCTGGTCGCCCGCCGCGAACGCCCGGGCGAGCGCGTCGTCGTCCCACTCCGACGGCGGGTGCGGGAGGACCAGCGGATCCGGCAGGGCGGGCCTCCTGGCGTCTGCGCCGGGCGGCGTCGGCCGGCGCGGGGTGGTCGTCCCGGACATCATGCGCCCGCGGGTGTCGCGAGGACCAGCACGTTGTCGGAGTAGGACCGCGCGTCGCGGTCGAACGACCCGCCGCAGGTGACCAGGGCGAGCCGCGCGGGACCGTCGCGGGTGAACACGTCGGGCCAGCGGGCCTCGGACTTCGGGACGCGGGTGACCTCCTGGACGGTGTACCCGCGCACGGTGCCGTCGGCCAGGGTCACGTCGACGCGGTCCCCCGCGCGGACCTCCACCAGCCGCGCGAACGGGCCGGCGCCGCCGGAGGCGACGGAGTCGACGTGCGCGGCGACCACGGTCGTCCCGGCGGCGTCGCCGGGGTCCGCGCCGAACCGGTACCAGCCGCCGCGCTCGGCCAGCGGGGGGACCTCCATCCGGCCCGTTCCGTCGACACCGACCGGGTCGACGGGGACCTCGATCCCCCGGGCGGGCAACGCGACCCGGACGGGGGCCGTGGCGGTGGCGGCCGCGACGGGCGGGGGCGTGGCCGCGACCACGGGCACGTCGGGCACCGGCACGTCCGGAACCGGGGAGGCGGACGGCGACGGCGCGCCGACCGACGCCACCGCCCCCGACGGCGTCCCGGTGACCTCGGTCCCCGGCCGCACCCCGCCGAGCGCACCCGCCACCGCCAGCCCCGCCGCGGTCAGCGCGACGACCGCGGCGACGAACCCGGCCGCGCCGCGGGGGCTGCGGCGCGGCCGGGGGACCTCGGGTCCGGTCACGGTCGGACTCCTGTCCGGGCAGGGGCGCGGCCGGCGGGACAGCCGCGCCCCGCCCCCTCAGCGGCGCTGCTCGGCCGGTCGCCGCGTGGCCGGCAGCACGGCGCCGAGTGCGGCCACCAGCGCCACGCCGCCGAGCCACAGGACGGCCGGGGACGGGCCGTCGGCTACCAGGCCGAGCTCGCCGGACGGCACGCCACCGGGAGCGGAGTGCATGCCGTCGATGGTCTGCACGGCGAGCTGCAGGGTGCCGCCCTCGAGCGAGCCCCAGGCGTAGACGATCGTGGACACCCCCTCGGCCACGTCGAGGTCGGTGGGCCCGAGCACGGGCTCGGTGGTGCCCGTGGCGGCGACCGCCACGGGGACGGTGCCGGCGGGGACCGTGAGCGTCTGCTCGTCCGGGTTCGCCAGGTTCGTGATGACGGGGCTGCCGGCGGCGAGGACGTCGACGGCCGGGGCGGCGGCGACGTGCCGGACGGTCAGCCGGCCCTGGCCAGCGGGGACGGCGGAGGTGTCGTTCGGGAACAGCGTGGCGGTCGGGGACCCGGCCGCGTCGAGGTGGGCCACGGCGGTGTAGCTGGCGCCCGCGTCGAGCGCGAGGTCCACCGGGCCGATGGCGGGCGAGCTCGCGTCGGCGGCGTCGGCGGCGGTGATCGCGACCGTGTGGGTGCCGGCGGGCAGGTCGAGCGGGCCGGCCAGCGACCCCGGGGTGAAGTCGTCGAGCGTGCGGGTGCCGTCCTCCCGGACGTCGACGGTGAGGTCGGGGACGCCGTGCAGGACGGACAGCGACGCGGTGCCGGTGGCCGCCGCGGCGGGCAGCGCGGCCGCGGCGACGAGCGCGGCGGAGGCGAGGCCGACGGCGAGCGGAGCGGCGGCGGACGGACGATGACGCATGGCGGTGCTCCTCGGTCCGTGCCCCCGTCGTCGGGGGCGGGTGTGCTGACACCCCCTCTACGACGGCGGCCCGGCGCGCGGATGCACCCGCGGGCGATCCTCAGAGCGCGTCCGCGAGCGCCCGCCCCACCGTGCGCCCGGTGAACAGGCACCCGCCCAGGAACGTCCCCTCGAGCGCGTGGTACCCGTGCGCCCCGCCGCCGCCGAACCCGGCCGCCTCCCCCGCGGCGTACAGCCCGGGCACCGGCCGGCCGTCCGCGCCGAGCGCCCGCCCGTCGAGGTCGGTCTGGATGCCGCCGAGCGTCTTGCGGGTGATGACGCGCAGCCGGACGGCGATCAGCGGGCCGGCGGCGGGGTCGAGGATCCGGTGCGGGGCGGCGACGCGCAGCAGCCGGTCGCCGCGGTAGCGCCGGGCGTTGCGGATGCTCAGCACCTGGGCGTCCTTGGCGAACGGGTTGGCGACCTGGGCGTCCCGCTCCCGCACCTGCCGCTCGATGTCCGCGGGGTCCAGCGGGGGCGCGTCGGGGGCGAGCGCGTTCATGCCCGCGACCAGGTCGGGCAGGGTGTCCGCGACGACGAAGTCCTCCCCGTTCCGCTTGAACGCCTCGACCGGCCCGGGCGCCCCGCGGCCCAGCCGGGTGCGGAGCAGCAGGCGGTAGTCGCGGCCGGTGATGTCGGGGTTCTGCTCGGACCCGGACAGCGCGAACTCCTTCTCGATGACCCGCTGCGTGAGGACGAACCAGGAGTGGTCGTACGGCGCGAGGTCCGGGTCGGTGCGCAGCAGCCGCAGGGTGCCGATCGTGTCGTGCCCGGGAAGCCCCGGCGCGGGAAGCCGCCGGCCGAGCGCGTCGAACCACAGCGAGGACGGGCCGGGCAGGATGCGGATGCCGTGGCCGGGCCAGACGGGGTCCCAGTTCGCGATGCCCTCGGTGTAGTGCCACATGCGGTCGCGGTTCACCAGGCGCGCGCCGGCCGCGCCGGCGATGTCGAGCATCCGGCCGTCGACGTGCGCGGGGACGCCGGTGAGCATCGTGGCCGGCGGGGTGCCGAGCCGGTCGGGCCACCAGCGGCGCACGAGGTCGTGGTTGCCGCCGATGCCGCCGCTCGCGACGACGACGGCCTGCGCGGACAGCGCGAACTCCCCGGCCGGCTCCCGGTTCGAGGCGACGCCGCGCGGGGCGTCGTCGGGCGCGAGCACGGTGCCGTGCACGCCGGTGACCGCGCCGCCGGTCACGTCCAGGGCGTCCACGCGGTGCCGGAACAGCAGGGTGAGCCGGCCGTCGGCCGCGGCGGCGCGCACCCGGTCGGCGAACGGCTCGCTGATCCCGGTCCCGGTGCCCCACGGCACGTGGAACCGCGGGACCGAGTTGCCGTGCCCGCCGGGCCGCCCGTCGCCGCGCTCCGCCCAGCCGACCACGGGGGTGAACCGTACCCCGCGGTCCCGCAGCCACGGCAGCGCGTCGCCCGCGGCGAACTCCACGAACGCCCGGCCCCAGCGCCGCGCCCACGCGTCCTCGGCCAGGTCGCCGTCCAGCCGGTCCCACCCGGCGCTGCCCTGCCAGTCCTGCCACGCCAGCTCGAGCGAGTCGCGGACGCCGAACCGCCGCTGCATCGGGCTGTCCACCAGGAAGATGCCGCCGAAGGACCAGTAGGCCTGACCGCCGAGGTTCGCGGCGGGCTCCTGCTCGACGACGGTCACCCGCCGCCCGGCCCGCACCAGCTCGTCGGCGGCCACCAGCCCGGCCAGCCCCCCGCCGACCACCACGACGTCCGCGTCCACGGCGCCCTCCCCCGGAGTGCGGGCCGGCCCCGTCGCCGCCCGCGTCCGGCCGACTGTAGCCGGGTGCCGGCGGGAGGTGCCCGGACCCGGCCTCGTCGCCGCCGCCCCGTTGTAGCCTTCGTGCGGCAGGGGTGCGACGACGACCGAGACGGGAGGCCGCCCGCGATGGCTGGGTCGCAGACCGCGCTCCGCGAGGCGAACCGCGCGACCGTCGTCGAGACGATCCGCCGGTACGGCGGGCTGACGCAGGTCGAGCTCGCCGCGGCCACGGGCCTGTCCCCCGCGACGGTCTCCAACATCGTGCGCGAGCTCCAGGGCGCCGGCGCGGTCGACGTCCGGGCCACGGTGCACAACGGCCGGCGCGCGATGCTCGTGACGATGGTGCACCGCACCGGGGTGGCCGCGGGCGTGCACATCGGCACCCGGCACATGGCGATCACGCTGGCGGACTCGGCGCACGAGGTGCTGGTCGAGCAGTCGCTCCCGCTCCCCCACGAGCACCGCGCCGACACCAGCCTGGACCGCGCGGCGCTGCTCGTCGTCGAGCTGCTGGAGCGGGTCGGCTCGTCGCTGCAGGAGCTGCTCGGCATCGGCATCGGGCTGCCGGCACCGGTGGACGCGGCGACGGGGACCATCACCGTGCCGGGGATCCTGCGCGGCTGGGACGACGCCCCGGTGGCGCAGGTGATGTCGAAGCGGCTGGGCGTCCCGGTGTTCGTGGACAACGACGCGAACCTCGGCGCGCTGGCGGAGAGCCGGCTCGGGGCGTCGCGGCACTACCAGGACTCGGTCTACGTGCGGGTGTCGCACGGCACCGGCGCGGGCGTGACGCTCGCCGGCCGGCTGCACCGGGGGTTCGCGGGGACCGCGGGCGAGATCGGGCACGTGCAGGTGGACGCGGGCGGGGTGGTCTGCCTGTGCGGCAGCCGCGGCTGCCTGAACACCGTGGTGGGCGCCCCGGCGCTGATCGAGGTGCTGCGCGCCAGCCGCGGGGCGCTGACCCTGCGGGACATCACGACGCTCGCGGTCGACGGCGACCCGGGCTGCCGGCAGGTGGTCGCCGACGCCGGGGCCACGATCGGCGCGGTGGTCGCGGGCCTGGCGATCGCGGTGAACCCGCAGTGCGTGGTGGTCGGCGGCGAGCTCGCGGAGACCGGCGAGATCCTGCTCGGGCCGATGCGCGAGGCGATCCGCCGCCGGGTCCCGCTGAACCACCTGGCCCCGCTGGAGGTGCTGCCGGCGGAGCTCGGCGGCCGCGCCGAGGTGATGGGTGCGGTGCTGACGGTCCTGGAGAGCACCCACGCGGTGACGCACTGGTTCGAGACCCCGGACGGAGACTGAGTCGTGGCACTCGACGTGGAGGCAACGATGGCGGGCACCGGCACCGGCGCGGGGGAACGCACCCCCGTGCTGTCGGTACGGCGGGTCACCAAGCGATTCGGCGCGGTGGAGGCCCTGGTCGACGTCGACCTGGAGCTGCGCCCGCACGAGGTGGTGGCCCTGGTCGGCGACAACGGCGCGGGCAAGTCCACGCTGGCGAAGGTCGTGTCCGGGGTGGTCCAGCCGGACTCCGGGCTCGTGGAGATCGACGGCGAGCCGGTGTCGATCCCGAACCCGGCCGCCGCCCACGCGCTGGGCATCTCGACGGTGTTCCAGGACCTCGCGCTGTGCGAGAACCTCAGCGTCGCGGCGAACATCTTCCTGGGCCGGGAGCTGCGCGCGTCGCGGCACAGCCCGATGGACATCGACGGCATGGAGCTGATGGCCGCGCAGATCCTGCGGGACCTCACCGTGCCCGTGCCCTCGGTCCGGATGCCGGTCCGCGAGCTGTCGGGCGGGCAGCGGCAGGCGGTCGCGATCGCCCGGACGCTGACCACGCAGCCGCGCATCCTCGTGCTCGACGAGCCGACCGCCGCCCTGTCGGTCATCCAGACCGCCGAGGTGCTGACCCTGGTGGAGCGGCTGCGGGCGATGGGGCTCGGCGTGCTCATCATCAGCCACAACCTCGCCGACCTGCGCGCCGTCTCGGACCGGATCGAGGTGCTGCGGCACGGGCGGAACAACGGCTCGTTCGACGCCGGGACGTCCGCACCGGAGGAGATCATCGGCGCGATCGCCGGGGCGACCCGGCCCGTCCGGCCGGCGTGGGCGGACCGGTAGCGGAACTCGTCTCTTGCCTTCAGAGGTTGGGGGCAATCTCGCGAAGCGTCCGGAGGGGCGCCCGTGCAGTGCCCGTCAGGGCGTCGATCACCCGGTCGCGGGACCGCTTGCATTGCGATTCAGTAACGACGGCCCCACGTTGCGTTCAGAGGTTGACGCGTGGGTCGGCGCGTCCCTAGTGTCCGTCTCGGGTTGAACCCCGACCGGCAGCGACGCCGGCCGTGCGACGAGGCACACAAGGAAGCAGGCACATGGCCCACACCCCCGTCGTCCTCGAGATGAGGGCGATCACCAAGGTCTTCCCCGGGGTCCGGGCGCTGGACCGCGTCACCATGACGGTGCGCGCGGGCGAGATCCACGCGATCTGCGGCGAGAACGGCGCCGGCAAGTCGACCCTGATGAAGGTCCTGTCGGGCGTGTACCCGCACGGCAGCTACGAGGGCGAGATCGTCTACCAGGGCGAGGAGGTCCGGTTCAAGGACATCAAGTCCAGCGAGCGGGCCGGGATCGTCATCATCCACCAGGAGCTCGCGCTCATCCCCGAGCTGTCGATCGCGGAGAACATCTTCCTCGGCAACGAGACCACCGGCACGTTCGGCATCGACTGGGACACCGCCCGCGAGCGCGCGGCCGAGCTCATGGCCCGCGTCGGCCTGACCGCCTCGCCCGACGAGCAGATCAAGAACATCGGCGTGGGCCAGCAGCAGCTCGTCGAGATCGCCCGAGCCCTGTCCAAGGACGTGCGGCTGCTCATCCTCGACGAGCCGACGTCGGCCCTGAACGAGGAGGACTCGGCGCACCTGCTGGACCTGCTGCGCGGTCTGCGCGCCAAGGGCATGACCAGCATCATGATCAGCCACAAGCTCAACGAGATCGCCGCCATCGCCGACTCGATCACCATCATCCGGGACGGCCGCACGGTCGAGACCCTGGACGCCGCCGCCGGCGAGGTCGACGAGGACCGGATCATCCGCGGCATGGTCGGCCGGTCGCTCGACCACCGGTTCCCCGACCACACCCCGAGCATCGGCGAGACGTTCTTCGAGGTCAGCGACTGGACGGTCGAGCACCCGCAGGTCGCCGGCCGGATGGTGTGCAAGGGGTCGTCCTTCCACGTGCGGCACGGCGAGATCGTCGGGTTCGCGGGCATCATGGGCGCCGGCCGCACGGAGCTCGCGCGCTCGATCTTCGGCCGCTCGTACGGGCGGTTCCACGGCGGGCAGATCACCATCGACGGCCGGCCGGTCGAGCTCACGACCGTGCAGCAGGCCATCGACCACGGCATCGCCTACGTGCCGGAGGACCGCAAGGTCCAGGGTCTCAACCTGCTGGACTCGATCACGGACACGATCGTCGCCGCCGACCTGCGCAAGGTCACCCGCGGCCGCGTCCTCGACCCCGACGCCGCGCACCTGGCCGCCGAGGAGTACCGGACGTCCCTCAACATCAAGACGCCGTCGGTGCGCGAGGGCGTCGTGAAGCTGTCCGGCGGGAACCAGCAGAAGGTCCTGCTCGGCAAGTGGATGTTCCCCGACCCGGACCTGCTGATCCTCGACGAGCCGACCCGCGGCGTCGACGTCGGCGCGAAGTACGAGATCTACGGCCTGGTCCAGCGCCTGGCCGACGCCGGCAAGGGCGTGGTCGTCATCTCCTCCGAGCTGCCCGAGCTGCTCGGCCTGTGCGACCGCATCTACACGATCTTCGAGGGGCGGATCACCGGCGTGCTGGGCCGGGACGAGGCCACGCAGGAGAACCTCATGCGCCTGATGACGGGCGCCGCCACCACCCTCACCACCCCCTGAGACGACGAAGGACGACCGGAGACGATGACGTCACTCAAGCAGCTGTTCGGCGGCGGAGCCCGTCAGTTCGGCATGGTGTTCGCGCTGATCGCGCTGGTCGCGATCTTCCAGTTCGCGACCGGCGGCAAGGTGCTGACGCCGACGAACGCGCAGAACATCATCAACGGCAACTCGTACGTCCTGATCCTCGCGATCGGCATGGTCCTGGTGATCATCGCGGGCCACATCGACCTGTCGGTCGGGTCGGTCGCGGCCGTGGTCGGCATCATCGTGGCGCTGGCGATCCGCGACTGGGGCATCCCGTGGTGGCTGGGCATCCTGCTCGGCCTCGCGGTGGGCGCGCTGATCGGCGCCTGGCAGGGGTTCTGGGTGGCGTACGTCGGCATCCCCGGGTTCATCACCACGCTCGCGGGCATGATGTTCTTCCGCGGCGCGAACCAGTACATCGGCAAGTCGAACACCGTGCCGGTGCCCGAGGAGATCCAGTACCTCGGCGCGGGCTACCTGCCGGAGTGGGGGCCGGACACGGGCCTGAACAACTGGACGCTGCTCCTCGGGATCGCCGCGATCGCGGGCGTCGTGTACGCCGAGGTCCGCCGGCGCCGGTCCGCCCGCCGCCTGGGCGGGGCGCCGGTCGAGATGTGGGTGTCGGTCGTCCGGGTCGGCGCGCTCGCCGTCGTCATCGGCGGCGCCACGTACCTGTTCGGGTCCGGCCGGGTCGGCACCTCGTTCCCGGTGTCCGGCGTCATCCTCGGCGTGCTCGTGCTGATCTACGGCTTCGTGTCCAGCCGCACCATCACCGGCCGGCACGTGTACGCGGTCGGCGGCAACAAGGTCGCGGCGTCGCTGTCCGGCGTCAACATCCGGCGGACCAACTTCTTCGTGATGATGAACATGTCCGTGCTGGCCGCGCTGGCCGGGATCGTGTTCATCGGGCGCTCGACGGCCTCGGGCCCGTTCGACGGCACCAACTGGGAGCTCGACGCGATCGCCGCGGTGTTCATCGGCGGCGCGGCGGTGTCCGGCGGCGTCGGCACGGTCGTCGGGTCGCTCATCGGCGGCCTGGTGATGGCCGTGCTGAACAACGGCCTGCAGCTCATGGGCGTCGGGTCGGACAGCACCCAGATGATCAAGGGCCTGGTGCTGCTCGCGGCGGTCGCGTTCGACGTCTACAACAAGATCCAGGGCCGCCCGTCGATCATCGGGCTGCTGACCCGCTCCCGCCGGAGGACCGAGATCCCCGGCGGGCCCGAGGGACCCGGCGGCGGCCCGGTCACCGCGTCGAAGGCCGACAGCCTGGCCCAGAGCTAGGCCCTCCCCCACCCCCACCATCCGTCCCGGGAACCCGGTACGGCACTCGAAACGCACCCAAAGGCGGGTGCCCGACTGAGGAAGAGTGACATCACCCATGAAGAAGCTGACTGCGGCGCTGGTCGCCGCCGGGGCCGCCGGAGCGCTGCTGCTCTCGGGCTGCTCCTCCGAGCGCGGCGGGTCCTCCACGGAGGAGACCACGGGCACCTCGTCCGAGGGCGCCGGGGGCTTCGCCGCCGACGCCACCATCGGCGTGGCCCTGCCGCAGAAGACGTCCGAGAACTGGGTCCTCGCCGAGAAGCTGTTCAACGACGGCCTGACCGAGGCGGGCTTCAAGCCCATCGTGCAGTTCGCGAACAGCGGCGTCACCGAGCAGCAGAACCAGATCCAGGCGATGACCGAGCAGGGCGCGAGCGTGATCGTGGTCGGCGCCATCGACGGGTCGCAGCTCGGCAGCCAGCTCGAGGCCGCCGTGGACTCCGGCGCGCACGTCATCGCCTACGACCGCCTGGTGAAGAACACCGACGCCGTCGACATGTACGTGGCGTTCGACAACTACGAGGTCGGCGTCCTGCAGGGCACCGCGCTGCTGCAGGGCCTCGCGGAGCGCAAGGGCGACGGCCCGTACAACATCGAGCTCATCGCCGGCTCGCCGGACGACGCGAACTCGACGCCGTTCTTCGAGGGCGCGATGAGCGTCCTGCAGCCGAAGATCGACGACGGCACCCTCGTGGTCGTCTCGGGCCAGACCTCGTTCGAGCAGGTCGCCACGCAGGGCTGGAAGGCGGAGAACGCGCAGAAGCGCATGGACACGATCCTCGCCGGCTCCTACGCGGACACCGAGCTGGACGGCGTCCTGTCCCCGAACGACACCCTGGGCCGCGCGGCGCTGACGTCCGTCGCCCAGGCCGGCAAGGAGACCCCGGTCGTCACCGGCCAGGACTCCGAGGTCGAGTCGGTCAAGTCGATCGTCGCGGGCGAGCAGTACTCGACGATCTACAAGGACACCCGCGAGCTGGTCGCCCAGACCATCAAGGAGATCCAGCTCCTGCAGAAGGGTGAGGACGCGGAGATCAACGACACCGAGTCCTACGACAACGGCGTGAAGGTCGTGCCGTCCTACCTGCTCAAGCCGGTGATCGTCACCCAGGAGAACGCGGCCGAGGTCTACGCGAACGACGAGACCCTGTTCCCGCTGACCCAGGGCTGACGCCCGGCGGTACCCCGGAGGGGCGGACCCAGGCGGGGCCGCCCCTCCGGCGCGTGCCGGACGCGCTCAGCCCAGGCGGTCCAGGGCGAGGTTGAGCTCGAGGACGTCGACCGCCGGGTCGCCCAGGTAGCCCAGGGCGCGGGGGGTCGTCGCCGCGGCGACCGCGGCGCGGACCTGCGCCTCCGTCAGGCCCCGGGCGGCCGCGACGCGCGGGACCTGCAGGTCCGCGTACGCCGGGCTGATGTGCGGGTCCAGCCCCGAGCCGGAGGCGGTGACCGCGTCGGCGGGGACGTCGGCCGGGTCCACGCCCTCGAGCGCGGCGACCGCGGCTCGCCGCTCGGCGATCGCGGCGACCAGGTCCGGGTTCGCCGGGCCGAGGTTGGACCCCGAGGACGCGGCGCCGTCGTACCCGTCGCCCGCGGCGGACGGCCGGGACTGGACGTACTCCGGGATCGGTGCCCCGGAGGCGTCGGTGAAGGCCTGCCCGATCAGCGCGGACCCGACGACGGTGCCGTCCGGCCCGGTGACGAGGGACCCGTCGGCGCGGGCGGGCATCAGGCGCCCGAGGCCCGTGACGAGCAGCGGGTAGCCGACGCCCAGGACGAGGGTGAGGACGAGCATCGCGCGCAGGGCGACGCGCAGGTGCGACCAGGTGGTGCGGGGGGAGCTCACGGGTGTCTCTCTTCCGGGAGGCCGAGGGTCAGAAGCCGGGCAGCAGGCTGACGACCAGGTCGATCAGCTTGATGCCGACGAAGGGGGCGAGCACGCCGCCGAGGCCGTAGACCAGCAGGTTCCGGCCGAGGACCGCGGAGGCCGCCGCCGCGCGGTACCGCACGCCCCGCAGGGACAGCGGGATGAGCGCGACGATGACGAGCGCGTTGAACACGATCGCCGAGAGGATCGCGGACGCGGGCGACGACAGGTGCATGACGTTGAGCGCCGCGAGCCCCGGGAACGCCCCGGCGAACAGCGCCGGGATGATCGCGAAGTACTTGGCCACGTCGTTCGCCAGGGAGAACGTGGTCAGGGCGCCGCGGGTGATGAGCAGCTGCTTGCCGATCCGGACGATGTCGATGAGCTTCGTCGGGTCGGAGTCGAGGTCGACCATGTTGCCGGCCTCCTTCGCGGCGGAGGTGCCGGTGTTCATCGCGACGCCGACGTCGGCCTGCGCGAGGGCGGGGGCGTCGTTGGTGCCGTCGCCCGTCATCGCGACCAGGTGCCCGCCGGCCTGCTCGCGCCGGATGAGCGCGAGCTTGTCCTCCGGCGTGGCCTCGGCGAGGTAGTCGTCGACGCCGGCCTCGGCCGCGATGGCCTTGGCGGTCAGCGGGTTGTCGCCGGTGATCATCACGGTGCGGATGCCCATGGCGCGCAGCTCGGCGAACCGCTCGGTCAGGCCCTCCTTGACGACGTCCTTGAGGTGGACGACGCCGAGCACCCGGCCGGCGCCGGCGGCGTCCCGGACCGCGACGACCAGCGGGGTGCCGCCGCCCGACGAGATCCGCTCGACGTGCGCGTCCAGGTCCGCCCGGGCCGCGGCGGGCAGCGGGCCGTCCTCCTCGAGCCAGGCGACCACCGCCGACCCGGCGCCCTTGCGGACCCGGGTGCCGTCGGGCAGGTCGATGCCGCTCATCCGGGTCTGCGCGGTGAAGGGCACGGTCTCGGCACCGGGGCCCGCGGGCGCCGCCGCGTCACCGGCCAGGTCCACGATCGACCGCCCCTCCGGCGTCGGGTCCGCGGCCGACGCCAGCGCGGCGGCCCGCACCAGGTCGGCCACGTCCACCCCGGCCAGCGGCAGGAACGCCACCGCCCGCCGGTTCCCGTGCGTGATCGTCCCGGTCTTGTCCAGCAGCAGCGTGGTGACGTCCCCGGCGGCCTCGACGGCGCGGCCGGACATCGCCAGGACGTTGCGCTGCACCAGCCGGTCCATGCCGGCGATGCCGATCGCGGACAGCAGCGCGCCGATCGTCGTCGGGATCAGGCAGACGAGCAGGGCCACGAGGACCGGCACGCTCACCGGCGCGCCCGCGAACCCCGCGATCGGCGCCAGCGTCAGGGCCACGACGACGAACACGATCGACAGCGAGGCCAGCAGGATGTTCAGCGCGATCTCGTTCGGGGTGCGCTGCCGGGCGGCGCCCTCGACCAGGGCGATCATGCGGTCCACGAACGTCTCGCCCGGCTTCGACGTGATCCGCACGACGATCCGGTCGGACAGCACCCGGGTCCCGCCGGTCACCGCGCTGCGGTCGCCGCCGGACTCCCGGACCACCGGCGCCGACTCGCCGGTGATGGCCGACTCGTCCACCGAGGCGATGCCGTGCACGACGTCGCCGTCCCCGGGCACGAGCTCCCCGGCGGTCACGACGACGACGTCCCCGAGCGCGAGCTCCGGCGACGCCACCTCGCGGGTCCGGGCGCGCTCGGCGCCGGGGTCGCCGGCGGCGTCGTACCCGACGACGACGAGCGCCCGGGTCGTGGACCGGGTCCGGCGCAGGCTGTCGGCCTGGGCCTTCCCGCGCCCCTCGGCCACGGCCTCCGCGAGGTTCGCGAACACGACCGTGAGCCACAGCCACGCGGCGATCGCCGCGGTGAACGCGACCGGGGTGGGCGTGCCGCCGGACGGCTCCGGCCCGCCGAGGAAGGGCTCCGCGACCGCCAGCACCGTGGTCAGCGCGGCGCCGACCTCGACCACGAACATCACCGGGTTGTGCCACATCACCCGCGGGTCGAGCTTGCGGAGCGCCTCCGGCAGGGCCGCCCGGAGCTGCGCGGCGCCCAGGCCGCGGGGGCGCCGGGGGGCGGGCGCGTCGTCGAGGCCCGGGACTGCCGGGTCCTGCGTCATGGTGGTCATCGGGTTCACAGACCTTCCGCCAGGGGACCCAGCGCGAGTACGGGGAAGTAGGTCAGGGCGGTCACGACGATCGCGACGCCCGTGAGCAGGCCGACGAACTGCGGCCGGTGGGTGGGCAGCGTCCCGGCGGTGGCGGGGACGGCGTCCTGCGCGGCGAGCGAGCCCGCGAGCGCCAGGACCAGCACGATCGGGACGAGCCGGCCGAGCAGGATCGCGACGCCGAGCGCCGTGTTGAACCACGGGGTGTTCGCGGTGAGCCCGGCGAACGCGGAGCCGTTGTTGTTGGCCGCCGACGTGAACGCGTACAGCACCTCGGAGAACCCGTGCACGCCGGGGTTCCAGATGGAGGTGGCCTCGACGTCGGCGCGGACCGCCGGGATCGCGAACGACAGCGCGGTCCCGGCCAGCACGAGCGTGGGCGTCACGAGGATGTACAGCGAGGCGAGCTTGATCTCGCGCGGACCGATCGTCTTGCCGAGGTACTCCGGCGTCCGCCCGACGAGCAGCCCGCCGACGAACACCGCGATGACGGCGAGCACCAGCATCCCGTACAGCCCGGAGCCGACGCCGCCCGGGGCGATCTCCCCCAGCATCATGTTGAGCATCGGGAACAGGCCGCCGAGCGCGGTGAACGAGTCGTGCATGCCGTTGACGGCGCCGGTCGACGTCAGGGTGCTGACGCTCCCGAACAGCGCGGTCCCCGCGACGCCGAACCGCTGCTCCTTGCCCTCCAGGGCGCCGCCGGCGAGCTGCGGCGCGGTGCCCCAGCCGTGGCCCTCGACCACCGTGAGCAGGATCGTGCTCGCGAGGAAGATCGCGCCCATCGCCGCGAGGATCGCGTACCCCTGCTTGTGCGAGCCGACCATCCGGCCGAACGTGCGCGGCAGGCTGAACGGGATCGCGAGCATGAGCACGACCTCGAGCAGGTTGGTCCAGCCTGTCGGGTTCTCGAACGGGTGCGCGGAGTTCGCGTTGAAGAACCCGCCGCCGTTCGTGCCGAGCAGCTTGATCGCCTCCTGCGAGGCCACCGGCCCGCCGGGGACCGCCTGCGTCCCGCCCGCGAGCGTCGTGACGTCGGTGAAGCCGGCCCAGTTGTGCACGACGCCCCCGGCGATGAGCGCCACGGCGGCGAGCACCGAGATCGGCAGCAGGACCCGCAGCGTGCCGCGGGTGAGGTCGACCCAGAAGTTGCCGATCGTCCCGGTCCGCCGGCGCGCGAACCCGCGGACCAGTGCGACGGCGACGGCCATCCCGACGGCGGCGGAGACGAAGTTCTGCACCGCGAGCCCGGCCGCCTGCACCGCGTAGCCGACGGTCGCCTCCGGGGAGTACGACTGCCAGTTCGTGTTCCCGACGAAGGAGATCGCCGTGTTGAACGCGAGGTGCTGCCCGACGCCCGGGAGGCCGAGGTCGAACGGCAGCCAGGACTGCGCCCGCTGCAGCAGGTAGACGAGCAGCACGCCGACGAGCGAGAACGCCAGCACGCTGCGCACGTAGGAGCGCCACGACTGCTCGGCGCGGGCGTCGACGCCGAGGAAACGGTAGAGCCCGCGCTCGACCCGCAGGTCCCGCGGGGAGCCGTACACGTGGGCCATCCAGTCCCCGAGCGGCCGGTACAGCGCCGCGAGGACGAGGACGACCGTCAGCAGCTGGAGCGCCGCCGCCCAGCCGGCGGACATCAGAACCGCTCCGGGCGCACGAGCGCGCGCACCAGGTACACGACCGCCGCGACCCCGAGGGCCGCCGCGACCAGGTCGAGGACGATCACAGCGTCTCGACCCCCGCGGCGACGGCGCCTACGAGCGCGAACAGGGCGAGCACGCCCACGACGAACACCAGGTCCAGCACGGCAGGACTCCCGACTTGCGGCGGTCCGCGGCGGCCGGGCGGCCGGCGCGGGGCCCGGGCGTGACCGGGCTCCCGCTCATCACACGCCCGCCGGGAGGGCACCGGCGGCGATCCTGACGGATCCCATACGGCCCCGCGGGGGTTCGCTCACGGATCGCGTGCGGAGGGGCCTTCCGCCCGGGCTGTACACGCGTATAGCATCCGAGTCATGCGTACAGCGGAGCTCAGCCGGGACGCCGCCGACCTCACCGGCCGGGCGCGGATCCGGGACGCGGCCATCGGGTGCTTCGCGACCGAGGGGTTCGGGGCGTCCGTCCGCACCATCGCCGACCGGGCCGGGGTGTCCCCCGGGCTCATCACGCACCACTTCGGGTCGAAGGACGCGCTGCGCGCCGCGTGCGACGCCGAGGTGCTCGACCGGTACCACCAGCTCAAGTCCGAGGCGATCGCCGACCCGACCGGCTACCTGCTGTCCCACCTCGCCGTCCCCGGCCCCGCCGCGACCGTGCTGGTCTACATGCTCCGGGCGGTCCACGCCGGCGGCGCCCCTGCCCGGGCGTTCCTGGACCGGCTCGTCGAGCACGCGCGGGCCGTCATGGCCGAGGGCGTCGCGTCCGGCCTCGTGCGCCCCTCCCGCGACGAGGAGGCCCGGGTCCAGTACCTCACGGAGCAGACGATGGGCGGGCTGCTCGTGCACTTCCTGCTCGCGCCCGACCAGTCGCCGGACGCCTTCGTGGCCTCCCTGCACGAGCAGCAGCGGGACACGATCCTGCCGACGCTCGAGCTGTTCACGGAGGGACTGCTCGCCGACCGCACGATGCTCGACGACTACGTCCGGCACCTCCGAACCCCACCCGCACCGCACGCCTGACGGCACGTGCCGCCGACGTCACCATCCACCGACGAAGGATGCGACATGCCCACCACCGACACGGCCGTCGAGGTCACCGGCCTCACCAAGCGGTTCGGCCCCGTCCGCGCGCTCGACGGCCTCGACCTGGCCGTACCCGCCGGGGAGGTCACCGGGTTCCTCGGCCCGAACGGCGCGGGGAAGTCCACGACGATCCGCGTGCTGCTCGGCCTGCTGCGCGCGGACGGCGGCGCCGCGACCGTGCTGGGCGGCGACCCGTGGTCCGACGCCGTCGCGCTGCACCGGCGCATCGCCTACGTGCCCGGCGACGTCACCCTGTGGCCGAACCTCACCGGCGGCGAGGCGATCGACATCCTCTGCCGGCTGTCCGGCCCCCTGGACGCGAGGCGCAAGGCGCGGATGCTCGACCGGTTCGAGCTCGACCCCACCAAGAAGGCTCGCACCTACTCCAAGGGCAACCGGCAGAAGGTCGCCCTGGTCGCGGCGCTCGCCTCCGACGCCGAGCTGCTGCTGCTCGACGAGCCGACCAGCGGCCTGGACCCGCTGATGGAGGCGGCGTTCACCGAGTCGATCCGCGAGGTCAAGGCCGCCGGCCGGTCCGTGCTGCTGTCGAGCCACATCTTCGCCGAGGTCGAGAAGCTCGCCGACCGGGTGACGATCATCCGCGACGGCAGGACCGTCGAGTCCGGGACGCTGGCCGAGCTGCGGCATCTCACCCGGTCGCAGGTCACCGTCGGCCTCGACCCGGGGGCGGACGCCACCGCCGGCGCCGCCGCGCTCGCCGCCCTGCCCGGGGTGCACGACCTGCGGGCCGACGGCGGCCACGTGGCCTTCGCCGTCGACGACGCGGCCCTCGCGCCGGTGCTCGCCGCGGTCGCCCGGCTGCACCCGCTGTCCCTCGCCGCGAACCCGCCGTCGCTGGAGGAGCTGTTCCTCTCGCACTACGGCGACGAGCTGGCCGCGCTCAACGGGTCGGCCCGCGCACCGGAGGCTGCGCGATGACCGCCACCACGCACCGCGCCGCGCCCGCGGCCGGCGTCCGCACCCCCGGCGCCCGGCCGGCCACCGGCACGCTCACCGGGCTCGGCACGATGGTCCGGCTCGTGCTGCGCCGCAACCGGGTGCGGCTCGCCGTCTGGTGGGTGGTGCTCGTCGGGCTGCTCGCCTACGTCGCCACCTACTACCGGGACCTCTTCGACACCCAGCAGGCGCTCGACGACTTCGCCGCCGTCAGCGACACCCCCGGCATCAAGGCGCTCACCGGCCTCGCGGCCGCGCCGGACACCCTCGGCGGCGCCGTGTGGACCAAGATCTGGATGACGCTCGCGATGTCCCTGGCGTTCGGCGTCGTCTTCCTCGTCACCCGGAACGGCCGCGCGGACGAGGAGGTGGGGCGCACGGAGCTGCTGCGCTCCCGGGTGCTCGGGCTGCACGCCGGCGCGGTCGCCACCTGGCTGGTCACCGGCGCGCTGAGCGTGGCCGTCGGGGCCGGTGTCGCCGCCGTGTCGATCGCGTCGGGCCTCGACCCGTCGGGCGCCGGGGTCACGGGCTCGCTGGTGCTCGGCGCCTCGGTCGCGGGCGTCGGCCTCGTGGCGGTCGGCATCGGGGCGCTGGCGGGGCAGGTCGCGTCGACGTCGCGCAGCGCCAACGCCCTGGCGTCCGCGGTGCTGGGTGCGGCCTACGTGCTGCGCATGGTCGGCGACCTCGGGGACGGCCGGCTCACCTGGGCCTCCCCGATCGGCTGGGCGCAGGAGATGCAGCCCTGGGGCGCGGACCGCTGGTGGCCGTTCGCCCTGCTGCTCGCGCTCACCGCAGCACTGCTCGGCGTCGCGGCGCGGCTCGAGTCCCGCCGCGACCACGGCGCCGGCCTGCTCGCGGAGCGCCGCGGCCCCGCCGGCGCGCCCGCCCGGTACGCGTCCCCGCTCGGCCTGGCGCTGCGGCTCCAGCGCGGCCCGGTGATCGGGTGGACGATCACGGTCGTGCTCGCCGCGCTGCTGTTCGGCTCCGTCGTCGAGTCCATGACCGACCTGCTGGACGACGCGGGCGGCGCCACCGCCGATCTGGTCCGCGGCACCGGCGTCGACGCGCTGCTATCGCTGCTCGTCACGATGATCGCCCTGGTCACCACGGTGTTCGCCCTGCAGTCCGCGGTGTCCCTGCGCGCCGACGAGGCGAGCGGGCTGATCGAGCCGCAGCTCGCCGGGGCGCTGTCCCGCACCCGGTGGGCCGTTCAGCGGCTGGTGCTTCCCGCCGCCGGGTCGGCCGTGCTGCTGCTGCTCGGCGGCGGGCTGATGGGTGCCGGGTACGGGTCGCTCGTGGACGACACCGCGGGGCAGGCCGGCCGGCTGGCGCTCGCCGCGCTCGGGTACTGGCCGGCGGTGCTCGTGTTCGTCGGCGTGGCCGTCGCGCTGTTCGGCTGGCTGCCGCGACTCGCCGTCGCCCTCACCTGGGGGGTGCTGGCCGCGACGTACTTCGCCGTGCTGCTCGGGGACGCGCTGCGGCTGCCGCGGTGGCTGCTCGACGTGCTGCCGTTCTCCGCGACGCCGTACCTGCCGCTCGAGCCGGTGCGGTGGACCCCGCTGGTGGTGCTGACCCTGGTCGCCGGGGCGCTGGCGGCGGCGGGCCTGGCCCGCTTCGCCCGCCGCGACGTCCAGCCGGCCTGACCTACGCCGGCGTCCGCGCCCCGGCCGTCGCCTCGGCCTCGCGCACGATCGCGCGGGCCCGGGCCACCGCCGCGGCCAGGTCGTCGACCAGGTGGGCCTCGTCGCGGAGGGCGGCGACCACGCCGACGCGGCGGGCCACCGCCAGGTGCTCCTGGCGGATGCCCTTGACCAGGACCGTGACGCCGCGGCGCTCCAGGCCGGTGACGAGCTCCTGCAGCACCTGCGCGCCCGACGCGTCGAGCACCTGCACCTGGGACAGCCGCAGGATCACCACGTCGACGTCCTGGATCGCCGCGACGCGCTCGAGCACCCGCTCCGCGGCCGCGAAGAAGAGCGACCCCTCGATGCGGAACAGCGCGATGTGCTCGTCGCCGGGCGCCGCCGGGCCGGGGAGCTCCTCGCGGTGCACCCCGGCGGCCCGGGCGAGGCTGCGCAGGCTGATGACGGCCGCCGCCGCGATGCCGATGCCGACCGCGTAGATCAGGTCGACGCTGACGGTGATGACGGCCGTCAGCGCGAACAGCACCGCCGCCGCGCGGGTCGCGGTGACGACCGACCGCACCACCGCCGGCGAGACCATCCGCACCGCCGTCACCATGAGCACCCCCGCGAGCGCGGCCAGCGGGATCCGGCCGACCACCCCGCCGGCGGCGACCACCACGAGCAGCAGCACCAGCGCGTGCACGACGGCCGCCACCCGCGTGCGGGCGCCCGACCGGACGTTGACGGCCGTCCGCGCGATGGCCCCGGTGGCGGGCATGCCGCCGAACACCCCCGCCGCGATGGTCGCGAGCCCCTGCCCGACGAGCTCGCGGTCCCCGTCGTACGGCCCGGTGTCCGAGTGCGCGGCCGCCACCCGCGCCGACAGCAGCGACTCGATCGCGGCCAGCGCGGCCACCGTGACCGCGGGCGCCGCGAGCTCCCGCACCGCCCCGAGGTCGAGCCCCGGGAGCGACGGCGCCGGCAGCCCCGCGGGGAGCGCCCCGATGGTGGCCAGCGGCAGGTCGGCGACCACCGCGACCACCGTCACCAGCACGATGGCGACGATCGACCCCGGCAGCCCCCGGTGCACCCGCGGCGCGAGGACCATGACGGCGGCCACCGCGGCGACGGTCGCGACGGACCACGCCGCCTCCGGCCAGCGGACCTCCCCCAGCACCTGCCACGCCGCCACCGCCGCGTTGGCGTCGTGGCCCGCGGCGGGCACCCCCAGGGCGGCGGGGACCTGCTGCAGGAAGATGATGACGGCGATGCCGACCGTGAACCCCTCGATCACCGGCCACGGGATCAGCCCGACGGTGCGGCCCAGCCGCAGCACCCCCGCCAGCACGACGAGGACCCCGGCGAGCAGGCACACCACCCCGAGCGCCCCCGCCCCGCGCGTCGCGACGATCGGGCCCAGGACCACGACCATCGCCCCGGTCGGCCCGGACACCTGCACGTTCGACCCGCCGAACACCGCCGCGACCAACCCCGCGACCACGGCGGTGACGAGCCCCGCCTCGGCGCCCGCCCCGGAGCTCACGCCGAACGCGAGCGCCAGCGGCAGGGCCACCACCCCGACCGTCAGCCCCGCGACCAGGTCGGCGCGCCAGGACGTGCGCAGGCCCGCGTAGTCCCGGGGCGACGGCAGCAGGGCGCGCAGGTGGCCGCTCACCGGGCGACCGGGCCCGCGGCGTCGGCCGCCTCGTGCTCCGCGAGCTGCTCCTGCGTGGTCCGCAGGATCTCGGTCAGCAGCGCGCGGGCGACCCGCAGCAGGTCCGCGACGTGGGGCGACGCCAGGCTGTAGACGACGGTGCTGGCCCGGCGCTCCGACCGCACGAGCTGGTAGCGCCGCAGGACGCCGAGGTGCTGGGAGAGGTGGGATGCCTCCAGCCCGGTCTCGGCGAGCAGCGTGGCGACGGGGACCTCGGCGTCGGCGGCGAGCAGCTCGAGGATGCGGATCCGCACCGGGTGCGCGAGGCCCTTGAAGAGGTTCGCCTTGATCTCGTACAGCGGGCGGGAGTCCATGGCGACCTCCGTTGATGACGGATTGATGGATCCATCATATCGCTCGGTTGGCGTCCTTCACTCCATCCCTCGCCACTCTCGCAGCCCATCCCCGGCGATCCACAGATCGCCGGCGGCCGGCCACGTCGCGGGCGGATCGTCCGTGTACCAGATCAGTTCGATCTCGGCGACATCTCCGCTGATGTTGACCCAGAACAGAAGCTCACCCTCCGGGGGACCACCGTGGTCGCGCCCGAAGCACAGGTGTCGGTGGCCTGGCACCGGACCCTGGGGCGAGTCGTCGGGATGCAGCCGCGCGAACGTCGCGACGCTGTCGTGCACCACCTCGGGAACGCCGAGATACGCGGTCATCGACGCCGGGCCGAGCAGCTCGCGCGCCCGTGCGACCAAAGCGACGGCGTCGCCGGTCCCCAGCGGTCGAGGAGTCGTCGGGTCTGCGACATCTCCGCGCCCGGAGCTCGTGGAGCTGGCCGTCGGTGATGACGGGTTGATGGATGCACATGTCGTCTCGGTTGCGTCCGCCGGCGGGACCTCCTGCTCACCGCTGGCGGGGTCGGGCAGGTCCAGGACGTGCGGGTCGAGGTGGTCCCAGAAGTGCTTCCACCAGCGGGCCGCACCCCGGAAGTGGCGGGGGTTCACCGCGATCCGGCCGCCGCGCCTGGTCAGCAGCGCGACGGTGCCGTCCGGGTCGGTCTCGGCGAGCACGACCTCGGCAGCGGTCACCTGCACGGCCGGCCCGTCTTGCGGGATCAATGTGAACTGGCCCGGTCCGATCCACAGCTGCTCACCGCGGACGGGCCCGAAGACGCGCGGGTAGTACCCGCGCACCGGCCGCCTCGGCGTCGGTCGCAGACCGCTGCTGCGGGGTGCGTCGGCCAGGAGATCCTGGCGGATCTCGGAGGCGGGGCGCCGGAGGGTGGTGACCACGTCACGGCGACGCAGCCCTGCAGCGGCGAGCCTGTGCATCGTGCCTTCCTCGAGCTCGACGCCCTCGGGCACGGTCAGCACGAGGGAGTCGAGGAGCTCGCGCAGCCGGTCTCGGACCGTGTCGGGTGTCATCTGCTCTACGGCGGCGCGGGTGTGCTCGACGCCGATCCTGTCCTCGCCACGCAACGCGTCGCCGACCTCGCCCAGGAACCGGTCGAACAGGTCAGCGGGGTCGCGCAGCCGGGCGAGCACCAGCGTCCGGGCGTCTGCCAGGGCACGCTCGGCGGGTCCGGTCGTGGCCAGCTCGTCGAGCACGGCCAGGGCACGGTCCACGGCCGGATCGGTGTACTCCCACAGCGGGTCCAGGGTGGCGAGCAGCACGCGGCGCCCGCGGCCGGTCGCGCACATCGTGGCCTCGACGGAGTAGATCAGCGCGTTCTCGTGACGCAGGTCGCGCATCAACGCCCCGGTCAGGACCTGGAACACCAGTGCGTCGCCGGGCGCCTGTTCGACCTCGAACGAGAGCGTCAGCGCAGGTGTCTCGGTCTGGCAGAACGCCGACCGCCTCGCCCGGGCACCCGCTCGCCAGGCCGGCCGCGAGAAGGAGGGGTCGTCAGGGAGCTCGACGCCCAGCTCGTCGCCGTCGGGGTCAAAGCTGAGCACGACCCGCGAGTTCTGGGCCACGAACCACCGCGAGGTGAACGCGCGGACGTCCCCGACGGTCGCCCGGCTGGCGCCGATTTCGGGAAGCTCGCTCAACCCGGGCCCCGAACACCCGAACCGGGCGGTCCACGGGCCCACTATCCCGACCGGACGGCGGGCCTGCTCGGCCAGGAGCACCCACTGCTCGCGGGCGAGCGCCCCCTGGGAGGGACCGCGATGCACCGACCGGATCGCCGCCGCGACGGCTCGCAGGAACCCCAGCACCTGCGAACGGGTGCCGGTGGCGTGGAACACGATGCACTCGGTGCCGGACGTGGCGTTGGCCTCGAACGGCAGGTCACCGAGGCGGCGCATCACCAGGTGCTCGACCAGATGGTGCATCCCGGCAGAGCGCACGTCGAGCTGCGAGGTACCGACACCGACGACCAACGCCCCGACCTCCCGGTCGAGGCCCGGCGGCCGCCACCACCGCACGGGCACCTCACTGGTCACCGTCACGACACGACCTCCTCTCGCCGGCGGGAACTGCCGCTCTTGCGAGCCGTGAACACGCCGACGCTCAGGCCCCCGACCACGGCCGGCAGCCACAGGAGATCCACCGCGACCGCGAGGACCGACACCCCGAGCACCAGCCCGAGAAGACCCACCACACCGAGCACCCACCGCCACCACCGCGCACCCGGACGCCCGGCACGCAGGTTCGGATCGGCGCCCCACGCGGCGACATTGGCCGGGAACTCGACCGGCGAACGCAGCCACTCGCCCGCCGCGCACCGACACGGCGAGAACGACTCCAACGGCACCGGATCGCCGGCGACGCGGGCCGTGCACACCTCACGGATGTGGTCGAAGGTATGTCGCACCGCCGTGGCGTCCACCCCGCACAGGACCCCATCGACACCGGCCCGACCGGCACAGGAGCCTGACCCGGTTTCCCGGACAGTTGCGGTGTGGTGATCATGCCGCCGCGGTGGCGGCGGTGTGTAGGTCCTCGAAGTCGTTCGGGGACCGGTAGCCGAGGCCGGAGTGGCGTCGGACGGGGTTGTAGAAGCCCTCGATCCACTCGAAGATCGCCGAGGCGAGCTCCTCGCGGGAGGACCAGGCGTGGCGGTCGAGCAGCTCGCGCTGCATGCTCGACCAGAAGCTCTCCATCATGGTGTTGTCGACCGAGGACGCGACTCGGCCCATCGAGCCGAGCAGGCCGGCCTCGCGCAGCCGGTGCCCGAAGATCCACGACGTGTACTGGCTTCCGCGGTCCGCGTGCACGATCGCACCTGGTGCGGGGTGGCGCCGCCAGATCGCCATCTGCAGGGCGTCGACGACCAGCTCCGAGCGCATGTGGTCCGCGATGGACCACCCGACGATCTTGCGGGTGAACACGTCCAGGACCGCGGCGCAGTAGACCTTCCCGGTGCCCGTGGGGTGCTCGGTGATGTCGGTGCACCACAATCGGTCCGGGCCGTTGGCGGTGAACCGCCGCTGGACGAGGTCGTCGTGCGGTGCTGGCAGCGGTCGTTGCCCGC
Source organism: Cellulomonas hominis (assembly GCF_014201095.1). Lineage (NCBI taxonomy): Bacteria > Bacillati > Actinomycetota > Actinomycetes > Micrococcales > Cellulomonadaceae > Cellulomonas > Cellulomonas hominis. Next base: position 2,088,581 of record NZ_JACHDN010000001.1, on the reverse strand, counting down.
AGCGTTTGCGCCGGTGGCAGACCCCTATCAACCCGGCCGCGCGCATCAGCCTCGCGACGCGTTTGCGTCCGCAGGCGACCCCGAGCCCGAGACGCAGCTCGGCATGGACTCGCGGGGCGCCGTAGGTCGCCCGCGAGCCGTGATGGATCGCCGTGATCGTCGCGGTCAGCGCCTGGTCGGCGATCGCGCGGGTGCTCGGCGGTCGGTTCATGGCGTCGTAGAGCCCGGAGCGGGAGATCCCGAGGACCCGGCAGGTCGCCGCGACGGGCACCCCGTCAGCGGCCAGCTCTTGGACCAGCCGGGCGCTCATTTTGGGAGGACGTTCTCCCGGGCGAAGTACGCCGAGGCCCGCTTGAGGATCTCGACCTCCATCTCCAGCACCCGGTTGCGGCGCCGCAGCTCGACCAGCTCGCGGCGCTCGTCGGAGCTCACGCCCTCACGGCGACCGGCATCGACGTCGTCCTGGGCCATCCACCGGCGCAGACACGACTCGCTGATCCCGAGATCGGACGCGACCTTCGCGACCGGCTGCCGACCCGAGCGGGCCAGATCCACTGCTCGACGCCGGAACTCCGGCGGCTTGGCTGCAGGCATCCAGGACTCCTCTCCGAGACGATCATCGCCTCAGACCAGGTGTCCGGAGAAGCGGGCCAGGCTCCACACCCGGCCACATGCACCTGCACGTCGCACCACAGCTCATCCAGCACGTCCCGCCACGCCGCGTCCACCTCGGGCAGACCCCGGATGCAGCGACGCAGCTCAGAAGAGACGCCGACCAGCTCGGAGACATCAGCAGGGACCGACTCCGTCAACGCAAGCATCCCATCAACCACGAATCACACCGTCCTTTGTGCCGAATACACGCTCTGCAACGACAGGTCCGACACTCGGTCGCGGGCCAGCCCCCGGTCCCCGCTCAGGGCGCGCGGGAAAGAGCCGAAGGGAGCTCGGTCATGCGCGTTCTGCCAAGCCTGGGCTATTCCGGTCAGCATTCAACTGCTCGCGCGGGTCAGTGTGCACCGAAATTGACTGCGGCCAAGAGCCCAAGGTCTACCGAAGATGTGATGGATCTTCTCCAGGATCCACTACTCATCGAGCCCAAGCCCGTCCAGGAGTTCGACAACTTGCCGAACCTCGGACACTTCCGCCCCGGTGAGCGTAAAAAACTCCGGTTCGTCTATGTGCTCCAAGGCTCCGATGCAAGAGCGGAGCAGCAGGCGCGCGGCAGAGATCGTCAGGCCGACCTGGATCGATTCGCCCCACCCGGACTGCGAAATAGCAAATACAGCAATGTGGGGGAGCCCGGGCCCATGCTCAACTCTCGAGGGAGTGCCGCCCGACAGCACACTGTTGGCCGCATAGAGCAGTTGCACACCCTCGTCCCACCGGAACCCGGTCTCGGCTTCGAATCGATCACCGACTTCCTGATGCAGCGCCCCGATCGTCTGAAACGCACCGCTCAGTTCGACTCTGGCCCCCTCGAGGATCGCGATCTCGTCTCGCTCGGCGATAATCACTCCAACTCCCTCAGGAAGTAGTTGATCCCATCTCTGGGCACGAAGACGGTGCCGCCATCAGGGTGCTTGGGGTCAATGATAGCAACCGCGCCGCGGTACCAGAAAGCGGAGCGGCCGTTCGATAGCTGCCGGAAGGTTCCGTACTTGATGATTCGAGCGGTGATGGCCGCGAGCTGGGTCCGCGTGAGCGCGCCCGAAAAGTCACGGACGTGTTTTGCGAACGCGTGCCCGAACCCGATCCTCCTGCCCAGCTGCGCAGCTTGACTGCGCAGGGCGTATGCAGGGCTCACTAATGTCGGTGCGGCGGGGCGATTCGCGCTTTGCCGCGCACCCGGCGACAAGGGAACTGAGTCCGGACGCCCCGCCTCATGCCTCACGTTCTGATTGCGCTTCGCGGTGGCCAGGGCTGCTCGCTGGGCTTGTGCTGCCCGATGTGCTGTGGTGACGCGGCTGGCCAAAGCCCGCAGCCCAGACGTCACCCCGTACCCGACGCCACCGGTCGCCGCACCGGCGACAGTCCCGATGCCGACCTGGGTGCCGAAGCCGCCCCAGGAGTACTGCCCGTTGTCGCCGGTGACGGCGTAGCTCGCTGCGGCGCTGGCGGCTCCGGCTGCGGCCCCGCCTGCGATCGCGACCGCCACACCGGCGACGACGCCGCCGCAGAGCCCGACGGTTGCTGCGATGCACGCGCCGACGGCGACGCCGACCGCGATCCCCGCAGCGATGCCGGCGACGGCTCCGCCGACTTCGCGCCAGTTGACGTCGTCCAGCCACCCGGGCCAGTACCCGAGCACGTCGATGGTGGTCAGCGGGTCGGCCAGGACGTACGCGTAGGCGTTCAGCGTCCCCGGCCGGGTCAGCAGACCCTCCCAGGCGTCCTGGGTGGTGAAGGTCCCGGTGCCCGGGTCGTAGGTGCGGGCGTAGAACATCACCTCGCCCAGGCCGAGGTCGGTGATCTGGGAGGTGTACCCGTGCGCGGCGTCCCACCCCGCGGTGGCGGTGGTGGCGTCGCCCCAGGGGTCGTACGAGGCGACCTGGGTGATCGTGTCCCCGGCGGCCTGGGCGATCACCGACCCCAGGGCGTCGGTCAGCTCCCACACCGCCCCCGCGACCACCCCGCCGGGCAGGACGGTCGGGTCGTTGTTCCCGACCCCACCGGTGCCGGCGGTCGTCGCGGTCCGGGCCGAGGACTGGGCCGCGACGTTCCCGGTCACGTCCCGGGCGTACGTGCTCGTCCCGAACTGCTCGTCCGACGTGGCGACCTGGGTCAGCCCGTCCCACGTCGCGGTGGCGGTGTGTGAGGGCCCTACCCCCGGTTCTTGGACACGGGGTGTGATTACGCGGCGATCGGCAGCGTAGCGGCCCGGCGGGCCTCGTAGGCGGTCGGGGACAGGTAGCCGCACCAGGAGTGGCGGCGGCGGGTGTTGTAGCGGGTCAGCCAGCGGAAGACCTGCCGGCGGCAGGTTGGCTCGTCGGGCCAGCAGGCGTCGTCTTGCAGGACCTCGCGCTTGAGGGTGGCGTTGAACGACTCGGCCATCGCGTTGTCGGCCGAGGACCCGACGGCGCCCATCGACTGGGTCACGCCGAGCCTCGCGCAGACCCTGGCGTAGTCCTTCGAGCAGTAGACCGACCCGTGGTCGGAGTGGAACAGCGCCCCGGCCAGGGTGCCGCGGGTCGCGGCGGCGGCCTTGAGCGCGTCTTCGACGAGCTCGGTGCGCATGTGGTCGGCGACTGCCCACCCGACGAGCCGGCGGGAGTGGCAGTCGATGACCGTGGCGAGGTAGAGGTTCGTGCCGTCGGCGATCGGCAGGTAGGTGATGTCGCCGACGTAGCGCCGGTTCGGTGCCGGCGCGGTGAAGTCCCGCTTGAGCAGGTCGGGGTGCTTGCGGCCCGACGGCTCGGGGATCGTGGTCCGCACTCGACGCTTCTTGACGTAGCCCGCGATACCCGCCGCGCGCATCACCCGGGCGACGCGCTTGTGGTTGACCTGCTCACCGGCGGGCGCGTCGTCGTTGAGCTCGGCCGTGACCCGCGGCGCGCCGAGCGTGCTGTCCGCGGCGTGGACCTTGCGGATCCGTGCCTCGAGCCGAGCGTCCGCCGCGGCGCGCTCGGCCCGCGCCGGCGCGCCAGCCTTCCACGCGTAGTAGGACGAGCGCTCGACCTGCACGAGCTCGCACAGTCGCTTCACCGGGTAGGTGGCGGAGTTGTCGGCGACGAACTGGAAGCGACTCACCAGCGCGTCTCCCCGGCGAAATACTTCGCCGCCTGCTGCAAGATCGCCCGCTCGGTGGACAGCTTGGTCGTCTCGACCTCGAGCTCGCGGACCCGGGCCTCGAGCCGGGCGATCCGCTCCTGCGGCGACTCGCCGACAGGCGCCGTCGAGCTCGCCGCAGCGCTCTTGGACCGCAACGGGCTGGGCGTCGCCGACCCGTCGACGGCCGTCTTGGCGCCCGTGCCGTAGACCTCGAGCCAGTGGCGCAGCGTGCCGCGCACGATGCCCAGGTCCGCGGCGATCCCGCGCACCGTGGCGCCCGGAGTGGACTCGTACAAGTCGACGGCCTGACGACGGAACTCCTCGGAGTAGCTCTTCCTGGCCATGAACTGGATCATCTCGCTTCCCCAGCGCGTTGCTGGATTCAGCGTGTCCAAGAACCGGGGTCAGGCCCCCGACACGAACTGCGTCGACGTGGTCGTGGTCGCGGTCCGCCCGAGACCGTCACGGGTGAACGCGACGGTCCGGTCCGGGTCCGTGACCCGCGCCAGGCGCCCGTCGGGGCCGTAGGCGTACTCACGCGTCCGCGCACCGGCCGACAGCACACCACCACCGATCGGGGTGCTGGTCTCCTGGGTGCGGTTCCCCGCGTCGTCGTACCGGTACTCGGTCACCGACCCGGACCCCGCGTCCGCCACCAACCCGGACGCCGCCCGCTCGGCGCCGCCGTCCTGCCGCGCGGTGTCGGTGGTGCGGGTCAGGCGGTTCGCTGCGTCGAACACCGCGGCCTGGGTGCGGGTGGTCCCGTCCGGGGCGGTGACCGTCGCGGTGGTGCGGTTGCCGGCCGCGTCGTAGGCGTACGCGAGCTGCGTGACCGGCGGCCCGGCCACCGGCTCGTCCGGGCCCTCGGTCTCGGGCAGCGGAACCGGGCCGGCTCCGAGCTCGTCGGTGTCGTCCGGGCCGGGTCCCGGTTCGGGCAGCTGGTCGGCTTCGGTGCCGCCGGTCAACCGCCCGAGCGGGTCGTAGGTGTACGCCCCGTCCAGGACCCGCCCGCCGGTGTCGACGCGGGTGCGCGTCGCGACGTGTCCGGTCGCGGTGTAGGTCTGGTCGATCTGGATGTCCCACACCCCCGATCCGGTGGTGCCGGCCCCGGGCAGGGTGCGCCCGGCCAGGTAGTCGGCGCCCGGCAGGCACGTGTCGCACGTCAGCGCCACGTCGCCGGGCTCGGGTGCGACCACCGGGTCGAGCTCGGTGACCTGGTGGCGGACTCCGGTGGTGCGTCCGGCCGGGTCGTAGGCGAACAGGCTCAGCGGTCCGGTCGTGCCGTCGGCGTTGGTGCGGGCGACGGCCGTGATCTGGTCGGCGCCGTCGTAGGTGTAGGCCATGACGCCGGCGGGGGTGCCCTGCGCCACCACACGCCCGGCGCTGTCGTACGCCCAGCGCTGCGTGACCCCGTCCGGGGTGGTCTGGCCGATCTGCCGGCCGGCGGGGCTGTAGGTGGTGGTCAGGGTGCCGGCGGTGGTGCGCTGGGCGGTCCGGCGGCCCTCGGAGTCGTAGGTCCACCCGGTCACGCCGGTGGGGTCGGTCATCGCGATGGCGTTGCCGGTCGCGTCGTACTCCAGCTCGACCCGCACCACCTCTCCGTCGGCCGCGCGGGCCCGAGCGGTGGGCCGGCTCTGGGTGTACTCCACGGACCGGACCCGGCCCGCGTCGTCGTAGGCGTACGCGACCGCCCGGGAGTCGGGGTCGACCTCTCCTGCCAGCCGGCCCGCGTCGTCGTAGGTGTACGCCCAGGTGTTGCCCAGCGGGTCGGTCTCGGCCAGGACCCGCCCGCCCGGGGTGTACTCGTAGACGGTGACAGCGCCGGTCGGGCCGGTGACCCGCTCGAGGTCCCCGACGGCGGTGTAGGCGTAGGTCGTGGTGACGTTCTCGGACTCGGTCTGCTCGCCCGAGTCGGTGGCGTTCTGCACGACCTTGGTCAGCTGACCGGCGAGGTCGTACCGGTAAGCGGTGACCACGCCTCCGGGGTCCGTGGTCGCGGTCTGCCGGCCGGCCGGGTCGTAGGCGAACCTGGTGGTCGCGCCCGTCGGGTCGGTGACCTGCAGCAGCTGCCCGGCGGGGTCGTAGGAGTAGGCCGTGGCAGCACCGAGCGCGTTGCTCTTGGCGGTCACCCGCCCGGCGGCGTCGTAGGTGTACTCCCAGGCCGCGCCGCCGTCGATGCCCGCGGCCAGGACCTGCCCCGCCGGGTCGAGCGTCCAGGTCTCGCGCACGCCGTCGGCGTCCACGCTCGCGACCTGGTTGCCGTCGACGTCGTACTCGAAGCTCGTGGTCGACCCGGTGCGGTCGGTCCACGAGGTCAGCTGCCCGGCGGGGTCGTACACCGTCTGCGTCGCGTTCCCCGCCGGATCCGTGGTCGCCACGAGCTGACCGACCGGGTTGTAGGCGTAGGTGGTCGTCCCGTCCGGCCCGGTCTCGGCGATCACGCGCCCGCCGGCGTCGTAGGTGAACGCCGTCGTGGCCCCGGCCGAGTCGCGGGTCTCGAGGAGCTGTCCGTTCGCCGCGTAGGCGTAGGCGGTGACGACCCCGTCACGGTCGGTCTGGGCGATCGGCCGCCCGGCCTCGTCGTACTCCCAGGTGCTCACCCCGCCGGCGGGGTCGGTCTGCGCGACCACGTTCCCCGACTCGTCCAGGGTCCGCTCCCACACCCCACCCGTCGGGTCCGTGACCGCGACCACGCGGTGCGCGGCATCCAAGGTGTACGCGGTGACCGCACCGTTCGGGTCGGACTCGGAGACCAGGACGTCCTCGGCGTTGTACGTGTACCGGGTCACCGAGCCGTTCGGGTCGGTGACCTGGGTCAGGCGCCGCCCGGTGTCCCACACCTGCCGGGTCACCCCGCCGGTCGGGTCGGTGATGGACGTGAGGTTGTCGTTGCCGTCGTACCCGTACGCGGTGACCGCCCCGTTCGGATCGGTCTCGGTGATCAGCCGCCCCGCGGTGTCGTAGGCGTAGGCCCAGGTCGCGCCGGACGGCAGGGTGCGGGAGGTCAGGCGGTTCCCGGCGTCGTAGGCGGACGTCGTGGTCCGCCCCAACGGGTCGGTCGCGCCGGTCTGGTTGCCGCGCGCATCGAACGTCGCCGTCCAGCGCTCCCCGCCAGCGTCGACGAACGCGACCGGGTTGCCCGCGGCGTCGTACCGCGTGACCTCGACCGACCCGTCCGGGCGCTCCACCTCGGTGGGGCGACCGGCACCGTCACGGCGGATGCTGGTGGTCAGCGTGCTGCCGTCCTCGGCACCGGGTCCGGTGACCTGGGTGACGCGCCCGAGCGGGTCGAGCACCAGGTCGGTCCGGCCTGCGCCGGGTGCGTCCACGGCCGTGGGGCGGCCTTGGGCGTCCAGGTCGTAGCTGGTGCGCCGCCCGTCCGGCCCGACCAGGGCGGTCGGTGCGTCCAGCGCCCCGTACTCGACCGTGGTGTTCTGCCCCAGCGGGTCGGTGAACGCGGTCACCCGCGACCGGGCATCCACCTCGTAGGACCACACCGACCCCGCGGCGTCGGTGTAGTCCACTCCGCCGGCCCGGTAGGCGAACGTACGCGTGCCGCCGACACCATCGCCCTGGGAGACGACCCTCCCCGCGGCGTCGTAGGTGTTCGTCAGGTACACCGCCCCGGCACCGTCGCGCGCGACGGTCAACCGGTGGGCGGCGTCGTAGTCGAAGCCGCGCACCCGCCCGTCCGGCAGGGTGATCGTGCGCAGGTCCAGGGCGGCGTCGTACCCCAGCTGCCAGGTCCGCCCGTCGGGCGCGGTCAACGCGGTGACGATCCCGCGCGCGTCGGAGGTCACGGTGACGCGCTGCTCGCCGGGCAGCACCACGGCGGTCAGCGGGCGGAACATCGGGTCGCCGTCGATCGGCGCGTACTCGAACCGGGTCACCGCACCGGTCGGGTCGCGGCGCTCGACGACGTCGCCCACGCCCTCGGGGTGGGAGGCGTCGAACCGCCACGTCGTGCCGTCGTCCACGGTCAGGAGCAGGTGCCCGCCCCCGGCCTCGGCCAAGGTGGCGCCGGTGTTGGCGTCGGCCGTGTACCCGCCGGCGCCGTTCGCGGCGAACGTGAACGACGCGCCGTCGCCGCGCACGACCATGACCGACCCGTCGGTGAACCGCTGCGCCCGGGCGGTCAGGTCCGAGGTCCATCCGGCGCCGAACCGGGAGAGGCGTCCGTCCTGGGAGTTGTAGACCAGCGCGACCTGGGCGTCCGACCCGCCAGGCCCGGTGACGTGGAACAGGCCCTCGAGCTCGACCAGGTTGCCCGTGGCGAAGTTCACCGGGTCTCCGCCGTAGGCGGCGTAGTTCTTGAACCCCAGCTGCATCCACGCCGCGATCTGCGCCGCGGACGGCGGGGACGGCCACCCACCGCCCCGGTTCGGGTCGGAGCAGTCGAACCCCTGGTTCTCCAGCTGCAACCCCAGCGAGGTGAACACCCCGTCGACGATGAACGAGAAGCCGTTGTCGATGACCGGCCGGTCGAAGTTGTGGTCCAGGAACAGGGTCTCGAGGTGGATCAGCGCGCCGGGCAGGCCCGCGTACTCCGGGTAGGTCAGGTTCGCCCGCGACTTCGGGTTCGCCGGGCGGCCGGTGTACGCCGGCAGGACGTTCAGGACGGTGGCGCGGGCCTGCTCGTCCAGGCCCCCACCGCGGGAGTACACCTCGGAGCCGCCGTTGCCGATGTTCCCCCAGGCGGTGCCGTCGTTGCCGTTGAACCCGAACGTCACGGTGAGGTCCGGCTGGTGGGCGTACGCCATGCCCGCCCGGACGTCGCGGCCGAGCTCGGGGATCGGCGTGGTGCGGGTGACGACGACGTCGGCGTTGCACGTCTGCCTCAGGCGCGCGGCGACCTGGTTCGCGAGCTCGACGTTGTAGCCGACCTCCGTGACCCGGGGCCCCGGACTGTTCGCGAACGCCCGGTCGTTGTCCGGGTCCAGCACCACCCGCGGCCGCGGGTCCCCGACGTCCTTGCCGCCGATCACGACGAACTGCGACAGGTGGTCCAGCTCCCCGACGACCACCGACCGGTCGGTGTCCAGGAACGAGGGGACGACCGACCAGGGGTCGGCGTCGGTCTCCCGGGTCATCAGCCGCACCGACCCGGGCCGGATGCCGTCCAGCGCGTCCGGGTCGACCTGCACCTCGACCCGGACGCCGGGGACGGAGTCGCCGTCGTCGCCGGCCATGGACTCGCCGAGCTCGGCATCGAGGTTCGCCGCCTGCGGGTGCGGTGCCCGGCCCACGGGGAGCCCCCCGATGAGCGCCGACCCGTCCTCGGCCTCGGTGACCGGCAACGACCCGCCCGACCGGCGGGCGGCAGCGCTCGGGGCGGGTCCGGGTGCGTCGGGAGCGTCGTTCGGGAACGCGGTGACCTGCTCGCCGGCCGGGTCGAGCGCCGTCACGTCGAACCCGGGCGCCAGGACGACGACGGACTCCCCGTCACCGGCGGTCGCGGCGGTCGCCTCGTCCAGGGCGGTGAGCGTCACGTCGACCGGGTCTGCCAGGTCGTGGCCGGAGAACTCGACCGACACCTGCCCGCCGGCGATCTGTCCGCCCGCGCCCGGGGTCACCGTGCCCGTGCCCCACACGTGCGGGCCGGAGCCGCCGGTCGGCTCGGGGGCGACCTGCGCGTGCGGCGCGGGTGCGGGCGCCGGTCCGGAGGGGTCGGCGGCGGTCGCGGCGTTCGACCGCGCCCACGCGAGCACCTCCTGAGCAGCCTGGGCCCGCTCGTGCGCGGCCGACGGCTCGGCGGGCACCAGCATCACCGCGACCAGCGCGCCCGAGGCGGTCGCGGCGACCAGGCCGCGCCCTGCCCACCGGGCGAGTGCCGCTTCGACGCCGCGGCCGGATCCTGTGCTCGTGCGGGTGGTGTTCACGCCGCCACCCCCTTCGACGTCGTGTCCCGTCCTGCACGCAGGTCACGCCACCCGCGCAGCACCAGCCCCGTCCCACCCGCGGCGCACGCGGCGGCCAGCAGCCACCACGCCTCCGCGCCGGTCGTGGCGAGACGACCGTCCACCTTCAGGCACTCCATGAGCGCGGCGGCGTCCGCGATGCCGTCCCCGTCGAGGTCCTCGAAGCCGGTCGCTCCCGTCGCGTTCCCGGCGATCAGGGCCTCGACCCAGTTCTCCACCCCGTCACCGTCGACGTCGCCGCGCAGGGTCCCGGGCGGGCAGCCACCGTCCCCGCACAGCAGCACCCCGACGAAGTCCGGGATCCGGTCGGCGTCCGCGTCGACCCGGGGGTCCACGCAACCCGCGGTCCCGCAGACGAGGACGTCGACCGCATCGGCGACGCCGTCGCCGTCCACGTCCGCCCACGGCACCGCACAGGTCGCGGACCCGCACAGCGCCTCCTCGACCCGGTCGGCGACGCCGTCACCGTCGGTGTCCGCCCACGCGGTGCGGTCGACCAGGCCCGTGCCGGCCAGCGACACCACGGGTTCCCGCACCGGCGCCCGTCCGACGTGGTCCAGCCCGGCGATCACCTGCTCGGCGGAGCGCGCGCTCGTCGACGCCCCAGCGGATGCGGCGGCGAACGCGGCACCCAGCCCCATGGCGAGGATCAGCAGACCAGCGGCGACCATCGCCCTCGCGCGGGAGACGGCGCGTGCGCCTCCCGTCGCGGGAGGGAGACCCGTCCCTGCGTGCGCGTCCTGCGGAACCCGTTGCCGACGTCGGATCGTGCGCACGCGGAGCATGCCTTCCCCTGGGAACAAGCAGCGGGCCAGGCGTGGACCGCCAGATCAGAGGATGGGGGCGGACCCACCACTCAACGCCGCCGCGCGCGGCACTGTGCGCACCAGTGAGGGGCCGAAGCAGGGCAAACCGCGCGTCCGCGAGCTCTCCTCGACGGGAACTGAGTGCCGGGGGTTCGACGATGCGTGCGCGCCGTGCGCCCGGGACGACGAAGGCCCGGTCGCCATGACCGGGCCTTCGTGGAGCGGAGACGGTGGGATTTGAACCCACGGAAGGGTTGCCCCTTCACGACCTTAGCAGGGTCGCGCACTAGACCTGGCTATGCGACGTCTCCAGATGCGCCCCCAGGGTACCGGGCCGCGGCGGCAGGCGCCAAAGCGCTGGTCAGCGCTCGAACGCCCACTCCCTGTCGGACAGCATCCGCGCCACCGCGAGGCCCACCGAGAGGGCCACGACGACCAGCCCCGCCTGCACCCCGTACGCCAGCGCCTGCGTGGTGTCCCCGTTCGAGATGTAGAACACCGCCCGGTACGCGGAGACCCCGGGCACCATGATGACGACGGCCGGGACGGACACCGTGATCCGCGGGACGCCGAGCCGCGGCGCGATGACGGCGGCCAGCAGCCCGACGAGCAGCGCGGCCCCCGCCGCTGCGGCCTGCGGGGCGAGGTCGGTGTCGGTCAGGTACAGCCGGCCGGTGTTCGCGACCATGCCGACGAGGGCTGCGCCCAGGGCCATCCGCCACGGGCTGTTGAACATCAGCGCGAACCCGAGCACGCCGACGAACGACGCGAGCATCCGCAGCGCGATGAGCAGGCCGGGGTCGATCGGCGGGCCGGCCTCGGGGTCCGGCGACAGGCCGACCGCGATGGACACGCCCCACACCGCGAGCGCCGCGGACGTGAGGATCATCAGCGCGTACGTGAGCCGGGCGACCCCGGCGGAGAAGTCGAGCTTCGCCAGGTCGAGGCCGCCGGTGACCAGCGGGAACCCGGGCACGAGGAACAGCACCGCGGACACGTACCCGGCGGCGTGCCGGACCTCCGTGGCGCCGAGGCCGTGCAGCACGGAGACCAGCCCGAGGTAGGCGAGGCACGCGACGGCGGCCGCGATCATCGTCACGCCGAACTGGTTGAACCCGCGGTGCAGCAGCAGCCGGCGGCCGAGCTGGCCGAGCCACGCCGCGACGAACGCGCCGGCCATCTCGACGGGCCCGCCGTGGTTGAGGAACGCGAACGCGGCGCAGGCCACGGCCGCCCACAGCGCGTTGACGACGTCCGGGTACAGCGGGGGCTTGCGCTCGATGCGGTCGAGCTCGGCGGAGACCTCCTCGACCGACGCCCGCCGCGGGGAGGTCGCGAGCCGGCCCGCGAGACGCTCGAGCTCCGAGAGCCGGTCGGCGTTGATGCCGACGGACCGCACCTCGGCGACCTCCGTGCGGAAGGACGCGCCGCGGTGCGAGGTCGTGGTGATCTCGGTGAGCGTCACGTGCGCCTCGTGCCGGTCGATGCCGATCGCGTGCGCGACCCGCGCCATCGAGGACTTCACGCGGTAGGAGCCGGTGCCGGCGGACAGGCTCAGCCGCCCGACGCGCAGGGCGACGCCGGACTGGCGGATGAGCTCGAGCTCGTCGTCGGTGGGCTGGGTCGGCACCGGACCATCATGGCGAACGCGCCGACGGGGCGCCGGGACGTCCGTCCGGACCCGGCGGGTCCACCCCTGGCCGGACGGCGGCCGCGGCCCTGGTGCCCGCGGGACCGGCCGTCGCCGCGCCCGCCGACGACTGCGCGGCGCCCACCCGGACGGTCACCGGCTCGACCTCCGGCGCGCCGCTGGACGTCGCGGCGGGCGAGGTCGTGCTGATCGCGGGCGGCACCCAGTCCGGCGGCGTGAACTCCCTGCCCGCCGGCGCGACGCTGTGCGTGGCCGCGGGTGCGACGCTCGCCCCGGCGTACGTGAACAACGCCGCGGGCACCGTCTACGTCGCCCCCGGCGGCACCGCCTCGCTGCCGTCGATCGCGACGAACGCCGGCTTCGTGCTGGACAACGCGGGCACCACCACGGTCGCCGGGCTCAACGTGAACGGCCCCGGGACGGTCCGGAACGCCGCGGGCGCCACCCTGGCGGTCACCGGGCAGCTCGCCCCCGCCGCCGGGACGGTCGTCAACGACGGGACGCTGGCGCTGCCCGGCGGCGCGACCGTCAACGGCAACGTCTCCCTGGTCAACAACGGGACGCTGACCGCCGGCGGCACCACGACGATCAGCGGGGCGTTCCGGAACGCCGGCACGGCGACCCTCGGCGGCGACGTGATCGTCAACGGCGGCGGCTCGCTGCACAACCTCTGCATCATCGACGCGGCCGGCGGCCTCACCACCAACGCTCCCGGCTCGACCAACACCGGCCTGGTCGCGCTCGGCGGCGGCCTTCAGGTCTCCGGCTCCGGCTCGTGGTCGCAGACGCCGACCGGGGCCACGACCGCGACGACGCTCACCGACGACGGCGCGGTCACGGGGTACGGCCGGTACGCGTTCACCGGGACCACGAGCGTGCAGGGCACGTTCGCCGGCGACCTCGCGCTGGTGCCGATCTTCCTCGACGTGCCGGGCACGACGTTCCCGTACTTCGACGTCGTGAACGGGACCGTCGCCAACGTCGACCGGCGCGACCTGACGATCCCGGGCCCCGCCGACTACCCGGCTCCCGACTGCGCCGACCCGGCCGCGCCGCCGTCGGCGGACGTCCAGGTGGCCAAGACCGGCCCGGCCTCGGTCCTCCCCGACGGGACGCTGACCTACACGGTCACGGTCACCAACGCCGGCCCCGACGCCGCCGAGGACGTGACGGTCACCGACACGCTGCCGCCGACGCTCCTCGACCCCGCCGCGGACGCGGGCGGGGTGGTCGCCGGGGGCACCGTCACCTGGTCGCTCGGGACGCTCGCCGCCGGGCAGACCGTGACCCTCACCGCGTCCGGGAGGGCCCCGGCCGACGGGACCCTGGTCAACGTCGTGAGCGCCACCTCGACCACCCCCGACCCGGACGCGTCGAACAACGACGGCTCCGCGGACTCCGAGACCGTCACGACCGACGTCGAGCCCTCGCCCCCCGACACCGGGCCGCCGACCGCGGCGCCGCTGACCCGGGACGGTCCGCCCGGGCTGCCGATCGTCGGCGTGCTGGACGGCAGCAGCCCCGACCCCGACCTCCAGCTCCGGTACTCCGTGGTCGACGGGCCCACGTCGGGGCGCGTCATCGCGCTGCCCAACGGCCTGTTCGGCTACCTGCCGGACGACGGCTTCGTCGGCACCGACACCTTCACGTACCGGGTCTGCGACAACCAGACGCCCGCGGAGTGCAGCGCCCCCGCCACGGTGACGCTGATCATCCACCCGCGCGCCGTGAACGACGAGACCACGACGCTGATGGACCAGCCCGTGACGATCGACGTGCTCGCGAACGACCCGGGCGGCGCGGTCCTCTCCTCGAACCTCGACGCGTCCGCGTCCCACGGCCTGACGCAGATCGACCCCGCGACCGGCACCGTGACGTACACACCGGGCCCCGGGTACCTCGGTGACGACACGTTCGTCTACCGGGCCTGCGCGCCCGCGGACCCGGGGGACTGCGCGCTCGCCGTCGTGGTCGTGCACGTGGTTCCCGACAACCTGCCGCCGCTCGCGCCGCCGCTGGCGATGGAGACCACGGTCGGCGCCCCGGTGACCGGGGCGCCCGCCGTCTCCGACCCGGACGGCGACGCGGTCGCGCTGGCCTCGGTCTTCCCGCCCACGACCGGTGACGCCACCGCCACGACGACGACCACCACGTACACGCCCCCGCCCGGGTTCGCGGGGCGGGCGGTGTACCAGTACACGGTCTGCGACGACGGCGTCCCGGTCCTGTGCGCCACCGGCCTGGTCACCGTGCTGGTGGACCCGGTCGCCGGCGACGACTCCGCCACGACGCCCGCGGGCACGCCCGTGACCGTCGACGTCGCCGCGAACGACCTCGGTACGGTGCTCCCGCCCGACGTCGCGACGCCGCCCGCGAACGGCACGGTGGCCCTCGCCGGCGGCGCGCTGGTCTACACGCCGGCGCCCGGGTTCGTCGGGACGGACACGTTCACGTACCGGATCTGCGCCGACGACGTGTCCCCCGCGTGCGACACCGCGACGGTGACGGTCGTGGTGACCGGCGACGGGCCGCCGGTGGACCCGGGCGACCCGGGCGACGGAGGCGCCGGCGGCACGGGCGGCGGCTCCGGCACGGGCGCGGCCCCCGGCGGGGGCGGCCTCCCGGTGACCGGCGCGGACGCCGCACCCCTCGCGGCCCTGGCCGCCGCGCTCCTCGCCGCGGGCGCCGCCGCGCTGACGGCCCGCCGCCGCGCGACCGCCCCGGCCCGCGCCCGCCGCCCCGGCCCCCGGCGCTGACCCCCGCCGCGGATACTGGGGACGTGACCGAGACGCGCTGCCCCTGCCTCAGCGGCGAGACCTACGACGCGTGCTGCGGCCCCCTGCACCGCGGCGAGGCGTCGGCGGCGACCGCCGAGCAGCTCATGCGCTCCCGGTACAGCGCGTTCGCCGTCGGCGACGCCGCGTACCTCCGCGCGACCTGGCACCCGTCGACCCGCCCGCACCGGCTCGACCTGGACGACGACCTGCGCTGGACGCGCCTCGACGTCCTGGCCACCGACCGCGGCGGCCCGTTCGACACCGAGGGCACCGTGGCGTTCGCGGCGCACCACCGGGGCCCCGACGGCCGCGGCGTCCTGCGGGAGGTCAGCCGGTTCGTCCGCGAGCACGGCGCGTGGCTGTACGTCGACGGCGTCACCGGCTGACCTCCGGATCGCGTCACCCCGCGGCGACCCGCGTCGGCCCGTAGACGGTCACCTGGATGCTGCCGCCGATGGCGAGGTCCACCCGCGCGCAGTCGGCGGACTCGTCGACGACGCTGCTCGTGGGCCAGTGGTGCTCCTCGCCGGCCAGCATCTCGTCGGCCACCGCCCGGGCCTCGTCCACGGTCACGCACGCGTCGGTGATCCGCTCCCGCAGCAGGTCGGCGCGCCAGTTCCCGTCCGGGAACATGTCGACGGCCGGGTCCGCGCCGGGGAAGACGGCCACGCGGCCGTGCTGCTGCACGTCGACCACGCTGCACGGCCGGTCGATGCCGTCCTCGGACCAGTGCGGGTCCGCCGGATCGCCGGTGACCTCGACGGTCCAGGTGCCCGCGAGGCCGAGCCGGTCCAGCTCCTGCTGCGCCCAGGCCGCCGCCTCGGGGACGCTGCGGCAGACCACGCCGCCGTCGACGGAGTCGGCCGCGCTCTGCTGCAGCTCCATCTCCGCGGGCGTGTACACCGGCTGCCCGTCGAGGGACACCGCGCCCTGCGGCACCTCGCCGGCGGGCGCGGCGTAGGTGAGGCCCTGCACCGTGAACGCCACCAGGTCCTCCGGCGGCTCCATGCCCTCCTGCTCCCAGTAGAGGACGCAGTCGCCGACCGGGTCGCCGGAGACCCACGGCCCCGTGACCTCGGCGGGCTCGCCCCAGGTCCGCAGGCAGTTCGGCCCGCCCACCGTCCCCCCGAGGAACCCCGGGATCGTGGCCAACCCGCCCGCCGTGAGCACCACGCCGAGCCCGAGGGCGATCGTCGCGTTCCGGCCGAGCCGCCACCGGCGGCGCCGTGCGGGCACCGTCCCCGAGGGGGTGCGCAGCACGCCGTCGTGCAGCACGGCCCACGCCGCCGGGTCCAGGTCGTCCAGGCCGCGCCCGCGGGCGGGGTCGGCGGCGCGCAGCCGCTCCAGGGGGTCGCTCATCGCGGGTCCTCGCTCTCGGTGGTCGGGGTGGCGGCCGTCGCGGCGGCCGGGTGCGGCGCGGGCTCCCTCGGCGGCGACGCGGGTGGCGACGCGGCGGGCCCGTACTCCGCCAGCACGGCCGCCAGCCGCCGCCGGGCCCGGTGCAGCCGCATCCGCACCGCGCCGCGCGAGACCCCGAGCACCAGCGCGATCTCGTCCCGCGCGAGCTGCTCCCACGCGGTGAGGCGCAGCACCTCCCGGTCGTCCTCGTCGAGCCGGCGCATCGCCCGCTCCACGTCCGTCGCCACGGCCACGTCCGGGGACGGGACCGCCTCCGCGATCTCCAGCCGCAACCGGTCCGCGAGCGCGTGCCGCCGCCGCTCGCCGCGCTGGGCGTTCGCGAGCACCCGGCGCGCGACGCCGAACATCCAGGGCCGCGCGTCGGGCCCGTCGGGCGCCTCGTCGATCCGGCGCCAGGCGACGAGGAACGCCTCGGCCACCACGTCGGCGGCCTCGGAGGGGTCGGCGACCCGGCGCACCGCGTACGCGAGCAGCGCGGCGTGGGTCTGCTGGAACAGCACGGTGAAGCGCTGCTCCCGGTCGGGCGGGGCGGCCTGCGCGGGCGGGCGCTGCCGGACGGGCATGGGCGGGGCCTCTCTGGTCACGGACACACCCAGCACATGTCCGGCAGCCCACCGGGCGTCACGGGGGCGTGCTCGCCGGCCCCGGGCGGGTCAGCGCGCCGCGAACCAGGACGCGGCAGCGAGCACGACGGTCGCCGCCGGGACGAGGAACGCCGCAGCGCCCACCGCCGCCCGACCGGCCGGGCGGGCGTCCGTCCCCCCGGCCGCCTCCGGCACGACGACCGGGTCCGGCGCCCCGAGCGCGCGCCGCTCCACGACGACGCCGGCCACCAGCGCCACGAGCCCCGCCCCCGCCACGACGCCCGCCGGCAGCTCGAGCAGCGTCGACCGCCACAGCACGGCGGGCAGCGCCACCGCGACGCACGCGGCCATGAGGCACGCCCACGCGACGACCGGCCGGTCCAGCACGAGCCGGAGCACGCGGT
Organism: Cellulomonas hominis; assembly: GCF_014201095.1. Classification (NCBI taxonomy): domain Bacteria; kingdom Bacillati; phylum Actinomycetota; class Actinomycetes; order Micrococcales; family Cellulomonadaceae; genus Cellulomonas; species Cellulomonas hominis. The sequence continues at coordinate 2,071,251 of NZ_JACHDN010000001.1, read as the reverse complement.
CGGTGCCGATCGCGAGCCCGGCGGCCGCCGCGAGCCCGAGCAGCACGGCCACGAGCACGCCGGCGGTGACGCCGACCCGGTCCCCGCGGGCGAGCGCGGCCACCGCCGTCGGCACCAGCACCATGCCGACGAGCTGGGCAGCCACGCCGGCGACGACCCGCCGCACCTCGCCGTCCGCGCCGGGAAGCGGCGCCAGGCCGAGCGACCGCGCGTAGGCCACCGGGTCGCCGAAGGCCTCGACGGCCTCCTCGCCCGACTCGGCGCAGTGGGAGTCCACCTCGGCGAGCGCGTCGCCGATCCGGTCGCCGGGGACGTCCCGGAGGCGCAGCTCGACGACGAACGCGTCGAGCCAGGCGCGCTCGACGTGCGGCGCGAGGGGGTCGGGCGCGGTGCGCGGGGTCATCGGTCCTCCCGGGGGGTCAGGATCGCGCGGGTCGTGGTGGTGAAGCCGGCCCAGCGGGCGGTGGTCTCGGCGAGCGCGGCCCGGCCGGCGTCCGTCAGGTCGTAGTACTTGCGCCCGGGACCGCTCTCGCCCGCGCGCCACTCGACGGTCACCAGGCCGGCGGCCTCCATGCGCCCGAGCAGCGGGTAGAGCGTGCCGCCCTTCAGACGCCCGAGGCCGAGCTCGTCGAGCCGCTCGGCGAGGGCGTAGCCGTAGGTCGCGCCGTCGTCGAGGACCCGCAGCACGCAGACCTCGAGGACGCCGCGCAGCCACTCGCTGGGCCAGGCCGACTCGGACACGGGTAGATCGTATGGCTACCTAGTAAGGCTGTCTACCTACTAGGGGGCGATGGAGAGGCGGGTAGGCGACGCGACGGCGCCCGGGGCCACGCGGACCGGCGGGATGCGGGGGCGGAGGGCGTGGGATTCGAACCCACGAGGACGCCTTTCGACGCCCCAACGGTTTTCAAGACCGTCGCTTTCGGCCGCTCAGCCAGCCCTCCCGTCCAGCGTCGTGACCCTACCAGCGGCCGCGGGCCTCCCTCAGGGCAGGATCGCGTCCACGTACCCGCCGTCCACGCGCACCGCCCCGCCGGTCGTCGCGGAGGCCAGCGGCGAGGCCAGGTACACCACGAGGTTCGCGATCTCCTCCGGCTCGATCAGCCGCTGCAGCAGCGACTGCGGCCGGTGCCGGATCATGAACTCCCGCTGCGCCTCGTCCCACGGCAGCTCGTCGCCGACGAGCGACCGGACGAAGTCCTCGACTCCCCCGGTGTGCGTCGGGCCGGCGATCACGGAGTTCACGGTGACGCCCGTGCCCGCGGCCTCCTTGGCGAAGCCGCGGGTGACGGCGAGCAGCGCGGTCTTGGACGTGCCGTAGTGGATCATCTCGGCGGGGATGACGACGGCGGAGTCGCTGGCGATCGTGAGGACCCGCCCCCAGCCGCGGGCCGTCATGCCGGGCAGGTACGCGCGGGTGAGCCGCACGGCGCTCAGCACGTTGACCTCGAAGTACCGGCGCCACTCGTCGTCGGTGATCTCGAGAGCGGGGCGGGCCTCGAAGATGCCGAGGTTGTTGACCAGCACGTCGACGTCGGGCACCGCCGCGCGGACCGCCTCGGCTCCCGCCTCGGTGCTGACGTCGCCCGGCGCCGGGACGAACGCGCCCGGCCCCTCCCCGGACAACCGCTCGACCGCGGCGTCGACGGAGTCGGGCGTGCGGCCGTTGACCGCGACCCGCGCTCCCGCCCGCGCGAGACCGGCGGCGATCGCCGCGCCGATGCCCTGGGTCGAGCCGGTGACGAGGGCGGTGCGCCCGGACAGGTCGAGGGAGGTCATGCCTCCCGACCGTAGCCCCGTCAGGCCGCGGCGTCCCACCACGGGCCGGCCCGCCCCGGCGAGACGACCGTCAGCCCGTGGATCGCCGCGACCGCCGCCAGCCGGCGGTCGTAGGTCGCGAACGCCGTGACGTCCGGCTGGGCGACGGCGACGCCGAGGTGCAGGGCCGCGAACGGCGCGAGCACGCCGGTGCTCATCGCGGCGGACTTCAGCGACTGGTCCGAGTAGCGGATGACCTCGAGCCGCTCGGCGACGTCGTGCACGCGCGCACGGACGTCCGCCGGGGCCCCCGCGGCGGCGCGGCGCAGCTCGCCCAGGGACAGCGACGTGACGAGGAGTTCCGGCCCGTGCTGCTCCGCCCACCCCAGCCAGTCCACGTGGTGGTCGGTCCCGGGGAGGTAGCGGACGAGCGCCGAGCCGTCGGCGTAGACCCGCACGCCCCGCACCCTATCGGGGCGCGCGGGGACGTGCGGGCACGGCCGTCATCCCTGGCGCAGACGCTCCATGGCGAGCTGCACCAGGGCGATCAGCGTCTGCTTGGTCGCCGTGCGGGACCGGGCGTCGGTGTAGAGGACCGGCACGTGCGCCGGGATGGCCAGCGCCTCGCGGACGTCCTCGAGCCGGTGCTTCGCGATGCCGTCGAAGCAGTTGACCCCGACGACGAACGGGATGCCGCGCGACTCGAAGTAGTCGACGGCCGGGAAGCACTGGTCCAGGCGGTCGGTGTCGACGAGCACGACGGCGCCGATCGCCCCGCGCACGAGGTCGTCCCACATGAACAGGAACCGGTCCTGGCCGGGCGTGCCGAACAGGTACAGCCACAGCGAGCCGGGCAGGGCGATGCGGCCGAAGTCCATCGCCACGGTCGTCGAGGTCTTGCGGTCGGACACGCCGCCAGCGTCGTCCACGCCGACCGAGTGCTCCGTCATCGCGGCCTCGGTGTTGAGGGGCTCGATGTCGGAGATCGAGCCGATGAACGTGGTCTTGCCGACGGCGAACCCCCCCGCGACGACGATCTTCACGACCGTCGGGGCCGCGCCCATGCCGCCGGCGTCGGAGGCGGTGCGGGCGGTGGGGACGGCGGACTGGCCGAGCGCCGGGCCGACCACGGCGTCAGAGGGCGGAAATGCCATTGAGAACACTCTCCAGGACGCTGAGGGACAGGGCGGGCGACTGACCGGTGCTGACCTCGACCGGGTCGGAGGCGTGGACCCGGACGTAGCCGGCGTCCACGAGGTCGGACACGACGACGCGGACGACGCCGATCGGCAGGTGGAGCAGCGCCGAGAGCTCGGCGACGGAGATGTAGCCGTGCGAGGCGTGCTGCAGGATCGCGCGCTTCTCCGGCGTCAGACCCTGGCCGGAGACGCCGCCGGGCAGCAGCTCGACCAGCGCCTCCAGGGGGTAGTCGGACCGCTCGGAGCGCACCCGGCCGCCGGTGAGGGCGTACGGGCGGACGGTCCTCGTCTCGAACTCGCTCTCGCTCATCGGGTCCTCACATGGTGGGAGCGCGCGTCGCGCCGTCGACGGGCAGGCTGCCGCGCATCTCGGTGATGAGCTGCGGGGTGAGCGTGGCCTCGGTGCGCGACACGAGCATCGCCATCTCGTAGCCGATCAGGCCGACGTCGCAGGTCGCGTCCGCCACGACGGCGAGCACGGAGCCGTTCGACACGCTCATGAGGAACAGGAACAGGTTGTCCATCTCGACGATGGCCTGCCGCACGTCCCCGGCCCGGAGCTGGCGCGCGGCGCCGCGGGTCAGGCTGGACATGCCGGCGACGATCGCCGCGAGCTGGTCGCCGCTGGTCCGGTCGAGCTGCTCGGACATCGCCATCAGCAGACCGTCCGCGGACACGACGAGCGTGTGCCGGGTGCCGGGCACGGTCCGGACGAAGTTGTCCAGCAGCCAGCCGAAGTTGGCGGCCTCGGTGCTGAGGGTGGTCACACATCCTCCTGACGTGGTGCAGGCGCGGTGGGCGGCTGCGGAACTCGGATCACCATGACGGCGACGTCTGCTGCTGATCGTGCTCGACGGGCTGCTCCGGCACGGTGCCGGAGGGATCGGCGTCCGCCAGGGCGCGACGGCCCCGGCGGCTGCCGGACTGGAAGCTGGCCAGGCGGTCGCGGAGACCGTCGGCGTCCCGCTCCGGGGCCCGGCCGGGCTCGGGGGCGGAGATCTCCGGCGCCGCGGGGATCGCCGTGGGCACGCGGCGCGTGAGCGAGCCGCCGGCCGGCCGGGTGTCGATCTTCGGCCGGTACGCGGACAGCTGGCTCAGCTCGCTCAACGCCTGCTCCTGGATGTCGGCTCGCAGGGCGAGCATCGCGGCGGCCTCGGCGTCCAGGCCGCCCGCGTGGCCGGCGGCGGGGGCCGGCTCGGAGGACGCGGCGTCCTGCTCGCCCCCGGCGGACCACCCCGGCGCCCCCGGGTGCGGGACGGCGGGCTGGCCCTGCGGGGACCAGGCGGACGCCCAGGTGCTGATGTCGCGCGGCGGGCGGCGCTCGGCCGCCGGGGCGGACTCGGGCTCCGGGGCGGGCGGGGGGACCTCGCCGCGGGTGCGGGTGGGCAGCGGCGCGGCGGCGTCGGCGGGCGGCTGGGCGACCGCCCACGGGCCCGCCTCGGTCCCCGCCTCCGGGGCCCAGGCGCCGAGCGCCGGAGGCTCCGGGAGGACCACGGCGGGCGCGTCCGCCGGGGCGTCCGGGACGGGCGCGGACCACGCGGAGGGCGCGGACCACGCCGGCTGGGCGGGGCCGGGAGCCGGCGCGGGCACGGCGTCCTCGGTCGGGGCCCAGCCCGTCGACGGGAGCCAGCCCGCGGGCGCGGCGGCCTGCTCGGGCTGCTCGGGCTGCTCGGGCTGCTGGGCCAGGCCGGTCCCGAGGGGCTCGACGGGCTCGACCGGCGCGCCGAGCGCGGCGACGTGGATGCCGCGCGGTGCGGTCGGCGGGCGCGACCCCGGGGCGTCGGGCTCGGACGGCCCGGCGTGGGCGCCGCGGGCCGAGCGCGGCGGCAGGACGGACGCCCGCGCGGGGTCGGGCGCGGCGACCGGCGCGGCCGCGGGGGTCTCCGGGCGCTCGGCGGCCTTGCGGCGGAAGGAGAAGAACGAGCGGCGCGCCCGGCCGCGACGGGCCGGCTCCGGCGCGTCGGCCGGGTCGTCGCCGCGGACCAGCGTGGCGAAGTCCGGCAGGGGCGCGGGCGCCTCGGACGCCGCGGCGCCGAGCACGGGCGGGAGCGCGGGGCCGGAGGCGGCGACGGGGGCCGGGGCGGGCAGGGCCGGGGCGGGCAGGGCCGGCTCCGGCAGGGCCGGCGCGGGCGGAGCCGGCTCGAGCGGCAGCGCGTCGGCCGCCGGTGCGTCGGGCAGCCAGCCGGCCGCGGGCAGCCCGCCGAACGGCACCGGCGTCGGCTCCGGCTCCGGCTCCGGCGACGCGAGCACGGGCGACGCGACCGGGAGGCCACCGAGGCCGTCGGAGGCCGGGGGCTCCGCCGCCTCGTCGGCGACCGGCCGCAGCACCTGCGTCTCGTCGGCGCGCCCCGGGGCGTCGGCGTCCCACGCGGCGAGCCCGGGCACGACCGGGACGACCGGCTCGGCGGGCTCGTGCGCGGCCTGCCCCCAGTCGCCCCACGCGCGGGACTCGTCCAGCGGCTCGTCCGGCACCAGGCCGGGCACGACCAGCGGCTGCGGCTCGACGGGCGCCACGGCCTCCGCGGCGGGCTCGTCGGCGTCGTCCGGCGCCCACGCGAGCGCGGGCACCGCGGGGACCTCGGGGACCTCCGGCGCGTCCCCGGCGACGTCCTCCCCGGGGGCCGCGGCGGGCAGCGCGTCGCGTCCGCGGAAGCCCGCGAACAGCCCCGCGCGGGGGCCGGCGACCGGCTGCCCGGCCTCGCCGGCGTCCGCGACCGGGCCGGCCGGGGCAGCGGCTGCGCCGCGCGCGGGCAGCCCGCGGCTCGGCAGCCCGCCGGGGGCGCTCGGGGCCGGCGCGACGAGCGGGCTCCACCCGCCGGCCTCGGCCGCGATCTCGGGCGCCAGCGTGGCCTCGGCGGGCGCGGGCAGCACCACGTCCTGCTCCGCGGGCAGCCCGGCGGACCGGGCGGACGCGGCAGAGGCGGCGGGCGCCGCGGGGTCGGCGGCGTCGCCCGAGGTGCGGCGGCGCGGCAGGCCGGTCGTCGTGGCGCCGTCGGTCAGCGCGGCCAGGTCGACGGGCACCGCGACCGGCGCCTCGACCGCGGGCAGCGACCCCGTCGCGGGGGCGCCGGAGCGCCGGGCGCCGGGAAGGCCGCCGGCGAGCGCCGGGTCGTGCGACGTGAACAGGGCGACCGGGAACTCGACGACCGCGACCGTGCCGGACACGCCGGAACCCTGCGCGCGCTCCAGCCGCACGCGTGCGCCGAGGCGCTGCCCGAGCCGGGCCACCACGAACAGGCCGAGGCGCTGGGCGCCGAGCGCCTCGGTCGGCGACGTCGAGGAGATGGTGGTGTTCGCGGCGGAGAGCTCGTCCGGCGACATGCCGAGGCCCTGGTCGGTGATCCGCACGAGGACATGCTCGTCGTCGACGGAGGTGGCGACCACGACGGGCGTGCCCGGCTCCGAGAACAGCGTCGCGTTCTCGAGCAGCTCGGCGAGCAGGTGCGCCGCGGCGAGGGCGTTGAAGCCGTGCATCAGCGGGTCGGCGCCGAGGTCGAGCTGCACGCGGTCGTACTGCTCGATCTCGGACGACGCGGTGCGGACCACGTCCGACAGCGGCATGGCCTCGCGCAGGCGGCGGCCGGAGTCGATGCCGGCGAGCACGAGCAGCGACTCCGCGTTGCGGCGCATGCGGGTGGCGAGGTGGTCGAGGCGGAACAGGTTGGCCAGGGTGGCCGGGTCCTCCTCCGACCGCTCGAGGGAGTCGATGAACGCGAGCTGGCGGCCGAGCAGCACCTGGTCGCGGCGGGCGACGTTGACGAACATCTCGGCGATCGAGCCGCGCAGGGCGGCCTGCTCGCGGGCGACCTGGATGGTCGTGGCGTTCACGTCGTTGAACGCCTGGGCCAGCCGGCCGACCTCGTCCTGCGACTCGACGGGGATGTTCGCGAGCGTGAGGTCGGGGGTCTCGCCCGGGACGGCCACCTGCTCGACGAGCTTCGGCAGCTCGACGCGGACCGTGCCGGCCGCGGCGGTCAGGCGCCGCATCGGGATGACGATCCCGCGGGAGACGACGAGCGCGATGAGGATGGACAGGGCGGCCGCGGCCGCCGCGATGCCGCCGGTGATGAGGGCCCTGTCGCGGGCCTGGTCGGCGATCGTGCCGGCGCGGTCGTCCGCGGAGGTGAGCACCTCGGAACCGACGGGGCGCAGGGACGCGAGCTCGGCGTTGACCAGGCTGTTCCACCGGGTCGGGTCGAGGGCGCGGACGGTGAGCTCGTTGCCCGAGGCGAGCTGCAGCTGCATGGCGGTGAGGTCGGCGTCGCGGGACGCGAGCTGGATGCCGGGCAGCCGCAGGCCGTTGGTGAGCGCCCGGGCGTCGTCGCGCGCCTCGTCCTGGACGGCGAACAGCGACGCGAGCTCCCGCACCTGCGCGGGGTCCGCGCCGTTGGACGCGAGCACCTCGCCGGCGACGGGCTGCGCGCGGAGCACCTGCTCGACGGTGTCGGCGATCGCGCCGTACGCGGACATGCGGCTGGCGAGGGACCGCTCGGACAGCGTCTCGGCCACGACCACGGGCACGTCGTTGTCGGCGGACAGGATGTCCGTGTAGTTGCTCGACACCAGCGAGGCCGGGAGCGACCCGGCGTCGACCCGGTCGCGGATCTCCACCAGGCGGATGTGCTGGTTGCTCGCGTCCTGGATCGCCTCGGACACGCGGGTGTCGAGGGTGGACAGGTCGAGGCCGCGCAGCGCGACGCCGAGGGCGCCGATGGCGTCGTCCGTCGCGGACCGGGAGATCGTCAGGTTGCCGCCGAGGGCGGAGTCGCTCGCCTCCTGCACGGACAGCGTGCGCTCCTGCTGGAGCGCCTCGGCCGCGCGGGAGTACAGCGGCATGACCGACACGACGTCGCGGACGGCCGCCGCGGTGCGCGCCTCCTGGACCGACTGGAGGGCGATGTAGCCGGCGGCGACCAGCAGCACGAGCACGGGCACCGCGAGGACCGCGAGCACCTTGGCGCGGATGCCGAGCCTGCGCAGCATGTCGACCTGCCTCCCGATCCTGGACACCCCTGCGGCAGCCGCGCGAGGGCTCCCGTCCGAGTTCCATCGGCGCGACCTCCGCCCGACATGAGGGCAACCGGCGGATTCATCCCGTCGCACCGCCCCGGGACCGTGCGTAGGCTCGCCGGGTGCGCGTGATCGAGGTCCCGGAGCCGGGCGGTCCCGAGCGGCTGCGGACCGGCGAGCGGCCGGACCCGGAGCCCGGGCCCGGCGAGGTGCTGGTCCGGGTCGCCGCGGCCGGTGTCAACCGGGCCGACCTCCTCCAGCGCGAGGGCCGCTACCCGCCGCCGCCCGGCGCGCCGGGCTGGCCCGGGCTGGAGGTCTCCGGTGTCGTCGCGGGCCACGGCCCCGGCGCGGACGCCGCCGCGTGGCCGCTCGGCGCGCGCGTCGCGGCCCTGCTGCCCGGCGGCGGTTACGCGACGCTCGCGGTGGTGCCGGCCGCCCTCCTGCTGCCGGTGCCGGACGGCGTGGACCTGGTGGACGCGGCCGGGCTGCCGGAGGCCGTGTGCACCGCCTGGTCGAACCTCGTGGACGCCGGACGGCTGCGCGCCGGGGAGACGGTGCTGGTCCAGGGCGGTTCCGGCGGCGTCGGCTCGGTCGCGGTGCAGCTCGCCGCGGCGCTCGGTGCGGACGTCGTCGCCACGGCGGGCGGCCCGGAGCGGGCGGCGCGGTGCCGGGAGCTCGGCGCGCGGGTCGTCGTCGACCACCGGTCCGAGGACGTCGCCGCCGCGGTGCGGGCCGCCACCGGCGGGCGCGGCGCGGACGTGGTGCTGGACGTGCTGGGCGCCGGCGGGCTGGCCACCAACCTCGCGGCCCTCGCGACCGGCGGGCGGCTGGTCGTCATCGGCACCCAGCGCGGCAGCCGCGGCGAGCTCGACCTCGGCCTGCTGATGGCCCGCCGCGCGAGCGTCATCGGCACCACCCTGCGGGCCCGGCCGCTGGACGAGAAGGCCCGGATCGTCGCGGACGTGCGGGCCGGCGCCTGGCCGATGCTCGCGGACGGCCGGCTCCGCCCGGTCGTGCACGCCCGGCTCCCCCTGGACCGGGCCGGTGACGCGCACCGGCTGCTCGACTCCGGCGACGTGTTCGGCAAGCTGCTGCTGGTGCCCTGACCGGGCCGACGCGAGAGGATGGCGCGCATGAGCGAGTCCAGCACCGGGGACCGGGTCCCGCGCATCGTGGTGGTCGGCGACGAGACCGCGCCCGAGGGGGCCGAGGGGGCCGACGCCGCCGACCCGTCGTCCGCGGTCGGCCAGCCCGCGAAGGTGATGCGGATCGGCACGATGATCAAGCAGCTCCTCGAGGAGGTGCGCAGCGCCCCGCTCGACGAGGCCGCCCGCGCCCGCCTCGCCGAGGTGCACGAGCGCTCCCTGCACGAGCTCGAGGACGGCCTGTCCCCCGAGCTCATCGAGGAGCTGCACCGGATCACGCTGCCGTTCGCGGACGAGCAGACCCCCAGCGACGCGGAGCTGCGGATCGCGCAGGCGCAGCTCGTGGGGTGGCTCGAGGGACTGTTCCACGGCATCCAGACGGCCCTGGTCGCGCAGCAGATGGCGGCCCAGGCGCAGCTCACGCAGATGCGCCGCGCCCTGCCGGGCGGCCACGCGATGCCCCCGGGCGCCCCGGGAGCGCCCGGCGCGGCCCACCCGCACCCGGAGCAGGGGCCGGGCCAGTACCTCTAGATCCGGCTCCCGTGGCAGTCATCCGGTGCTGCGGCGGCCGGCCCGATCCGCGAAGGCGTCCATCGCCGCGAGCACGTCCTTGGCCTGCCACACGCGGTTGCGCCTGGCCGCGCTGAACTCGGCGAGCACGCCCGCGCTGACCAGCGTGTCGATCGCGTTGCGTGCGGTGCGGTCGGACAGCCCGACGGCGTCACGCGCCCAGTCGGCGTTGACCACCGGCTGAGTGAACAGCCGGTCGGCGAGGAGCCACGCCGCCGCTCCCTGGCGCGCGCGGATCCTGCTCGTCCAGTCCTCGCGAACCGCGGAGATCTCGCCGGCGAGGATGCGTCCGTTGACGGTCGCGGACATCGCCGCCCGTGCGACCTGCTCGACGATCGGCGCCACGTCGCCCTCGCGGTAGGCCGTGAGCGCGCGGAAGTACCCGTCCGTGTCGGTCAGCAGCCCCGCCGACACCGGAACGGTGGTGTGCTGGGTCAGCCCCCGCTCGCGCAGGACCGACTGGAGCAGCACCCGGCCGGTGCGTCCGTTGCCGTCCTCGAACGGGTGGATCGTCTCGAACTGGGCATGGAAGATCGCGGCGTGTGCCAGGGCCGGGAGGTCGCCGCGCCGGGAGAAGGCGACCAGGTCGGCCATCGCCGCGGGGACACGGTCGTGGTGCGGAGCGACGAACGCCGCACCGTGGGGTGAGAAGCTGCCGCCACCGATCCAGACCTGCTGGTCGCGGAACCGGCCGACCATGTCCGGCTCGGAGTCCACCAGCAGTGCCTCGTGCACGGCGAGCACCAGGTGCTCGTCGATCGGGCCGTCGATGTCCAGCGCTGCTTGCATGGCGCGCACGTTGGCGGCGACCAGCACCGCGTTCCTCTTGTCGGAGACCCCGATCGAGGCCAGCGCGAGGTTGCGTGCGCTCGCCGTCAGGTGCTCGATCTGCGACGAGGTCGCCGACTCGGTGCGCAGCAGGACCGCCGGCATCGGCACGGGCAGGTGCGCCATGTGCTCGTCGAACCGCACGATCGCGTGCGTGCCCTCCTCCATCAGCGCGAGCGTCTGCCGGGGCAGGGACACCGTCGCGTCGGCGACGGGCTCCAGGGTCGCCGCCGCGTAGGGGCGCTGGATCCGGTGCCGGTCGAAGACGCTGAGATGCGCCAGCACGCGCTCGCCCGGGTTCCAGTCGCGCTCCTCGGAGCCGGTCGGCGGCCAGGGTCGGTCGTGAGGCCCATCGGCGGCCATCTGTCGCCTTCCTTCACCATCGGGTCCGCTTGCTGAAGGATATCAGCGTTTCCTTCACCATGGATCTCTGGCGGTGCAGGATCCGGGGGCCGCGGGTCGTCCGCGGGAGGCTAGGCGGCTCGCTCCCGACCCGCGGGCGCGCGCCGCGTGGCCGTGAGCACGATCGCGACCGACACGCATGCCAGCCCCGCGACCTCCCACCCGTGCGGCCACTGCCGCAGCGCGACCGCGCCGACGACCGCCGCCGTGGCGGGCAGCATCGCCAGCAGCACCGCGAACGTCGCCGCCGTGACCCGCCGCAGCACCACCTGCTCGATCGCGTAGGGCACGACGGACGACAGCACCGCGATCCCGAGCACCGCGGCCGCCAGCCCGGCGTCGTGCAGCACGGGACCGGCGGACCCGGCGAGGAACGGCGCGAACACCAGCCCGCCCGCCGCCATGCCGACCGCGAGCGAGGTGATCCCGTCCGGCCGGGGCGCCCCGGCGTCCCCTCGCCGCGACCCCTGCGCCACCCGCCGCCCCAGCAGGATGTACCCCGCCCAGCACGCCGCGGCGATCCCGATCGCCACCAGCCCGCGCACGCTGTCCTCGCCCCCGGTGCTCAGCTCGACCCCGGCCAGCAGCACGACCCCCACGGCGGCCACGACGATGCCGAGCCGCTCGCGCCAGGTGCGCCCGGTGACCGCGGCGACCGCGACCGGCCCGAGGAACTCGATCGCGACGGCGGTGCCCAGGGGCAGCACGTCGATCGCCACGTAGAAGGACACGTTCATCGCGGCGAGCACCACGCCGAACAAGGCGGCCGCGAGCAGGTCCGCGCGGGTCCACCGCGCCCGCCACGGGCGCCGCCAGGCCAGCAGCACGAGCGCGGCGACCGCGATCCGCAGCCACGCGACGGTCGGCGACGGCACCACCGCGAACAGCGCGACCGCGAGCGCCGCGCCGCCGTACTGCGCGAGCCCGGAGACGAGGAACAGCGCGGGCGCGGGCACCCGCCCGAGCACGCCGCCCCCGGCCGGCACGGGCGGCACGGGCGGCACGGCGGGCGGGGCCCCGGCGGCGGACGACGCGGACGTGGTCGACCCGCTCACCGCGCCCCGACCCGCCCGGCGACGGCGATCTGCCCGCCCACCCCGAGGTCGGGCACCCCGCCGTCGGCGGCGCCCGCACCAGCCCGCGCGGCGGGCCCGGCCCCCGCACCCCCCTCGTGCACCAGCGCCGCGTGCTCGGTCAGCGCGAGGAAGTCCCGGATCGTGTCCCGGCTCCGCGTCAGGCAGGCGATCCGCGCCTCGAGGTCGTGCAGCTCCGCGGCGAACAGCTCGGCCACACCGCGCGGGCACGCCTCCGCGACCGCGGCCGCGGACCGGGTCGCCTGCGCGCGCTCGAGGTCCAGCAGCGCCCGGATCAGCCGGGTGGGCACGCCGGACCGGATGAGCAGCGCGATCCGCCGCACCACCGGCACGTCGGCCTCGGCGTAGGAGCGGTAGGAGTTGCCGGACCGCTCCGGCGCGATCAGCCCCTGCTCCTCGTAGTACCGCAGCAGCCGGGTGGACACCCCGGTGCGCTCGGCGAGCTCCCCGATCCGCACGTCCGTGCTCCCCTCTTGACCTTCACACTGATGTCAAACTCTACGGTCCGGGACATGGACCCGACGACCCACCGACTCCCCTGGCCGAGCCTGCTGACCCTCGGCGCGGTCACCTTCACGGTGGTCGCCGCCGAGATGCTGCCCACGGCGGTCCTGCCGGCGATGAGCGCGGACCTCGGCGTGCCGCAGGACCGGACCGGCCTGCTGGTGTCCGCGTGGGCGCTCACCCTGGTGCTCGCCACGTTCCCGCTGGTCCGCCTGACCCGGCGGTTCGACTCGCGCCGCGTGATCGCCGCCGCCGTGCTGGTGCTCGGCGCGGCGAGCGCGGTCACGGCCGTGGCGGGGACGTTCGGCGTCGCGCTCGGCTCCCGGCTGGTGGGCGCGGCGGCGTGCGGCCTGCTGTGGGCGACGGTCAACGCGCACAGCGCCGCGCTGGTGCCGGCGGAGCGGCTGGCCCCGGCCGTGGCGGTGGTGCTGGGCGGCGCGACCCTCGGCACCGTGCTGGGCGTGCCGGCGGCGGCCGCGGCGGCGGAGGCCTGGGGCTGGCGCGCCGGCGTCGCGGGCGTGGCGGCGGCATCGGTGCTCGCGGCGGCGGCCGTGCTCGTCGTGGTCCGCCCGGCGCCCCCGGCCGCCGAAGCCCCCGGTGACCCCGTCCCGGCCGGCGCCCTGCGCCCGGTCGTCGTGACCGCCGCGCTCGGCGGCCTGCTGCTGGTCGGCCACTACGCGGTCTACACGTTCGTCGCCCCGCTCCTGGCCGGCACCGCGGCGCGCACGCCGGGCGGCCTGAGCGGCCTGCTGCTCGCGTTCGGCGTGCTCTCGGCGGTCGGCACGGCGCTGGTCGGCCGGCTCCCCGACGCCCGGACGGTCCCGGCCCTGGTCGTCACCGCGGGCGTGGTCACGGTCGTGCTGGCGGTGCTCGGCACGGCCCGCGGGGCGCTCGCCGCGGACCTGGCGGTCGTCGCCGTCTGGGGCCTGGCGACGGGCGCGTTCCCGCCGCTGGCGCAGACCGCGATCCTGCGCGCCGCGGGCCCGCGGCTCCGCTCGACGGCCGGGACGCTGATCCCTGTGACGTTCAACCTCGGCATCGCGGTCGGGGCGGCGGCGGGCAGCGCGGTCGTGGGCGCGCGCGGCCTCGACGCGCTCCCCCTGCCGGCGGCGGCCGTGGCGGCCCTGGCCACGGTCCTGCTGGCCGCGCAGGCCCGGGCCCGGTCCCGGACGCGACGGCGCCCCGGCGCGGACCTGCCGCACCGGGGCGCCGGACGCGCCGAGGGCGCCGCGACGCTCAGCCCTTCACGGACCCCGCGAGGAGACCGCGCACGAAGTACCGCTGCAGGGAGATGAACACGATCAGCGGCACGACCATCGAGATGAACGCGCCGGCGGTCAGCACGTGCCAGTCGCCGCCGCGGGTGCCCGCCATCTCCGCGACCGCGACCGTCAGGGGCCGGGACTGCGGGGACGCGAACGTCAGGCCGACGAGCAGGTCGTTCCAGACCCAGAGGAACTGGAAGATGCCGAACGCCGCGATCGCCGGGACCAGGAGCGGCAGGAGCACCCGGAAGAAGATCTTCACGTGCCCCGCGCCGTCGACGCGGGCCGCCTCCACCAGGGAGGCCGGGATGTCCTTCATGAAGTTGTGCAGCAGGAAGATCGCCAGCGGCAGGCCGAAGATCGCGTGCGACAACCACACGGTCCAGAACGACCCGTTGACCCCGAGCTGCACGTAGTCCGTCAGCAGCGGCACGAGCGCCACCTGCAGCGGGACGATCTGCAGCGCGAAGACGGCGACGAACAGGATCTCGCGACCCTTGAAGTCGATCCACGCGAACGCGTACGCCGCCAGCAGCGCGAGGGTGATCGGGATGACCACCGCCGGGATCGCGATGACGAACGAGTTGACGAAGTACGTCGACAGGTTCGCGCCGGACCCGAACAGCGCCTGCTGGTAGTTGTCGAGCGTGAACTCCGCGTCGCCGCTGAACAGGTCGCCGAAGACGGTCCACCAGCCGGAGCGGCGGATGTCGAGCTCGGGCCGGAACGAGGTGACGAGCAGGCCGATCGACGGGATCGTCCACAGGACCGCGATGAGGATCGCCAGGAACGACGCCCACGGGGACGACAGCTTGCCCTTGGTGGCGATCGCCCGGCGCTCGAGGCGCGTGAGCCGGCGCTCGCCGACCGAGGTGGAGCCGGTGCCCGACGCGGCCTCGTCGATCGCCTGGCCGACGGGCACCACGGGAGGCGGGGGTGTCGAGGTCATCGGATCTCCTCCGACCTGCGCAGCTGGCGCACGTTGTAGATGACGATCGGGATCACGAGGATGAACAGGATCACGGCGAGTGCTGCGGCGAGCCCCTTGTTGTTCTGCCGGAACGCCTGCGTGTAGAACTCGTTCGCGATCACCTGGGTGCCGAACTGCCCGCCGGTCATGGTGCGGACGATGTCGAACACCTTCAGGGTGCCGATCGCGATGGTCGTCAGGACCACGACGAGCGCGGGCCGGATCGACGGCACGGTGATGAAGCGGAACATCTTCAGCCCGTGCAGGCCGTCGAGGCGCGCGGCCTCGACGATGTCGTCCGGGATCGCCTTGATCGCCGCGGACAGCACCGTCATCGCGAAGCCGGTCTGGATCCAGACCATGACGACGATGAGGAACATGGTGTTCCAGGGCGAGTTGATGAGGAACTGCTGCGGTTCCAGCCCGATCCAGACCAGCACCTGGTTGAGCAGGCCGGTCTGCTTCACGCCCGGCTGGTTCGGCTTGAACTCGTAGACGAACTTCCAGATGATCGAGGCGCCGACCATCGAGATCGCCATCGGGATGAAGACCAGCGCCTTCGCCAGCTTCTCGTACCGCGTGCGGTCCACGAGCACCGCGTACACGAGCCCGATGAGCGTCGAGCCGAGCGGGACGAGGATCACCCAGATCGCCGTGTTCGCCAGGACGCCCTGGAACTGCCCCTCGGTCAGCGCGCGGGAGTAGTTGTCCACGCCGACGAAGTCGTCGCCCTGCTTGTCGTAGAACGAGTCGCGGATCGTGATCAGCGCCGGCCGCACCAACCCGTAGGCGAGCAGCAGCAGCGCGGGACCGGCGAACGCCGCGGCCACCACCCAGCGGGGGATCCGCTTCGGTCGGTCGACCAGGAAGAGGATCGCCCCCATCACGACCACGAACAGCGCGATCGCGATGAACATCAGGGCGAACTTCTCGCCCGGTGTCGTTGCTTGCGTCAGCCAGTCCATGTGCCCCTCCGAGCCACGGCGGCCTGCCCGGCCGGCGGGGGCTCACCCCCACCGGCCGAGCAGGCCGTCAGCCAGTCGTTCTCGTGGTCAGGACGAGGCGGGCCAGGAGGCCTCGATGGCGTCCGTGACCTCCTCGGTGGAGGCTCCCGTGAGCCAGTTGACGATGCCCGTCCAGAAGGTGCCGGCACCGACCTCGCCCGGCATCAGGTCGGACGCGTCGAACCGGATGACGGCGTTCGGGTCCGCGAGGATCTCGGCCGACAGCTTGTCGAAGTCGGTGGAGAGGTTCTCCGGGTCGAGGCCGTTGTTGGCGCTCACCCAGCCGCCGGCCGGGGTGGCGAGGGCCTTGGCGTTCGCCCAGTCCGCGGAGGACAGGTACGTCTGGAACGCCTGGACCTCGGGACGGTCGTTGAACGCCGCGACGAACTCGCCGCCGCCGAGGACCGGCTTGATGTCGGTCTGGTTGGTCGGCAGGTAGAACGCGTACACGTCGCCGTCCTCGGCGACCGTGGTGCCCTCCGGCCACTGCGTGGCGTAGAAGTTGGCCGCGCGGTGCAGCCAGCAGGTGCCGTCGAGGATCGGGAAGCCCGCGTCCGTCCACGGGGTGGTGGCGATGGAGTCCACGCCGCCGAGGCCCGCGTTCACGTAGTCGGGGTTCTTGAGGATCTCCCCGGCGGTGTCGAACGCCTCGTTGATCTGCGGGTCGTTGAACGGGATCTCGTGCGTGTACCACTGGTCGTACACGTCGGGCCCGGCGGTGCGCAGGACGACGTCCTCCACGAAGTCGGTGCCGGCCCAGCCGGTGGCGTCACCGGACTCGACGCCCGCGCACCACGGCATGGCGCCGTCGTCCACGATCTGCTGCGACAGGTCCATCATGTCGTCCCAGGTCTCCGGGATCTCGTACCCGGCGTCCTCGAACATGGCCGGCGAGTACCAGACGAAGGACTTGACGTTCGCGCCGAGCGGAGCCGCGTAGAACGTCCCGTCGACCGAGCCGTAGTCCTTCCACGACTCCGAGAAGAACTCGTCCACGTTGGCCGCGGTGGCGTCCGGCGCGGGGACGATCGCCTCGGGGTAGTCCCCGACGATCGTCTTCAGCAGGCCGGGCTGCGGCAGGTACGCGATGTCGGGGGCGTTGCCCGCCTGGATGCGGACGAGCAGCTGCGCCTCGAACTCGCGCGAGCCCTCGTACTCGACGGTGACGCCGGTGCACTCCTCGAACGGGTCGTAGGAGGCCTCCTGCGTGGCCTGCTCGGGCTCGACGATCGACGTGTACACGGACACCGTGGTGCCGCTCAGGTCGCCGAACTCCTCGTACGGAGCGCAGTCGATGCTGCTCGCGGCGGTCTCGCCGCCGCCGCCCTCCGTGCTGTCGTCGCCGGAGTCGCTCCCGCCACACGCGGTCAGCGCGAGCGCGAACCCGATCCCGCCGGCCACGACGGCGCCTGCACGGCGCCGACGAATCCTGGTCATGCGTTGCCTCCACCTCGTCGTGGTGCCTGCCGAGACGGGACCGCCCCGGCGCGTGGGACCTATGCAAGCGTTTACATGCCGGACGCACAACCGGTTTGGCATATCGGACTTGTCACGATTTGGTCACATGCGGCCGCGCGGTGGACCCGCGCTCCACCAGGACGGTCGGGAAGACGACCTCCGGGGGCACCGGCGCGCCCGTGATCATCTCCAGGAGCATGGAGGCCGCGGTCACCCCCTGGTCGTGCGCGTTCTGCACCATCGTCGTCAGCCCGAGGTGCTCGCCCATCTCGTGCCCGTCGACGCCCACGACCGAGACGTCGTGCGGCACGCGCAGCCCGCGGTCGCGCAGCGCGAGGATCGCGCCCATCGCCATCTCGTCCGAGGCGGCGAACACGGCCGTCACGTCGGGGCGGCGGTCGAGCAGCGCGTGCATCGAGGCGCGCCCGCCCGCGACGTCGAAGTGCCCGTGGATCTCGAGGCCGTCGACCGCGAGCCCGCGCGCGGTCATCTCCGCCCGCCAGCCCTGCGCGCGCCGGACCGCCGGCGACCAGGGCAGGCAGTCGTCCGGCTCCCCGGACAGGTGCGCGATCGCGCGGTGCCCGAGGTCGGCCAGGTGCGCCACGGCGGTCCGGGCGGTCGCGACGTCGTCCAGGCCGACGGTGACCCGGCCGGGGGCCCCGGCGCCCACGAAGACCAGCGGGTACTCCAGGGCCTCCAGCGCCTCGACCTCCTCGGACTCCAGGGGCAGCCCGACCACGAGCACGCCGTCCACCCGCCGGCGCAGCACGTCGGGGTCCACGCGCATCCGGCGGACCTCCCGGTTCACCTCGAACGTGTAGAGCAGGGCGTCGAAGTCCTCGACCCGCAGCGCCCGCTCCGCGCCCTCGATGACGTTCGCGAAGAACCAGTGCGCGACCCACGGGGTGATCAGCCCGATCGTCCGGGTGCGGCCCGAGGCCAGCGAGGCCGCGGACGGCGAGGGGACGTACCCGAGCTCGTCGGCCGCCCGGCGCACCCGCTCGCGCGTCGCCGCCGTGACGTTCGGCAGGCCGCGCAGCGCGCGCGACACCGTCGCGGTGGACACCCCGGCCGCCCGGGCCACGTCGACGATGCCGTGCGCCATGGCGGGGATTGTGCTCCGCGCGCGGGCCCCGGGTCCACCCTTCCGGGCGACCGCCGACCGTGGGAGCGCTTCCGCAGGTCAGCGCGCGGAGAGCGCCCTCCCGTCGTGGGAGCGCTACCGCGGATCCGTGTCCCGGCCGATGCTGCGGAGCACGTCCACGACGCCGTCGTCCGCGATGGTGCCGGTGACCTCGTCGGCCGCCTCCCGGACGTGCTCCGGCGCGTGCCCCATCGCCACGCCGCGGGCCGCCCAGCGCAGCATCTCGACGTCGTTGCCGCCGTCGCCGACCGCCACCGTCGCGAACGGCTCCACGCCGAGCCGCCGCCGCAGGTCCTCGAGCGCGCTGCCCTTGGAGACCCCGCCGGGGGTCAGGTCGAGCCACGCGCTCCAGCCCACCGCGTACGACACCTGGTGCAGGCCGACCCGCTCCACCAGCGCGTGGAACTCCTCCGGCGTGCTGCCCGGGTCGCGGATGACGACGCGGGTCGCCGGGCTCGCGCACAGCTCCGCGAACGTCGACACCCGCTGCTCCCCGCCGAGCTCGCCGTCCGGGAACGGGCGGCTCACCCGGAAGCCGCGGCCGAGGTCCTCGACCGCGAAGTACGCGTCGGGCAGCTCCAGCTGCAGCACCCGCAGCACCGGCTCCGGGTCGAACGTCGTCATCTCCTCGACGGCGTAGCCCTCGGCCTGCTCCGGGTCGAGGCGCACGAGCACGGCCCCGTTCGAGCACACCGCCCAGCCCTCCTCGATGCCGAGGTCCCGGGCGACGGGCACGGTCGCGACCACGGAGCGCCCCGTGGCCAGGACGACGTGGGCGCCGGCCTCGCGCAGGGACGCGACGCACGCGCGCACCTCGGGCGAGACGACCCCGTCGTAGGTCATCAGCGTGCCGTCGACGTCGAGCGCGACGAGCGTGCCCGCCACGGTGCGCGGGTGGGTCATCGCGATCCGCCTCCCGAGGGCGTCGTGGGCTCGAGCACCTCCAGGCCGCCCAGGTACGGGCGCAGCCCCTCCGGCACCCGCACCGAGCCGTCCGCCTGCTGGTGGTTCTCCAGGATCGCCACGATCCAGCGGGTCGTCGCGAGCGTGCCGTTCAGGGTCGCGACCGGCCGGACCTCGCCGTCGGCGGTGCGCTCCCGCACGCCGAGGCGGCGGGCCTGGAACGTCGTGCAGTTCGACGTCGAGGTGAGCTCCAGGTAGCGCTGCTGGCTCGGCAGCCACGCCTCGCAGTCGAACTTCCGCGCCGCGCTGGACCCGAGGTCGCCGGCCGCGGTGTCGATCACCCGGTACGGCAGCCCCGCCAGCGCGAGCATCTCCTCCTCCCAGCCGAGGATGCGGCGGTGCTCGTCCGCGGCGTCCTCGACGGTCGTGTAGGAGAAGGCCTCGACCTTGTGGAACTGGTGCACCCGGATGATGCCGCGGGTGTCCTTGCCGTACGACCCGGCCTCGCGCCGGTAGCAGGCCGACCAGCCGGCGTACCGCAGCGGGCCGCCCGACAGGTCGAGGATCTCGCCCGAGTGGTAGCCCGCGAGCGCGACCTCGCTGGTGCCGACCAGGTACAGGTCGTCGGCCTCCAGCCGGTAGATCTCGTCGGCGTGCGCGCCGAGGAACCCGGTGCCCGCCATGATCTCCGGCTTGACCAGCGTCGGCGTGATGACGGGGGTGAACCCGGCCGCCAGCGCGCGGTCGACCGCGGCGTTGAGCAGGGCGAGCTCCAGGCGGGCGCCGATGCCGGTGAGGTAGTAGAACCGCGCGCCGGAGACCTTCGCGCCGCGCTCGGTGTCGATGGCCGCGAGGCCCTCGCCGAGCTCCAGGTGGTCCCGGACCGCGAAGTCCGCGCCGTACTCGGCGGCGAAGTCGCGCGGGGTGCCCTCGTGCCGGAGCACGACGTAGTCGTCCTCGCCGCCCGCGGGGACGCCGTCCTCGACGACGTTGCCGATCCGGCGGGCGAGCTCGGCGGCCAGCGCGTCGGCGGCGTCGGCGTCGGCCTGCAGCGCCTTGACCTGCTCCGCGAGGGTCTTCGCCTTCGCGAGCAGGGCCTGCTTCTCCTCGCCCTGCGCGGAGGCGACCTGCTTGCCGAGGGACTTCTGCTCCGCGCGGAGCGTCTCGAAGTCGGTCAGCGCGGCGCGGCGCCGGGCGTCCGCGTCGAGCACCTGGTCCACCAGCCCCGGGTCGTCCCCGCGCGCCACCTGGCTCGCGCGCACGACGTCCGGGTCCTGCCGCAGCAGCTTGAGATCGATCACGTCGCCGAGCCTACCGACCCCGCCCCCGGGTCTCCCCCGCGCCCGCTCGCCGCGGCGCGCCCACCGGCCCGCCGCGGGTGACCGGGCGCGCGCGGGTGCCGGGTCCCTGCGTAGATTCGTCGCATGACCTGGGAGGGGTGGCTGGCCGTCGCCGCCGTCGTGCTGTCCGTCGTCGCGCTGGTGGTCGCCGTGGGGGCCCGGCGGGTGACCGCCGGCGACCGCCGGGCGGGCCGGCTCGGCCGCGCCCTCGGGACGGTGCCGGCGCCCGCCGTCGGGGCGTCCGGCGCCTCCGAGGCGGACCCGGAGCCGCGCCGGCCGCTGGTCGCCTTCGTCGCGAACCCGTCCAAGCCCGACGTCCCGGACCTGCGCGCGACCGTCCGGCGGGCGTGCGCCGAGCAGTACCTCCCCGAGCCGCTCTGGCTGGAGACGACCCCCGAGGACCCCGGCATCGGGCAGACCAAGGACGCGGTCGCCCGGGGCGCGGACGTCGTGGTGGCCCTCGGCGGCGACGGCACCGTGCGCGCGGTCGCCGAGGCGCTGGTCGGCACCGGCGTCCCGATGGGCCTCATCCCGGTCGGCACCGGGAACCTGCTGGCCCGCAACCTCGACATCCCGATCGGCGACCCGCTGGCGGCGCTGCAGGTCGCGCTGGACGGCACCGACCGCACGATCGACGTCGGCTGGCTGCGCGTCCTGCGCTTCGAGTCCGACGTGGACGACGACATCGCCGAGGCGGCCGACGACCTGCCCGCCGACACCGACCAGCCGCGCGACCACATCTTCCTGGTCATCGCGGGCATCGGGTTCGACGCGGCGATGGTCGCGGACGCCGACGACCAGCTCAAGGCCAAGGTCGGCTGGGTCGCCTACTTCGTCGCCGGCATCAAGCACCTGCACGGCCGGCGGCTGCGCACCGTGGTCCGCCTGGACGACGAGCCGGCGACCCCCGCGCGGGTCCGCAGCCTGCTCATCGGGAACTGCGGGCGCCTGCCGGGCGGGATCACCCTGCTGCCCGACGCGGTGCTGGACGACGGCTGGCTCGACGTCGCGGCGATCGACACCCGCGGCGGCGTGGCCGGCTGGGCCCAGCTGCTCGGCGAGGTCGTGCTGCAGGGCGTGGGCGTGCGCAACCAGCTGCCCGCGAAGATCGGCCGGATCGACCACGCCCGGGCCCGCGAGGTGCACCTGTCGGTGGCCGGCGGCGAGTACGTCCAGGTCGACGGCGACGTCCTCGGCCAGGTGACCGAGCTGTCCGCCCGGGTCGAGCCCGCTGCGCTCGTGGTCCGGGTCGCGCAGGCCTGAGGCCGGACAGCGAGCTAGACGCTCTCGCCGCCGCGGACCGAGCGCAGCCACTCGCGCGCGGTCCGGAAGTCCGGGTCCGCCGTGCCGATGTGCACGTCCGCCGCGACCCCGTCCGCCCGCGGGTACGAGCCGAGGTACCGCACGTGCGGGCAGACCCGGTGCAGGCCCATGAACGCCTCGCCCATCCGCTCCTCGGTGATGTGCCCCTCGGCGTCGATCGAGAACGAGTACCGCCCGAGGGAGTCGCCGATCGGCCGCGACTCGATCCGGGACAGGTTCACGCCGCGGGCGGCGAACTGCTCGAGCATGGTGAGCAGGGCGCCGGCCTCGTTCGACGGCAGGTGCACGACGAGCGTGGTCTTGTCGGCGCCGGTGCGCGGCGGGACGTCCCCGGGGTGGCCGACGACGACGAACCGGGTGACCAGGTGCGGGTTGTCCGCGACGCCCTCGGCGAGCACGTCGAGCCCGTAGTGCGCGGGGGCCGCCGGCGGCACGAGCGCGGCGTCGAAGTCGAGCGCGTCACCCGGGGCCTCCGCGAGCCGCGCGGCGGGGGCGGTGTTCGACGACGCGGGCACGTGCACGGCCTCGGGCAGGTGCGCGGCCAGCCAGCGGCGGCACTGCACCCACGCGTGCGGGTGCGCGGCGACCCGGCGCACGCCCGCCAGCCCGACGCCGGGGCGGCCCACCAGGGTGAACCCCACGGGCACCAGCACCTCGCGCTGGAGCACGAGGGGCGTGCCGACCGCGAGCGCGTCCAGGGTCGCGGTGACGCCGCCCTCCATCGTGCTCTCGATCGCGACGACCGCGTGGTCGGCCTCCCCGTTGCGCACCGCCTCGATCGCGCTGACGACGTCGGCCTGCGGCAGGTACTCCGCCTCGTCCGGGCTCGCGACCTGCCGCAGCGCCACCTCGGTGAACGTGCCCGCGGGGCCCAGGTAGGCGTAGCGGGGGCGGCCGGTCATGGGGGACCTCCTGGGACGAGGGCGGGGCGGACGTGACGACGGCGTGAGCGCCCTGTGCGGCGCGCGTGCACGTGCCGGTCGGGACGCCGGGCCACGACGCGTCCGAGAGTAGTGCGCCCGTACGCTGGGCCGGTGCCCCTGTCCACGCCCGTCGCCGCCGCGCCCGCCCTCCGCCGACCCGCGGGGGCCCTGGTCGCGCTGCTGGTGGCCGCGCTGGGCTGGATCGCCGCCGCGGCGCCGGCGGGCGCGGCGACCCCCGCCGAGGACGCCGCCGCCGAGCAGCACCCCGTCGTGCTCGTCGGCGCGACCGGCCTGCGCTGGGACGACCTGGGCTCCCTGACGACGCCCGCGCTGTGGGAGCTGTCCCGGTCGGCGTCGCTCGCGTCCACCGTGGTGCGCAGCAAGTGGTCGTACACCTGCCCGAGCGCCGGGTGGCTCGCGGTG
Source organism: Cellulomonas hominis (assembly GCF_014201095.1). Classification (NCBI taxonomy): domain Bacteria; kingdom Bacillati; phylum Actinomycetota; class Actinomycetes; order Micrococcales; family Cellulomonadaceae; genus Cellulomonas; species Cellulomonas hominis. Next base: position 2,047,988 of record NZ_JACHDN010000001.1, on the reverse strand, counting down.
TCCGCGGGCGGCCGCGCGGACGACGTGCGCGTGCCGGACGGCACCTGCCGCACCCTGCGCGACCCGCTGGCGAACGGCTCCGTGCCCGGCTGGGCGGACTACGAGTCGGCGACCGCCGCGTCGGGCTACGACTCCCGGCTCGGGCTGCTCGGCGACACGCTCGCCGGCGCCGGCGTCGCGGTCACCGGCATCGGCCCGGGCGCGGCGATCGCGCTGGCCGACTCGGCCGGCGTCCCCGTCGGGGAGCACGTGCGCCAGCCCGCGGGAGCCGGCGCCCTGGAGGACGCGGTCGCGGAGGCCCTGGCGGGTTCCGGGCTCGTCGTCGTCGACGCCGGCACCGTGCGGGACCCCGGCTACCAGACCCGCGGGCGCCCCGAGACGGACGGCACGGCCGCCGAGGAGGAGGACCCGGCCGCCGGCGAGCCCGACGCGCCCGACCTGTCCGGCACCGACGTCGTCATCGAGCCGACCCGCGCCGAGCAGGTCCAGGTCATCGACGCCCGCGTCGGCGCGGTCCTCGACGCCGTCCGGTCCACGGACCGGGACGCCACCGTCCTGCTGTTCTCCCTCGCCGACTCCAGCCGCCGGGCGCACCTGCAGCTCGCGGCCGCCACCGGCCCCGGCTACGACGGCGGCACGATCGGGTCGCCGTCCACCCGCCAGCCCGGGTACCTGCAGGCCACCGACGTCACGCCGACGCTGCTGGACGCCCTCGGGATCCGGGACCAGGCCCCGTCGGGCGCGCTCGTGGGGTCCGCGATCCGCCCGGCGCCCGACGACGCCACCGCCGGCCAGCGCGTCGCCGCGCTCATCGACGACAACCGGCAGGCCCAGGCCGCCAAGCCGCGGGTGGGCGGGTTCTACGTGCTCTGGGTCGGGATGAACCTGGCCCTGTACCTGCTCGTCATGGTCGGGCTGAACCACCGGGTGCGGGCCTGGTGGTCCACCGCGCTCGCCCGGTTCCGGCCGCGCCGGGTCCAGGGGGTCGCCCACCCGCGCCGGGTGCTGCACGGCCTGCGGATCGCGGCCGTCGCGGTGGCCGCCGTGCCGGTGTCGACGTTCCTCGCGAACCTGCTGCCGTGGTGGCGGTCCGGGTCGCCGGGCTGGGCGCTCGCGGGCGCCGTGACGCTGTTCACCGGGCTGATCGTCGCGGTCACCCTGCTGACGCCGTGGTGGCGCGGGCGGCTGCTCGGGCCGCTCGGCGTGGTCGGCGGGATCACGGCGCTGGTGCTCGCGGTGGACGTCGCGACCGGCGCCCGGCTCGCGCTCGACTCGATGATGGGCCCGGGCGCTCTGGTCGCCGGCCGGTTCTACGGCTTCGGGAACCCGGCGTTCGCGCTGTTCGCCACGGCGATGGTCCTCACGACCGTCGCGCTCGCCGACCCGCTGCTGCGCCGGGGCGGGCGCTGGGCCGCGGTCGCGGTCGTCGCGGTCATGGGCCTCCTCGCGACGGCGATCGACGGGCTGCCGTCGGTGGGCGCCGACTTCGGCGGCCCGCCCGCGCTGGTGCCCGGGTTCGCGATCCTCGCCCTGCTGACCGCCGGCGTCCGGCTCACGTGGCGCCGGGTGCTCGCGGTGCTGGCCGCCGGGGCCGTCACCGTCGTGGGGATCGCGCTGGTCGACTGGCTGCGGCCCGCGGACGAGCGCACCCACCTGGGCCGGTTCATCGAGACCGTGCTCGACGGCGGGCTGTGGACCGTGCTGGTGCGCAAGGCGGAGACCAACCTGCGGATCCTGCTCGGCAGCGAGCAGACGCTGCTGGCCATCGGCGGCCTGCTGCTCGTCGTGCTGCTGGTCGGCCGCCCCGCGCGGTCCGCCGTGCGCGCGGCCGACGGCGGCCCCTACGCGTGGCTGTCCGCCGGCGCCCCGCTGCGGCGGCTGGCGACGGACGCGCCGATGCTGATGAAGGGCCTCATCGGGCTCGCCGTCACCCTGGGGATCGGGTTCGCGCTCAACGACTCCGGGATCGTCGTGCCCGCCACGGGCATCGGGCTCGCGGTGCCGCTGCTGGCGGCGGCGTGCGCGACCTGGATGCTGCTGCTGCAGCCGGCGGCTCAGCGCCCGGCGGACGCGCTGGCGGGGGCGGGCGCCGGCGCGGGCGCCGCTCCCGGCGCGGCCACCGCCACCGCCTCCGCGAACGCGGACGGCCGCCCGAACAGGTAGCCCTGCGCGAGGTCGCAGCCCAGCCCGCGCAGCGCCGCGTACCGCTCGGCGTCCTCCACGCCCTCCGCGATCACGTCGGCGCCCAGCGACCGGCCGAGCGCCACCACCGCCTCGACGACGCCCGCCGCCCGCGGCCCGACCGGACCGGAGCCGCCGAGCCCCTGCACGAAGGACTGGTCGATCTTCAGCAGCGTCACCGGGTAGTCGTGCAGCCGGGACAGCGACGAGTAGCCGGTGCCGAAGTCGTCGATCGCGACGCCGACGCCGAGCTCCCGCAGCGCCCGGAGCATCGGCACGACCCGGGTGTCGTCCGCGAGGGCGCCCTCCGTGACCTCGATGCCGAGCCAGGAGGCGGGGGCGTCGTGCCGGGCCAGCGTGTCGACGACGAGCGTCACCAGGTCGGCGCGGTCCTGCTGCGGCGCGAACTGGCGCGGGGAGACGTTCACCCAGACCCGCAGGCCCGTGCCGGTGCTGCGGTTGTGCGCGACGACCTCGCCGAGCGCCCGGTCCAGCGCCCACGCGCCGAGGCCGGAGATCAGGCCGGTCTCCTCCGCCACGGGGATGAACTCCGCCGGCGACACCGGCCCCCGCGAGCGGCTGGTCCAGCGCATCAGCGCCTCGACGCCCTCGACGCGGCCGCTCACCACGTCGACCTCCGCCTGGTAGGCGAGGTCCAGCTCGCCCTCCTCGACGGCCCGGCGCAGGTCGGCCGCCATGGTGAGGCGCTGCCGGGCGCGGTCCGCGGCGTGGTCCTCGTACCACTGGTGGCAGCCGCCGCCGAGCGCCTTCGCCCGGTACATCGCGACGTCGGCGCACCGGAGCAGCTCGTCCCACGGCATCGCCCCGGGCGCGGCGTGCACGACGCCGACGCTGCACCCGACGGCGAACTCCTCGTGGTGCAGGGCGAAGGGCTCGTCGAAGGCGGCGACCAGCCGCGACGCGACCGCGTCGGCCGTGCCCGGGTCCGCGTCGGGCAGCAGCACGACGAACTCGTCCCCGCCGAGCCGGGCCGCCGTGGCGCGGTCCGGCAGCCCGTCGGCGACCCGCAGCGCCGCGCGCTGGAGCAGCTGGTCGCCGACGACGTGCCCGTACGAGTCGTTGACGAGCTTGAACCGGTCGAGGTCGAGCAGCAGCAGCGCGGTGCCCTCCCGGGAGGTCGCGAGGGCGGCGACGGCGCGCTCGCGGGCGACGTCCCGGTTCGCCAGGCCGGTGAGCGGGTCGTGCGTGGCGGCGTGCGTGAGGCGGTCCTGCGCCTCGCGGAACCGCGTGGTGTCCCGGGCGACGACCAGCACGGAGTCCACGGTCCCGGCGGGGCCGCGCTCGGGGACCGCCCGCACCTCGTACCAGTGGCCGTCGGTCTGCGCGGACATGCTGATGAGCCGGCGCGGGTCGCGCTCGGGCTCGACCCCCGGGTCGGACGCGAGCGCGAGCATGTGGTGCGCGAGGGCGCGCACGGCGTCGATGACCGGGGAGCGGCCCGTGAGCTCGCGGACCTGGCGGCCGAGGTCGTCCTCGGTCAGGCGGGCGGCGCGGCGCATCGCCTCGTTCGCGAACCGCAGCCGCGCGTCGGAGTCGACCCGGGCGATGGCGTCGGGGGTGTTCCGGGTGATCGACTCCAGGTCCCGGGTGCGGTCGGCGAGCGCCCGGGTGCGCTCCGCGGCCAGCACGACCGCGCGGTTCTCCGCCGCCGCCCGCGACGTGAGCAGCCCGACCACCAGCGCGGTGAGCACCGCCCCGGCCGCCAGCGGGAACCAGGTGAGCGGGCCCGGCACGTCGTGCTGGGCGGCGACGAGCGTCCACGTCCGCCCGGCGACCGGGAGGTCGAGCGAGCGGGTGTCCTCGGCGAGCGCGATCGAGGCAGCGGTCACCGGCTTCCGGGCGAGCACCCCGAGGGACGTCCCGCCGTCCAGCACCAGCGTCGGCTCCGGCGGCCGGGTCGCCACGAGGTCGAGCAGCGGCGCCACCTGGAACGTCGTCACCGTCCAGCCGAGCAGCCGCCGCTGCCGCTCGCGGCGGTCGTCGGGCGCCGTCGGCCCGTCGTACACCGGCGCGACCAGCGCGGCCTCCTGCCCGGCCGCCCCCGCGCCGGCCCGGGCGATCCGCCCGACGTCCGCGGGGTCGGCCCGCGCGGCGTGGTCCACCGGGTACGGCGCGGACAGCACGACCTCGCCGGTGTCCCGGGCCGTCGTCAGCGCGGCGGACACGGCCGCGACCGCGTCGGCGTCGACCGGGTCGCCGTCGTGGAGCGCGTCGACCAGCGACGGCGGGCCGAACCGGACCACCTGGCCGACGGTGACGGCCCCGGCGGGCCGCACGGCGCGCGACCCCACCAGCGCGACGGTGCCCCCGGGGTCGGCCGGCCCGTTCAGCGCGGCGACCCAGGCGACGGCGCCCGTCGCGTGGGCGCCGCCCTCCCAGCCGCCGAACGCCCGCAGGTGCGACTCCCAGGCCTGCGCCCCGTCCGCCCAGGTGGTCGTGGTGGTCGGGGTGAGCATCGACGCGGCGGTGCTGGTCAGGCGCGTCTGCGTGTCGATCCGCGCCGCCAGCGCCTCGGCGGTGACCGCGAGCCGGCCCTGCGCGGCGGACGCGGCGCGCTCCCGGTGCTGGTGCGCGTCGAACGCCGACACTGCGAGGGACAGCACCAGCCCGACGGGCACCGCGACCGCGACGATCAACCGGATCCGGGCACGCGCGCGCCGGCGGGCCTCGAGCGGCATGCGCACCCCCTCCCGGTGTCCGGTGCTCCCCTCCCATCGGACGCGCGGGGGCCCGCCGCCACCGCGCGCGCCGAGATTCACCCGGTGCGCCCACCCGGTGCGCACCCGGTACCCACCCGGGCGGACCAGTCCGTCCCGCCCCGCGAGCCGGTGCACGGCTCCCGGGTCGCTCTCACCTACACTCGCGTCCGTGATCTTCAAGTCGGTGGGCGAGGGCAGGCCCTATCCCGACCACGGCCTCGTCACGCCCAAGCAGTGGGCGGACGTGCCGCCCCGCCAGGTGCGCCTCGACGAGCTGGTCACCACCAAGCGGACCCTGAACCTGGACAACCTGCTGTCCGAGGACTCCACGTTCTACGGCGACCTGTTCGCCCACGTCGTGCAGTGGCGCGGCGTGCTGTACCTCGAGGACGGGCTGCACCGCGCCGTGCGCGCCGCCCTCCAGCAGCGCCCGGTCCTGCACGCGCGCGTCCTCGTGATCGAGAACGATGGCTGACCGGGGCGCCGCCGACGCCGCCCGTGCGCGCCGTCGCCGCCACACCCGCGAGCGCCAGGCCGTCGTCTTCGGCGTGCTGCTCGGCGGCCTCGGGGTCGCCGCGTTCGGCGCCGCCGCGGTCTACACCGGCAGCTGGTCGCCGCCCTTCCTCAACCGGCCGTTCTCCTCGCCCGAGCCCACCGGGCTCGCCGTCGCCGACTCCCCGTGCCCGCCCGAGGGCGCGACGCCGGTGCCCTACGGCGAGGTGTCGCTGACCGTGTACAACAGCACGAACCGGGTGGGCCTCGCGGGCGACACCGCGGACGCGCTGGCCACCCGCGGGTTCACCGTCGCCGGCGAGGCCAACGCCAAGGACGGCGGGTACCAGGCGTACACCGGCACCGCCCTGATCCAGTTCGGCACGTCCGGCGTCGCCGCGGCGTACACGGTGGCCGCGCAGTTCGACTCGCCGCAGCTCGTGCTCGACGACCGGCAGGACGCGACCGTCGACGTCGTCGTCGGGTCCACCTACAACTCGCTGGTCGCCGCCTCCGACGTGGTGCTGGTCGCGGACCAGCCGTTCGCCGTGCCGGAGGGCTGCATCGCCCTGGACCAGGTCACGCCGATCACCCGGCCGACGCCGCCGCCCCCGACGGACGCCGCCACGGAGGCCCCGGCCGCCGAGGGCTGACGGCCGGCGCGGCTCGCGCCGGCGCACGCCCCGCACCGACACACCCGGCGCTGGTGCGCCGGTGCGCCGCGGCGTGCGGGCGGCCGGTCAGCGCTCCAGCTCGACCCCGCCCGGGACCGAGGCCGGCGACGCGGGCTCCTGGCTGGTGCCGCGCCACCGGGCCACGCCGCGCATGACGTGGTAGACGCCGATCGCGGCGGCCGTCCCGAGCGCGATGCCCGCGAACTCGAGGTCGCCGGCCGTCCACGTGAAGTTCGCGATGCCGATCACCAGGGCGACGGCCGCGGTCGTGAGGTTCACCGGGTCGGAGAAGTCGACCTTGTTCTGCACCCAGATCCGGGCGCCGAGCACGCCGATCATGCCGTAGAGCACCGTCGTCGCCCCGCCGAGCACGCCCGCCGGGATGGTGTTGATCAGCTCGCCGAACTTCGGGGACAGGCTGAGCACCAGCGCGGTGGCCGCGGCGACCCAGTAGGCCGCCGTCGAGTACACCTTGGTCGCCGCCATGACGCCGATGTTCTCGGCGTACGTCGTGGTGCCGGACCCGCCGCCGAGGCCGGCGAAGGTCGTCGCCAGGCCGTCGGCCAGCAGCGCGCGCCCGGTGAGCGGGTCGAGGTCCTTGCCGGTCATCGCCGCGACGGACTTCACGTGCCCGACGTTCTCGGCGATCAGCACGAACACGACCGGCAGGAACAGGCCGAGCAGCCGCGGCTCGAACGTCGGGGCGACGAAGTGCGGCAGGCCGAACCAGGCGGCGTCTCCGACGGCGGTGAAGTCGACCTCGCCGCGGACCCAGGCCACCGCGTAGCCGATGAGCACGCCGACCAGGATCGACAGCCGGCCGAGGATGCCCCGGAACAGCACGGCGGACAGCACGATGGCGGCGAGCGTCGCGAGGGCGGTCACCGGGGCGGCGCGGAAGCCGCTGCACGCGCCGGTGTCGTCGCACGTGCCCCAGGCGGTCGGGGCGAGGTTGAAGCCGATGAGCGCGACCACGGTGCCGGTGACGACCGGCGGCATGACGAGGTCGATCCAGCGCGAGCCGGCCAGGTGCACCACGAGGCCGATCGCCGCGAGCAGCAGGCCGGTCACGAGGATGCCGCCGACCGCCGCGGACTGCCCGCCCGACGCCGTCGCGGCGACGATCGGGCCGATGAACGCGAAGCTCGAGCCCAGGTAGGACGGCAGCTTGTTGCCCGTCACCAGCAGGAACGTCACGGTGCCGATCGCGGAGAACAGCAGCGTCGTCGCCGGCGAGAACCCGGTGAGCAGCGGGACCAGGAACGTCGCGCCGAACATGGCGACGACGTGCTGCATGCCGATCCCGATGGTCCGGGGCCACGACAGCCGCTCGTCCGGGGCGACGACCGCCCCCGGGGCGACGGTCCTGCCGTCGCCGTGCACCCGCCACCCGATCGCGCTCACGCGGTACCGCCTCCTCGTGCCCGGCCCGCCCGGCCGGTCCGGGCGCGCCGCAGGGCAGGCTAGCGGCTCGGCGGTCCCGGCCGGGTCGGGGGTCCGCCGCGTAGGGTGTGGGCCGCCCGGTCCCGTCGCCGTCGGAGGTGCCCCATCGCCCGCCTGCTGCGCTCGCGCGCCGCGCTGTGGACCGCGTTCCTGCTGGTGCACGGCTGGATCGGGTACGTCGGGACGGTGCTGATCCCGAACCGCGCGTTCTGGGACCTCGACCTGTACCGCTGGTGGATGTGGCAGGGGCTGCACCAGGGCGTGTGGCCGGTGCTGGACGGCGACTGGGTGTACCCCGCGGGTGCGGTGCTGCCGATGGTCGTGCCCGCGCTGGTCGACGCCGTGGACACCTTCACCTACGCCGCCGGGTGGACGGTGCTCGTCACCGCGCTCGACGCGGTGGCCGTGGGGGTGCTGCTGCGCGGGGCGCGCCGGGGCGGGGGTGCGCACGTCCGGGGGGTCGTCGCGGTCGATCCCCGGCACGACCCGGCCCTCGGGGCCTGGTGGTGGCTCGCGTTCGTGCTGCTGCTCGGGCCGGTGGCGATCGGGCGGCTGGACGCCGTGGTCGCGCCGGTGGTCGTGGTCGCCCTCACGCTCGCGCTCCGGCGACCGGCGGTCGCGTCCGCGCTGCTGACGCTCGGCGCCTGGATCAAGGTCGCGCCGGGCGCGCTGCTGCTGCCGCTCGTCCTGGTGCTGCGGCGCCCCTGGCGGGACCTCGTGCTGCCCGCGGCGGCCGTGTGCGTCGCCGTGGCGGCGGCCGTCGCGGCCGGGGGCGGCCTCGGGCACCTCACGTCGTTCCTCACCGAGCAGGGCGAGCGCGGGCTGCAGGTCGAGTCGGTCGCGGCGACGCCGTGGGTGCTCGCGGGGCTCGCCTCGTCGTCGGTGCGTGTCGTGCTCAACGACGCGATCACCACCTGGGAGATCGCCGGGCCGGGGACCGCCGGCGTCGCCGCCGCCCTCGGCCTGGTGCTGCCGCTGGCGGTCGCCGCCGTGACGACCCTGCTGGCGTGGGTGCGGCTGCGGGCCGGGGACGGCCTGGACACCGCCGGCTTCCTCGCCCGGGGCGCGCTGCTCGTCGCGGTGACGCTGATCCTGGCGAACAAGGTCGGCTCGCCGCAGTTCGTCGGGTGGCTGGCCGGACCGGTCGTCGTCGGGCTCGCCCGGCCCGGCGCCGCCGGCGTGCGCTCCTGGCGGACCCCGGCGCTGCTCGTGCTGGTCGTCGCGGGGTTGACCCAGTGGGTGTTCCCCGTCGCCTACGACGGCATCACCACCCAGCAGGCGGTGCCGTCGCTCGTCCTGGTGCTGCGGAACGTCCTGCTCGTGGTGCTCGCCGTGGTGGCGGCCCGGGACCTCGTCCGGACGGGACGGACCCGGGCCGCCGCGGCGGTCAGCGCACCTGCGGCATGACCTCCGAGGCCACCAGCTCCAGGTGGTCCAGGTCGTGCAGGTCGAGCACCTGCAGGTAGACCCGGCTCAGCCCCAGCTCGGCGAGCGAGCCCAGCCGGTCCACGATCGCGGTCGGCGTCCCGGCGATCCCGACCTCGCGGAGCTCCTTCGGGTCGCGCCCGATCGCGGCGGCGCGGCGATCCACCTCGGCGTCGTCCCTGCCGGCGGCCAGCACCAGCGCGGCCGACATCGTGATCGACCGCGGGTCGCGCCCGATGGCCCGGCAGGCCTCGCGCACCGTCTCCAGCTTCTCGCCGACCTGGTCCAGCGGCGGGAAGGACAGGTTGAACTCCGACGCGAACCGGGCGGCCAGCGCCGGGGTCCGCTTCGGGCCGAGGCCGCCGACGATCACCGGGACGCCCGCGCGCGACGGGTCCAGCGGGGACTGCTGCACGGGCTTGGGCAGCGCCGGGCTGTCGGTCAGGGTGTAGTGCTCGCCGGCGTAGGAGAACCGCTCGCCGACCGGAGTGCCCCACAGGCCGGTGACGACCTCGAGCTGCTCGGTCAGCGGCCCGAACCGCTTGTCGGGGAACGGGATGCCGTAGGCGGCGTGCTCCTGGGCGAACCAACCGGCGCCCAGGCCGAGCTCGACGCGCCCGCCGGACATCTGGTCGACCTGCGCGACCTGGATCGCCAGCACGCCGGGGTGCCGGAACGTCGCCGAGGTGACGAGGGTGCCGAGGCGGATGCGGCTGGTCTCGCGGGCCAGGCCCGCCAGGGTCGTCCAGGCGTCGGTCGGGCCGGGCAGGCCGTCCCCGCCCATCGACAGGTAGTGGTCCGAGCGGAAGAAGGCGTCGAAGCCCAGGTCCTCCGTGGCGCGCGCGACGGCGAGGAGGTCGTCGTAGGAGGCGCCCTGCTGCGGTTCGGTGAAGATCCTCAGGTCCATGCCGCCGAGCCTTTCACGTCGCCGGACGTGCCGCCGCGCGCCCGGCGGTACCGTCGAGGTGTGCTGCGCAACATCCGGTGGTCCAGCCTCGGCGTCGTCCTCGGCGGGGCCGTGCTCGCGCTGGTCTGCCTCGGCGCCGCGCTGCGCGGGCACCCCTGGGCCTGGCTGGTGGGCGTCGTCTGCGCCGCGACGGCCGTCCGCGAGGTGCGGGCCCTGCGGCGGCTGGACGCGCGGGGGCGAGGCGCTGGGCGAGGCGCTGGGCGGGGTGCTCGCCCAGGCGCGCAGCGGGACCTCCGGACCCGCGGGGACGAGCCCGTCGTGAGACGGTGATCGCATGGTGACGCAGCTCGGCCTGGCCCTCGACGCCCTCGCGGTCGCGGACTGGCGGCGGCGCACCGCCCAGACCTACGCCGACGTCCGCCGGATCGCCGCCGACGACCCCGCCGCCGCGCACGCCGAGTGGGTCGCCCGGCGCGACGAGCTGTTCGCCGCGCACGCCGCCTCGCCCCTGCGGCCCGCCGCGAAAGCCGTGTTCACCGGCCTCGACGTCGCCCCCTACGACCCCGCCTACCGGTTCGAGGTCCGGGTGCGGGCCACGTCCGCGCAGCGCCTCGAGGTCGCGACCGGCACCGACGGCGTCGTCCCGTTCGACCGCGTGGGCCGGGTCGAGCTCGACGACCTCGGGTCGCTGTCCGTGTGGGCGCTGCGCACCTACGGCGGCGGGATCTTCGTACCGGTCAAGGACCGCACCGCCGGGAAGGGCACCTACGGCGGTGGGCGGTACCTGCTCGACACCGTCAAGGGCGCCGACCTGGGGCGGGCGACGGACGGCGGCCTCGTGCTCGACCTCAACTTCGCGTACAACCCGTCGTGCGCGTACGACCCCGCGTGGGCGTGCCCGCTCGCGACGCGCGGGAACGTGCTCGACGCCGAGGTCCCCGTCGGCGAGCGGCAACCCGACCCGATGCTCGTCATCGACGGCGTGGACGAGGAGCCGGAGGGCGCCGGACCCGCGTGATCCGGGGGCGCCGAGTCCTCCACAGGGGGCGTTCGGCAAGCGGGTTGTGGATGACCCGGCTGCGGTGTGGGTGGGGGTGGGTAGTGTCGGTTCATGGCATCTGACCTGCACGAACACCCCGACGGCGGTCCCGCCGCGGGTGTGGTGCTGCCCCGGTACGGGGACGACGGTCGGTGTCTGACCGAGTACGGGCCGGACCCGGGTGCCGGGGCCGCGCGCACGGCGCAGCAGCGGCAGATCGAGGCGATCGCGGCGTGCCCGCCGGGGCCCGAGCTGGATGCGTGGTTGCGGGGTCTGGACCTGTCGGTGCTGCCCGCCGGGGTCGTGCTCGAGGTCGTGGCCGCGTGGGACCGGATGGAGTCGTCCGCCCACGCCGGCAAGCTCGCCGCGGTGGCCGAGCTGGTGGTGCGCCCCACGATGGACCCGGACCGCACCCCGGGGCGCGGGGCCGCGCCGGTGGGGCGGGAGCGGGTGGTCGCGGGTGAGGTGGGGATGCGGTTGCGGTTGCCGGTGCTGACCGCCAGCCGGGTGGTGCGCGATGCGGTGCTGCTGGACGGGTTGCTGCAGGCGACCGGTGCGGCGTTGGCGACCGGGCATGTGGATGCCCGTAAGGCGGACACTCTGGTGCGTCGGGCGCGGGACCTGCCCTATGAGGCCACGTTGGCGGTGGAGGATGCGGTGCTGCCGGACGCGGACCAGTGCTCGCACGCGCAGTTCGAGCAGCGGGTGGAGCACGCGATCGCCCTGGTGGACGCCGAGGGTGCCGCGCTGCGGCACGCCACGGCCCGCCAGGGTCGGCGGGTGACGCACCCGCGGCGGCGTCCGGACGGGATGGCGGCGATGTGGTGCGTCCTGAGCGCGCCGGACGCGGCCCGGTTGGACGGGGTGTTGGACCACGCCGCCCGCGCCGCCCGCGCCCTCGGTGACCCCCGCACCTTGGACCAGCTACGCGCCGACGGGCTACGCGACCTGATCGTGGGGGACGTCCCGGCGGTGGAGGGGCCGGCGTTCGAGGTCCGCCTCCACCCACCCGCCCCGAAGCCGGTGCCGGTCGACCGGGCGTGGACCACCCCGGGTGGACCATCGCGCTCGCGCCCGATGGCCCCCGAGCCGACCGCCACCGTCACCCCCATCCCCGCCCCGATGCCCGTCTCGCTCCGCACGGCCACGCCTGCGACCGCCGCGACCGCTGCGCCTGCCGCGGCCACCGCTCGTGCGGCTGACGACGCGACTGCCGATCCCGGCGCCGGCGGCACACCGCCAGCGGACACCGCGGGCACCCGAGTGCCCGCCGCCCCCGCCTCGGACGCTGGCGGCCTCGCCACCCGGGCCCACCGCAACCGCGCCGCCACCGGCTGCGGCACCTGCGGCGGCCGCCCCGGAGCGCAGGTGCGGGTCACGATCGCCGCCTCCACCCTGCTCGGCCTGGACGACCAGCCCGGGGACCTCGAGGGGTACGGGGCCATCGACGCGGTCACCGCCCGGGCCCTGACCGCCGGAGGCGACTGGCAACGCATCGTCACCGACCCCCTCACCGAGCAGACCCTCGACGTCGGACGACGCCGATACCGACCACCGGCAGCACTCGACGAGCACGTGCGCGTCCGGGACAAGACCTGCGCGGCACCGGGCTGCACCGTGCCCGCGGCGCGCGCGGACCTGGACCACACCATCGCCTACCACCCGCAACCCGGCGCCCCACCGGACACACCCCTGGGTGGCACCGACGCGGGCAACCTCGGGCCGCTGTGCCGCGCCCACCACCGGCTCAAGACCGTCGGCGGGTTCCGGCTCCGGCAGATCGAACCCGGCCTGTTCGAGTGGATCACCCCCACCGGCCACCGCTACCTCGTACGCCCCGGCACCGGACGCTCCCTCGACACGACCACCGTCCCCCACGACGCCGAACCACCGTTCTGACACCACCACGCCCGCGCGCCGCGACGATCGAGCCCGGCTCACCCGGGCGAGAGCAGGCAGGCGCCATGCGGGGCGTCGGACCGGGGGCGAGGGCCAGCGCCCACACCGCGCGCCGGCCCGCCGCTCCATCCGCCGACCGCGATCGCCCTGCCCACCGCCCCATATGCCCACGGCTCCATCTACCCACCGCTCCGTCGGCCCACCGCTCCGTCGGCCCACCGCGACCGTCGGCCCACCGCTCCATCTGCCCGCCGACGCACCGCCCCGTCGCCCCACCTGCCTGTCAGCCCACCGCTCCATCTGCCCGACCCACCGCCCGTCGCCCCACCTGCCTGTCAGCCCACCGCTCCATCTGCGCGACTCACCGCCCGTCGCGCCACCTGCCTGTCAGACCACCGCCCCGCGCCACACCCCCCGGCCGCGCACCGGCCCGCGCGGCAGCCAACCCGGGTGCGCCACCTACGCTGTCCCGGTGCCGTTGACCATCGAGACCCGCACCGCCGACACGATCACCGCCGCCGAGCTCTACCCGCTGCTGCGCCTGCGGGTCGACGTGTTCGTCGTGGAGCAGACGTGCCCCTACCCGGACCTCGACGGCCGCGACCTGCTCCCGGACACGCTGCAGGTGTGGGCGCACGAGGACGGCGAGGTCCTCGGATGCATCCGGGTGCTGGGCGCGGGGACACCGGAGCCGGCGATCGGCCGGGTGGCGACCGCCGGGCCCGCGCGCGGGCGCGGGGTGGCGGCCGCGCTGATCGAGCGCGGCATCGAGCTGTGCGGTCCGGACGCCACGATCCACCTGCATGCCCAGGCGCACCTCGAGGGCTGGTACGGCCGGTTCGGCTTCGAGCGGGCGGGCGCCGACTACGACGAGGACGGCATCCCGCACGTCCCGATGACCCGCGTGCCGCGCACGGCCCGCGGCTGAGCCGCGCTCAGCGCTGGCAGGTCGGGCACCAGTAGAGCTTCCTGCCGGCCATCTCCTCGACGACGACCGGGGTGCCGCAGGTCCGGCACGGCTCGCCGGCGCGGCCGTACACCCAGTGCCTCTCGTCGGGGTCGGCGAGCGCGGCGGCCCGCCCGGACTCGTCCAGGTCCTCCCGGGTGATCATCACGCCGGTCCGGATGCCGTCCGCGAGCAGGACGGACCAGTCGTCCCACAGCGCCCGGGCGGTCTCGCGCGGCACCCGCTTGCCGGGGACGTGCGGGTCGAGCCGCGCGCGGTAGAGCAGCTCCGCCCGGTAGATGTTCCCGATGCCGGCGACGACGGCCTGGTCCATGAGCAGCTGCCCGACCGGCGTGCCGCGGGAGGTGAGGCGCTGGACCATGACGTCCGCGGCGGACCCCGGCCCGGGCGCGACGGCGTCGGCGACGGCGCCGTCGGCCGCGACCGGACCGGCGGCGGCGGTCGCTGCGGCAGCGGCGGCAGCGCCCGCGCCCGCGTCCGCTCCGGCGCCCGGGCCCGGCCCCGCACCCGTGGCCATCGCGACCGCCCGGGGGTCGGCCATCCGGGCCCGCACGTCGTCCTCGACCGCCGGGTCCGGCCCGAGCTTCGCGAGCGCGACCGCGGTCGCCGCCGGGTCGAGGACCTCGCACGCGGTGGGACCGCGCAGGTCGGCGACGGTGGACCCGGTGGCGAGCCGCACCCGGACCTGGCCGACCGGGGCGGGCGGGAAGTCCTCGACCTCGGCACCCACGTCGCCCTCGCGCTCCCCCTCGCCCATGCGGACGGCCCGCCGGACCCGGGGAGCGCCGAGGCTCGCGACGGCGCCGCCGCCCTCGACCAGGGGCGAGACCACGCCGGAGAAGTCCCACGCGCCGTAGAGGCCGAGGTGCACCCGCAGCACGTGCCCGCCGGCGAACCCGAGGAACAGCTGCTTGCCGACCGCGGCGGACGTCAGGAGCTCCCGGCCGTCGAGCAGGGCGGCGCCGGCGGCGAACCGCCCCTGCGGCGAGGAGACGGCCAGGCGGTGCCCGACGAAGTCGCGGGCGAACTGGCGGGCGATGCGGTGGACGGTGTGACCCTCGGGCATGCGCCCAGGCTAGGGGCGGGGTCGGACACCCGCCCCGCGGGCCGGCCGTGCGCGGCGGGCGGGGCTCAGTCGTCCCAGAAGGCGGTCCACGCGCCGACCGCGAGCGCGGCGGCGACGACCGCGACGACCGGCCACAGGGCGGACCAGGACCACTGGTGCACGAGGCCGGACACGAGGTCGCGCCCGAGGACGACCCGGTCGATGACACCGGCGACCGCCCGGAGCAGGAGCTCGAGGATCGCGTCCGCGGTCCCGGTCAGCACGCGGACCGCCGCTCGCGTGCATCCGGGCAGGTCATGGGCTCATCCTGCCAGGCACAGGGGCTGCTCAGGCAACCATCAGGTGACGTGTCGGTGGCCGGTCGGGCCGGTCGTCCCGCACGACCCGCGACCGGCCGGGAGAGGATGGGGTGGTCGTCCCGCCCCCGAAGCCCCCCAGGACCCATGTCGGCACCGCACACGCCCGCGCCCACCGCCCCCGCGCCCACCGCTCCCACGCACCGGGGCCGCCGCAGCACCGCGGCCGTCACGGTGCTGCTCCTCGTGCTCGCCGTCGCGGCGACCGCGGGCTTCCTGCAGCACCGGCGCGTCGCCGCCCAGGACCAGCGCGCGCTCGCGGCGGCCGAGGACGGGCTGGAGCAGGCCGCGACGGACCTGGAGGCGGTGGTGGTCGCGGGCGAGCAGGTGCTGCTGGGCTCGGAGGGGCAGGTCGCGGACGAGGGGCTCCGCACGACGCTCGCCGACGTGCTCGCGGAGGCGTCTGCGCTGGACACCGACCCGGAGGGCACCGGCAGCCGCGCGGAGCGCACGCGGTCCGCCGAGACCCGGGCGTCCGACGCCGTCGGGCTGACGGCGACCGTGCAGGCGGCGACGGCAGCGGTCGCGGAGGCCTACGCGAGCTGGACGCTCGCCGCGGTCGCCGACGGCTGGGCCGCGGCGCGGGACGCGCTGGCGTCCTCGGTGGCGGCGGCGGAGCTGGACCGGGACGCCCGCGCGCCGGGGACGCCGGGCCGGGCCGCCGTGGAGGCGGCCATCGTCCCGGCCGTCGCCGCGCGGGACGCCGTGGTGGACCCCGCGGACGTGGACGTGCTGTCGGCGGC
Organism: Cellulomonas hominis; assembly: GCF_014201095.1. Taxonomy (NCBI): domain Bacteria; kingdom Bacillati; phylum Actinomycetota; class Actinomycetes; order Micrococcales; family Cellulomonadaceae; genus Cellulomonas; species Cellulomonas hominis. The sequence continues at coordinate 2,032,076 of NZ_JACHDN010000001.1, read as the reverse complement.
GACGGCGGAGGCCGACGCGGCCCGCGAGGCGCTGGACGCCGCCGTCCGCGACGCCGGCTGAGGGCTCAGCCCTCGCCGGCGCCCGGCACCTTGTCGGTCACGTCCGCGTAGTCGCGCGCCGCCGGCAGCTCGCCGGGCGCGTAGACCAGGCGGACGACGCCCGTCGGGTAGACCTCGGAGCGCAGCAGGCGCAACGGGTACACCGGCTCGCCCTCGTCGAACAGCCGCTCGCCCCGCCGCGCGGCCACGGGGTGCACCAGCAGGCGGAGCTCGTCGAGCAGCCCCGCGGCGAGCAGCTGCCGGACGACGGACACCGAACCGGGGACCACCACCTTGCCGACGCCCGGCTGCTCCTTGAGCGCCGCGACCGACGCGACGAGGTCGCCCTCGACGCGCTCGGCGTTCCGCCAGCCGAGGTCCTGGGTGCCGCGGGTGGCGACGACCTTGCGGGTGTCGCCGAGCCGGCGCGCGAACTCCGCGTCCTCGCCGCCGGCGGCCTCGCGGTCCGGCCAGGCGCCGGCGAACGAGTCGTACGTGACCCGGCCCAGCAGGAGGACGTCGGCGCCCTCGTAGTCCTCCCCGACCGCGGCGCCCATGTGGTCGTCGAAGTACGGGAAGTGCCAGGCGGGGTCGATCTCGACGACGCCGTCGAGCGAGATGAACAGGGTCGAGACGATCGTGCCCATGGCGGTCCTCCGGGTCGACGGCGGCGGCTGCGGCGGCGACGGCGTCGGCGACGGCACCGCGGGACACCAGGAGACCCCGGGAGAGGGCCCCGGCGCCAGACCCGGGTGGTGTCGGCGGCCTGTGGCACCATCGCCGGGTGCCCGCCGACCCCGCCACCCCGGCCGCCCCGGCCGCCCCGGCCAGTCCGACGGGCCCGGCCGCCCCGGCACCGTGGCGCGAGGTCGTCGACGGCCTGCTCGCCTGGGGCGGGGCGGGAGAGGCACGCGGCGTCGAGCGCGCCGGCCGCGCGGCGCTGCAGCTCGAGGTCCGTGAGCTCACGCCCCGCACGCGTGACCGGTGGAACGGCCCGACCTCCCGCACGGCCGGGGCGCGGCGCGCGGCCGACGACCTGGTCCGCGGCAGCGGCGAGCACCGCCTCGCCGCGCGGCCCGTCCTCCGCACCGGTCGCGGGTGGGCGCGCGGCGGCGCGACGTGGTCGAACCTGCCGCACCTGCAGTCCCGGCTCGACCTGGACGACGACCAGCACCGCTGGTTCTGCCAGCTCGGCGCGCTGCACCGCGCGGCCCGGCCCGCGCAGCCCGGCGACGACCCGGGCTGGCTGTTCCTCGACGACTTCGCCAACCCCGTGCTCTGGGAGCTCCTGGACCAGGCGCGCGGGCTCGGCGTCCCGCTGGTCGGCTCGGGCGCGGGGGCCCGGGTGCGCCTCGCCGGGCGCGCGGTCCTCGGGCTCGACGCCGCCGGGACGGACGACGGTGGCATCCGGCTGGCCGCCCGGCTCACGGTGGACGACGAGCCGGTCCCGGTGGGCGACGCGCACCCGATCGGGACGCACGGCCTGTGGGTGGCCGACCTGGCCCGGCCGCGGGACGTGCTGCTCGCCCCGACCGCCGCGCCGCTGACCCCGCACCACCTCGCGCTGCTCGGCGCCCCCGGCGGCCGGACGGTCGCGGACGCGCTGGGCGCGGGCGTCGTCGTGCCCGCGGAGGGCGCCGGCGAGTTCCTGCGGGAGCACCTGCCGGCCCTGCGCGCGGGGCTGGACGTCGGGAGCGCGGACGGCAGCGTCGACCTGCCGCCGCCCGCGCCGCCGACGCTGGTGCTCACCGTCACCCACGCCCCGGGTCACGTCCTCGACCTGGCGTGGCGGTGGGACGGTCACCGCGGCTCGGCCCCCGCGCCGGACCCGCGGACGCTGCTGCCGCGCGGCCTGCTCCCCGCGACCTGGTGGCCGGAGGACGCCGCCCCGGGAGACGCCGCGCTCCCCCGCCCCGTGACCCTCCGGGACGTCGAGGCGGCCGAGTTCGCCACCACCGCGCTCCCCCGGCTCGCCGGGCGCCGCGGGGTCCGCGTGGACACCGTCGGCACCCCGCCTGCCTACCGGGAGCTGCAGGGCACCCCGGTGCTCGCCGTGACGGCCCAGCCGAGCGAGCAGCACGACTGGTTCGACCTGGGCGTGACCGTCACGGTCGACGGCCGGACCGTGCCGTTCGTGCCGCTGTTCAGCGCCCTGGCGAAGGGCCGGCGCCGGCTGCTGCTGGTCGACGGCTCGTACCTGTCGCTGGACCACCCGGCGCTGGAGCCGCTCGCCGACCTGATCGCGGAGGCGCGCGACCTCGCCGAGTGGGAGACGGGCCTGCGGATCAGCCGGCACCAGACCAGCCTGTGGTCGGACCTCGCCGACCTCGCGGACGAGGCCGAGACCCCCGAGCCGTGGCGCGCGCTGCTCGCCGACGCCGCGGCGCCCGCCCCCGTGCCGGTCCCCCGCGGGCTGCGCGCCGACCTGCGTCCGTACCAGGTCGAGGGCTTCCGGTGGCTCGCCGCCCTCTGGCGGCACGGGCTCGGCGGGGTGCTCGCGGACGACATGGGCCTCGGCAAGACGGTGCAGACCCTGGCGCTCGTGCAGCACGCCGCCGAGCAGCGCGCCGACGGGAGCCCGCGGCGGCCGTTCCTCGTCGTCGCCCCCACGTCGGTCGTGCCGAACTGGGTCGCCGAGGCGGCGCGGTTCACGCCGGGCCTGGTCGTGCGCCGGGTCGAGCAGACCGACGCCGCCGGCCCCACGCCGCTCGCGGACCTCGCGGCAGGCGCGGACGTGGTCGTCACGAGCTACGCCCTGCTCCGGCTGGACGCCGCGGCGTACCGGGCGGTCGGTGACGACGTCGGCTGGGCCGGCCTCGTGCTCGACGAGGCGCAGCAGGTGAAGAACGCGGCGTCCCGCGGGCACGAGGCGGCGCGCGACCTCGCGGTGCCGTTCACGCTCGCGGTGACGGGGACGCCGGTGGAGAACTCGCTCACCGAGCTGCACGCCCTGCTCGCCCTGACCACCCCGGGCCTGCTGCCGTCCGCGCGCCGGTTCGGCGACCGGTACGTCCGGCCGATCGAGGGCGCCGCGACGGGCATCTCCAGCGGCCCGGGCGCCGGTGAGGTCCCCGCCGACCGCGAGCGTGTCCGCGCCGAGCGGCTGGCCACGCTGCGCCGCCGGATCCGGCCGTTCCTGCTCCGGCGCACCAAGGACCTGGTCGCGGCCGACCTGCCCGCCAAGCAGGAGCAGACCCTGGCGGTCGAGCTGGCCCCGGAGCACCGCGCCGTCTACGACCGGTACCTCCAGCTCGAGCGGCAGAAGGTGCTCGGCCTGGTCGACGACCTGGACCGGCAGCGGTTCATCGTCTACCGCTCGCTCACGCTGCTCCGGATGCTCGCCCTCGACCCCCGGCTGATCGACCCCGGGCTCGCCGGGATCCCCGCCGCGAAGGCCGACGCGCTGCTGGAGCAGATCGCCGACGTCGTCGCGGAGGGGCACCGGGCGCTGGTGTTCAGCCAGTTCACGTCGTACCTCGCGCTGGTCGCCGAGCGCCTGACCGCCGCCGGGGTCGAGTTCGCCTACCTGGACGGCTCGACCACCCGGCGGGCGGACGTGATCGACGGCTTCCGCGAGGGCGACGCCCCCGTGTTCCTGCTGAGCCTCAAAGCCGGCGGTACCGGACTCAACCTCACCGAGGCCGACTACGTGTTCCTGCTGGACCCCTGGTGGAACCCCGCCGCGGAGCAGCAGGCCGTGGACCGGGCGCACCGGATCGGCCAGCACCGGCACGTCATGGTGTACCGGCTGATCGCGGCGGGGACCATCGAGGAGAAGGTCGTCGCCCTCCAGGCGCGCAAGGCGGCCCTGGTGGACGCCGTCATCGACGACGGGGACCTGTTCGGGTCGGCGCTGACAGCCGACGAGGTGCGTGACCTCCTGGCCTGAGGGACGGCGCCTCAGCCCGCGACGGGCTCCGCCACCGGCGCGGGCGCCCGGCGCAGCCGCGCCAGCCCCTCCCCGCCCCAGAACGACGCCCAGCCCAGCACGGCCCCGGCGACCAGCGCGAGCACCGTCGGCCAGAAGTCGAAGCCGGTCCCGAAGAACGCCGAGCACCCGATGAACGCGCCCGGGACGAACCCGAGGACGGACCAGCCGGCCTGCACGCACATGACGAACGCGCCGGCGGCGACCGCGACGGCCAGGCCGCCGGGGAACGACAGCGCCCCCGACAGCTGCACGATCAGCCAGCCCACGACGGCGCCGGCGAGGTTCGCGGGCACGGTCTTCTTCAGCCCCTCGTGCCCGGCGCCGGCGGCGAAGTAGGCGGCCCAGGACAGGAACCCGACCCAGGTCACCCAGCCGACGGCGGAGCTCACCTGCGTCCATGCTCCGGCCAGCACGGCCACGGACAGGGCGAGCGGGACCAGCCCGCGGAACTTGCTCATGATGTCGTCCTCCTTGACGGCGGGTTCGGGCGCGACGGGTCGCCGGGCGGCGCCGCGCCGGTGCGGGACGCCGCCCGGTCCTCCGTGCGGTGGGGGTGGTGCTGTGGTGCTGTGGTGCGGGACTAGAACGTGACGGCCTTGAACTTCTCCGTCTGCTCGCGGATCGCCACCTCGGTGGGGAGCCGCTCGATGGACGAGGCGCCGAAGAACCCGACGACCCCCTCGGTGCGCTCGAGCACGTACTGCGCGTCGGCGGGCTCGGCGATCGGGCCGCCGTGGCAGAGCACCAGCACGTCCGGGTTCACGCGGTGGGCGGCGTCGGCCATGGCCTGCACCCGCTCGACGGACTCGTCCAGGGTCAGCGCGGTCTGCGCGCCGATCGTCCCGGACGTGGTCAGGCCCATGTGCGGGACCAGCACGTCGGCACCGGCCTCGGTCATCGCGACGGCCTGCTCCGGGTCGAACACGTACGGGGTGGTGAGCAGGTCGCGCTCGTGCGCGGCCCGGATCATGTCGACCTCGAGCCCGAAGCCCATGCCGGTCTCCTCGAGGTTGGCGCGGAACACGCCGTCGATGAGGCCGACCGTCGGGAAGTTCTGCACGCCCGCGAACCCGAGCCGCTTGAGCTCGTCGAGGAACGGGCCCATCAGCCGGAACGGGTCGGTGCCGTTGACCCCGGCGAGCACGGGCGTGTCCCGCACGACGGGCAGCACCTCGGCGGCCATGTCGAGCACGATCTGGTTCGCGTCGCCGTAGGACAGCAGCCCGGCGAGCGAGCCGCGGCCGGCCATCCGGTACCGGCCCGAGTTGTAGATGATGAGCAGGTCGATCCCGCCGGCCTCCGCCGACTTCGCGGACAGGCCGGTGCCGGCGCCGCCGCCGATGATCGGGCGCCCCGCGGCGACGGTGGCCCGGAGGCGGGCGAGGGCGGTCGAGCGGTCCATCAGTGCGTCCCTTCGTCGGGTGCCGCCGCGGTGGCGGCCGTGGTGATGAGGCGGTGCAGCGCGTCGGCGGCGGCCGCGCCGAAGCCGGGGTCGTTGATCGCGAGGTCGAGCCGCTCGACGGGCACGCGCGAGCCGGCGAGACCGTCCTCGAGGGCGGTGACCACCGCCGCGTCGGCGTCCGGGTCGAAGAACGGCCCGCCCGCGACGTCGATCCCCGAGAACCCGCGCTCCGGCACGAGGACGTGCGCGGGGCCGGTGGCGGCCCGGAGCTTGCCGGCGATCAGCGCGCCGAGGTCGGCGGACTCCGCCGCGGTGGTCCGCATGAGCGTGACCGTCGGGTTGTGGACGAGGAACGTCCGGTCGGCGAACCGCTCCGGCACGGTCTCCCGCCCGCCGAAGTTCACCATGTCGAGCGCGCCCGTCGACACGACCTGCGGCACCCCGTGGCGCCCGGCGGCCTCCAGCCGGCGCGGGCCGGCGGTCAGCACGCCCCCGACCAGCTCGTCCGCGAGCTCGGTGGTGGTGAGGTCGAGGACTCCCGCGAGGAAGCCGCCCTCGACGAGGGTCTCCATCGCGCGACCGCCGGAGCCGGTGGCGTGGAACACCACGACCTCGTAGCCGAGCTCCTCCAGCCGGGCCTTGGCCTCCTCGACGGCGGGCGTCGTCAGGCCGAACATGCTCGCCCCGACCAGCGGCCGGTCCTCCGCGGGCGCGGGCCGCGACGCGCGGGCACGGTGCTCCTCGGCCATCGACCAGGCCGCGGCGACGGCGTTGCCCAGCACGACGCGGGACACCGAGTTGATCCCGGCGACGTCCGCGACGGAGTACATCAGCGTGACGTCGGTGGCCCCCACGTACGGGGACACGTCGCCGGACGCCATCGTGGAGACGAGCAGCTTCGGCACGCCCACCGGCAGGGCCTGCATGGCGTGCGCGGCGACCGACGAGCCGCCCGACCCCGCCGCGGCCAGCACCGCGTCGAGCCGGCCCTCGTCGTAGAGCCGCCGCACGAGGACGGCCGCGCCGTCGGCCATCGCGGCCATCGCCGCGCCGCGGTCGCCGGCCGCCCGCAGCTCCGCGAGGTCCCGGCCCGCGGCGCGCGCCACGTCCTCGGGCGTCGCGTCCGCGCCGGCACCGTCCGAGAACGTGCCGACGTCGATCAGGACCGTGTCCGCGCCCCGGGCGCGCAGCTCCTCGCGGAGCCACCGGTAGTCGTCGCGCTTCGTGTCGAGCGCGCCGACCAGGACCACCGTCGTCATCGTGAACCACCTTCCGTGCATCGCCGTCGATGTCCCGCCCAGCGTCGCCGGTGCGCCGGGAGGGTGCCCAGGCCAATCCGCGCGCAGTGGCCTGGGGGCGCCGCGGGCGCGTTCCTAGACTGCCGGGGACGGGTCCGCGCGCCGGCGCGCGGCCCGGGGACCGCGAGGGAGGACGGCCGACGGTGGTGACGCGCGGGGTCGGTGCCGCACAGCTGGCGCGGCTGGTCGGCGGCTGGGCCGACGAGGACGGCGGCGGCTCGCTGCCCGCCCTGCTCGGCGGCGCGATCGAGGACCTGGTCGTGGCGAACGCGCTGCCGGACGGCGTGCTGCTGCCGCCGCAGCGGGCGCTCGCCACCGCGCTCGGCGTCTCCCGGTCGACCGTGACGGAGGCGTACGAGCGGCTCGAGTCCGCCGGCGTCGTGGAGACCCGGCACGGCTCCGGCTCCCGCGTCCGCCGGGCCGGGGCCGCCGGGGCGTCCGCCGCGGACGACGGGCGCATGACGACGTTCGCCCAGCGCGGCGACTCGGTCGTGGACCTGTCCAGCGGCGCGCTGCCCGGCCTGCCCGCGGTGGCCCGCGAGTACGCGCGGCTCCCCGCCGCCGACCTGGACCGCCTCGTCGCCACGGACGGCTACCTGCCCGGTGGGCTGCCGGCGCTGCGCGAGGTGGTCGCCGCCCGGAGCACCGCCGCGGGCCTGCCCACCTCGGCGGCCCAGGTGCTCGTGACGTCCGGCGCGCAGCAGGCGGTCTGGCTGCTCGCCCGCACGCTGCTCAGTCCCGGCGACGAGGTGCTGGTCGAGGACCCGTCCTACCGTGGCGCGCTCGAGGCGTTCCAGGCGTGCGGCGCCCGCCTCACCACCGTGCCCGTGCGGGCCGACGGGATCGACGTCGACCTCCTCGAGCGCCTGGTCACGCGCACCCGGTACCGCGCGCTGTACGTCCAGCCCCTCGCGCACAACCCGACAGGGACGTCGATGCCGCTCGACCGGCGCCGGCGGCTCGCGGAGATCGCCGCCCGGCACGGCATCACGGTGATCGAGGACCGCTGCTCGGAGGACCTGCTGCTCGACGGGCGCGTGCCGCCCCGCCCGCTGGTGGCGGACCTGCCGGAGGACCTCGGCGTCGTCGTCGGGACCGCGTCGAAGCTCCTGTGGGGCGGGCTGCGCGTCGGCTGGGTCCGCGCCGCCGAGCCCGTCGTGCGCCGCCTGACCCGGATCCGGCAGGGCGTCGACCTCGCGGGCGCCCCGGTCGACCAGCTGGTGGCGACCCGGCTGCTCGCGGACGCCGACCGCTGGGTCGCCGAGCGGCGGGCCACGCTGACCCGCTCGCTCCGCGAGGTCGAGGACCTGCTGCGGGAGGTCCGGCCCGGCTGGCGCTGGACCACGCCGACCGGCGGCGTCGGGCTGTGGGTCGACGTGGGCACCGACGCGGCCGCGCTGTGCGCCCGCTACCGGCAGCGGGACGTGCTGCTCGTGCCCGGGCCGTCGTTCTCCGCGACCGACGGGTGCGCCCGGCACGTCCGGCTGCCGCTCGGGCACCCGGTGGCGGTCGTCGCGGAAGCCCTGGCCCGCGTGCCGGCGCTCTCGTGACGGACGCCACGGCCTTTTGACCTGCGCGGACGCGCTCGGAGCGGTTCAATCAGCACCATGACGTCTCCTGTGAGAAACCTGAACCCCCGCCGTGCGGCCCTCCTGCCGGCCGGCGCGGTCCTCGCCCTCGTCGTGTCCGGCTGCGGCGTGCTCGGCGGCGGCGCCGACGACGCGAAGCGCGACGCGTCCTCCGGCGAGGTCACCGAGTCCGCCGCCGCGAGCGTGTTCTCGCTCGAGGTCGGCGACTGCATCGCCATCCCCGACGCCGACCAGATGCTCGTCGAGCAGCTCGACGCGATGCCCTGCGACCAGCCGCACGACGCCGAGATCTACGCCGAGCAGACCCTCGCGAAGCTGCCCGAGCAGGCCGACCTCGAGACGCTCGCCGGGACGTTCTGCCTCGCCGAGTTCGAGCCCTTCGTCGGGCTGGCGTATGAGGAGTCGGTCCTCGAGGTCACCTACCTGTACCCGACCGAGGACAGCTGGGCGCAGGGCGACGACGTGCTGCAGTGCGTGGTCGTGCACCCGACCGAGGACGTCACGGCGACGCTGCGGGGCTCGGCGGTCTGAGCGCCGCCCGCTGCTCGCGGTCCGCGTCGAGCAGCCACGGCGGGGCCCCGGGTCCGAGGCGCGCATCGCCGACCGGGCCCGGGAGCCTCGCCAGGTAGCGCCGGTCCGCCGCGAGCCGGTCGGCCACGGCGCCGGCCGTGCCGTGCCCCGGCACGACCAGGTCCGCGCCGTACCGCCGCGCGCCGGCCTGGATCCGGTCCAGCGCCGCCGCGTGCCGCGCGACCGGGTCCGGCCCGTCGGTGTCGAGCAGCGGGACCTCGACGTCGGACAGCAGGTCCCCCGCGACCAGGACACCGGCGTCGACCGCGATCAGGGCCGTGTGGCCCGGGCAGTGCGCGTCGTGCCGGAGCACCCGGACCGCCGGGCCGTCCCAGTCCAGGGCCGACCAGCCGTCCGCGTCCCCGCCCGCACCCGCGCCCGGGAAGCCGCGCGGCGCGTCGGCGCACACGGCCGCCGGGGCGTCCGCCGGGTCCGCCCGCAGCCGCGCCGCGAGCTCCGGGTCGGCGTCCCGCTGCCGCTCCGCGCGCTCCCGCCAGCCCGGGCCGAGCGCGTCCGCGCCGCCCCACCGGGGAACGCCGCGCAGCCCGGGCCCGTCGAGCAGGTGGTCCCAGTGCGGGTGCGTCGACCACACCGCGACCGGGCGCCAGCGCCGGCGCTCCAGGGCCTCGGTCAGGCGCGCCACCTCCCGCCCGGTCACCGCGGGGTCCACGACGAGGCACCGGTCGCCCGCCACGAGCACCGTGGTCGTGGTCGCGTAGACCGCGGAGGTCGCGACGTGCACGCCGTCCGCCACCTCGACCAGGGCCCGCGCCGCGCCGTCGTCCATCCCGCACCTCCGCGGCCACCCTAGGGGCCGGCACGCGGCCGGCTCCGGAACTCCCCGCCGGACCCGCTCGTTCGGACGGGCGACACGTCGAGGCGGATGCCTCGTGGTCCCCCTCCGACGATGCGATCAGGAGTCCACCGCCGTGAGCACCACCCTGCGTGCCGCCCTCGCCGCTGCCGGCCCCGCCCCCGACCACGAGTACGCCGGGTTCATCGGCGCCGTCCTCGACCTCATGGACACGCTCGGGGAGGTGGGCGTCGGCGTGGCCGTGTTCGTCGAGACGTTCGTGCCCCCGATCCCCTCCGAGGCGGTGCTCCCCGGCGCGGGGTTCCTCGCCTACGACGGGCGCATGAGCCTGCTGTGGGCGATCGTGGCCGCGACCGCGGGCGCCGTGCTCGGGGCGTGGATCTGGTGGGCCCTCGGCGCGCTGCTCGGCCGGGACCGCACCCGCGCGCTGGTCGCGCGCATCCCCCTGCTCGACGCGACCGACTTCGACCGCGCCGAGCGGTTCTTCGCCCGCTGGGGTCCGGTCGCGGTGCTGCTCGGCCGGTGCGTGCCGCTGGTGCGGAGCTTCGTGTCGATCCCCGCGGGCATCCAGCGCATGCCGTTCTGGGCGTTCACCGCGTACACGACGATCGGGTCGGCGGTCTGGAACGCGATCTGGATCGGGCTGGGGTTCGCGTTCGGGCCGGCGATCCGGCCGGTGCTGGCGCAGTGGAGCGGGGTGCTGTCGGACGTCGTGCTGGGCGTGATCGCGGTGGCGTGCGCGTGGTTCGTCGTCGTGCGGGTCCGGCGGCTACGGGCGGTGCGGCGGGCGGAGGCGGGGGCTCGCGACCAGGTGGACGGGGGCGCGCGGCTGACGGACGACAGACGCCCCCGACCGGCGTCTCCGCGGGTCAGGGGCGTCTCTCGTCGAGCTGGCGGTAGCGGTGGGATTTGAACCCACGGTGGACTTTCACCCACACACGCTTTCGAGGCGTGCTCCTTAGGCCGCTCGGACACGCTACCTCGGCAGTGGAGCCTACCGGATGCCGAGACGAACTCCCGCATCGGCCGACGTACCGTGGGTCCGTGACGTCCCCCACCCCGCCGCGCCTGCCGATCCCCGCCCACGACGACGTCCGGCCGCGGCCCGGCACGGTGGCGGACGCGGTGGCGCTCCTGCGCGGCAGCCGGGTGGCGGTGCTGACGGGCGCGGGCCTGTCGACGGACTCCGGCATCCCCGACTACCGCGGCCCGGACTCGCCGCCGCGGAACCCGATGACGTACCAGCAGTTCGTGGGCGACCCGGCGTTCCGGCGGCACTACTGGGCCCGGAACCACGTGGGCTGGCGGTTCGTGCACCGGACGCACCCGAACGCGGGGCACCGGGCGCTGGCGTCGATGGAGGCGCACGGCGTGGTGGTCGGGGTGATCACGCAGAACGTGGACCTGCTGCACGAGCAGGCGGGGTCGCGGCGGGTCATCGACCTGCACGGGCGGTACGACCGGGTGGTGTGCCTGCGGTGCGGGCGCGCCGTCACCCGGCAGGAGCTCGCCGAGCGGCTGGACGCGCTGAACCCGGGCTTCGCGGAGTCGGTCGGTGCCGTGGACGACGTCGAGATCGCGCCGGACGCGGACGCCGTGATCGAGCGCACCGCCGATTTCGTCGTGGCGGACTGCTGGCAGCCGGACCCGGACGGCGGCGACGGGCCGTGCGGCGGGATGCTCAAGCCGGACATCGTGTACTTCGGGGAGACGGTGCCGGCCGAGCGCGTGGCCGCGGCGTACGCGCTGGTGGACGACGGGGACGCGCTGCTGGTCGCCGGGTCGTCGCTGACCGTGCAGTCGGGGCTGCGGTTCGTGCGGCACGCGGCGGCGGCGGGCAAGCCGGTGGTGATCCTCAACCGCGGGGCGACGCGCGGGGACCCGCTGGCGACGCTGACGCTCGACGCGGGGACGACCGAGACGCTGGTGGAGCTGGCCGAGCGGCTCTGAGCGCGGTCAGCCCCGCGCGGCGCGGACGAACCGCGCGAGCGCCTGCTCGGGGTCGGGCCACCCGGCGCCCGCGGCGGCGCCCGCGACGGGCACCCCGGGCAGCACCGGCGCCGACGCCGGCTCCCCCGACCCGGACCCCGACCCCGCCCGCGCCAGCGCGAGCAGCGCCGCCCCGGCGGCCACCGGCTCTGCGGCGTCGACCAGGCGCACCGGCACCGGCGTGACCCGCGCCTTGCTCGCCATCCACGCCGCGTTGCCGGCCGCCGGGCCGCCGAGCACGACGACCCGCCGCGCCCGCACGGCGCCGCCGACGCCGCCGCCGACCCCGCCCGCGAGCGCCTGCTGCACGTCGAGCATCCACCGCGCCTGCAGCGCCAGCCCCTCGAGCAGCGCGGCGGTCAGGACCACCACGTCGTGCGCGCCCCGGCCCACGACCCGCGCCCGGGCGGCGGGGTCCGGCTCCGGCGTCTGGCGCCCCTGCACGTAGGGCAGCACCACGACGTCCCGCGGCCACGCGGCCGGCGGCAGGGCGGCGACCGCGGCGAACAGCTCCGCGGGGTCCAGGCCCGGCGCCTCTTCCTCGAGCCACCACCGCACGGCCGCACCGGCCCCGGAGGACCCCGCGAGCAGCGCCGGCAGACCCTCGACGGTGCGGACCAGGCTCATCCCGGCCGCGGCGACGGGCGCCCGGACCGGCTCGGCGCCGAGGACCGTGCACAGCGCCTCCGCGGTGCCGATCGAGTCGGCCACGTCCCCGGGCGCCCGCACGCCCGCGGCCCAGGCGCCGACGGCGTGGTCGTGCCCGGCCACCGCGACCGGCGTGCCCACGGGGACGCCCGCCGCGGCCCAGGCCCCCGACCGCACGACCCCCGCGAGCGCCCCGGGACCCGCGACGCGGGGCAGCCGGTCCGGCGTGCTGCCGACCTCCGCCAGCAGGTCCGCGTCGAACGCCTCCGGCAGCGGCTCCCCGGCGGGCGGCAGCCGGTACGCCATCGTGCGGCCGGCGAGCGTGTGGTCGGTGACGAGCTCGCCGGTCAGGCCGAGGCAGGCCAGGTCGGCGGCACCGGCCCAGCGCCCGGCCGCGGCGGCGGGGTCGTGGCGGCGCAGCCACGCGAGCGTCGCGAGCGGGACCTTGGCGCTCGGCCGCACGCCGGTCGCCTCGAACAGGGCCGTCCGCCCGAGCCGGTCCGCGAGCGCCGCCGCCTCCTCCCCCGCGCGGTGCCCGTCCCAGCGCAGCCAGTCGCGCAGCGGCGCCCCGGCGCCGTCCAGGGGCACGCCGGTCTCGGCCATCGACGCCAGGCCCACCGCCTCGACGGTCTCGCCCGCGGGTGCGGCGCCGAGCGCCCGCCCGGTCAGGTCCCGCAGGCACGCGTCGAGGTCCGCGGGGGCGGGCGTCGGCGCGGACGCGACGGCCTCGACCACGGGACCCCGCCCGTCCGCCCGCACGACGGCGACCTTCGTGTTGGTGGTCCCGATGTCGACACCCAGCGCGCGGCTCACCGGCCCAGTCTGGCGCGCGGGCGCGGTCCCGCGGACCGCTCCGGTCGTGGACCGGACCACTTCGTGCGACGCTGCGCTTCTCAGCGCCGTGCGGCCACCCGCGGCCCCTCCCGGGATGCCGGAGGTGCCGCCGTGGTCGAGCCCCGCACCGTCGTGCCGCCGGCCCCGGCCCGCACGCGCACCTCCCGCCGGGGGCGCCGGGAGGCCCTGACCGGCTACCTGTTCATCTCCCCGTGGATCGTCGGGTTCCTCGTCTTCACGGCGGGCGCGATGATCTACAGCCTCGTCATCTCGTTCAGCCGCTACAACCTCGCGACCAACACCGCGCGGCCCGCCGGCCTGGACAACTACGCGCAGCTCTTCACCGACCCGCGGGTCGCCACGTCGCTGGGGAACACGCTGTTCTACGCGGTGCTCGCCGTGCCGCTGGAGATCCTGGTCGCGCTCGGCCTGGCCGCGCTGCTGAACCAGGCGGGCCGCGGCGCGGGCTTCTTCCGGACGATCTACTACCTGCCGAAGATGACGCCCGCGGTGGCCACCGCCGCGGTGTTCTTCTTGCTGCTGAACGGCAACACCGGCGCGGTCAACCAGTTCCTCGGCATCTTCGGCATCGAGGGCCCGCAGTGGCTGGTCGACCCGACGTGGATCAAGCCGTCGATCGTCCTCATGACGCTGTGGGGCGTGTCCGGGACGATGGTGATCTTCCTGGCCGCGCTGAAGAACGTCCCCCGCGAGCTGTACGAGGTCGCCGAGCTGGACGGCGCGGGCCCGTGGCGCCGGTTCCGGAACATCACGCTGCCGATGATCTCCAGCGCCGTCTTCTTCAACGTGATCGTGCTGTCGATCGCCGCGTTCCAGGTGTTCGACCAGGCCTACCTGCTGTTCTGGCGCGACCAGTCGAACGCGTCCCCCGAGGCGTCGCTGTTCTACGCGATCTACCTGTTCCAGCAGGCGTTCCGGCAGTTCGACTTCGGGTTCGCCGCCGCGATGGCGTGGCTGCTGTTCGTGATCATCCTGCTCATCACGGCCGTGCAGATGCGGTTCGGCTCCCGGTTCGTCTACTACGAGGGGGGCCGGGACTGATGTCCACCACGGCAGGGACGACCGGCACGCCGCTGCGGCAGGTGCCGGGGGCGCCGGAGGCCGCGACCGGCCGGCGCGGCACCGGCCGCGGCACCGACGGCGGCGCCGGCTCCCCCGCGCCCGGTGGCGGGCGCACCGGCCGGCGCGTGCGGCGCGGCCTCGTCGTCGCCCTGCTGGTCGCGATGTGCGTCGTCTTCCTCTACCCGTTCGCCTGGCTGCTGGCCGCGAGCCTCAAGGGCCGGGGCCAGGTCTTCGACAACTCCCTGTGGCCGGCCGAGTTCCACTGGGACAACTACGCCCGGGTCTGGGCGGAGCTCCCGCTCGGCAGCTGGATGGTCAACTCGATCGGGATCGCCGTGCTCGCCGCGGTGACCGTCGCGGTGTCGTCGTCGCTCGTCGCGTGGGGGTTCGCGCACTTCCGCTTCCCCGGCCGCGGGTTCCTGTTCGGCCTGGTGCTCGCCACGATGATGCTGCCCGGCGCCGTCACGATGATCCCGGTCTACCTGATCTGGAAGGAGCTCGGGTTCCTCGGCACCTGGGTGCCCCTGTTCGGGGCGAACCTGTTCGGGTCGGCGTTCTACATCTTCCTGCAGCGGCAGTTCTACCTCGGCCTGCCGCGTGAGCTGTTCGAGGCCGCCCGCATCGACGGCGCGAGCGAGTGGCGCGCGTACTGGAAGGTCGCGTTCCCGCTGTCGGTGCCGTCGTTCGTCATCGTGCTGCTGTTCGAGTTCCAGGCGTCCTGGAACAACCTGCAGGCCGCGCTGATCTACCTCAACGCCGGCAGCCCCGAGGACTTCACCGCGCCGCTCGGCATCGCGTACGCCATGACGCGCTACAGCCCGACCGCCGGCGGCCACGGCGACTACCAGTACGTGATGGTCGCCTCCCTGCTCGTCACCCTCCCGATGCTCGCGCTGTTCGCCGCCGGCCAGCGCTCGTTCGTCGAGGGCATCGCCACCCAGGGCCGCAAGGGCTGAGGGTTCCACCCACCGGAGGACCGCACATGAGGACGACCCGCCGCACCGCGACCGCCCTGCTGCCGATCACCGCGCTCGCCCTGGCCGCCTGCAGCTCGGGCGGGGGCGGCGGGGGCACCGGGGAGCCGACCGACTTCGGCACCGAGGCGTCCGGCACGCTGAACGCCTGGGGCTTCGAGAACGCCGACGACGTGGGCCAGTCCCGCCTGGACTTCGCCGCCGCGCAGCTCGCCGACGTCGACGTCGAGCTCGACGCCACCGCGTTCGACGCCCAGAAGTTCACCACCCGGATCGCGGGCGGCGACGTCCCGGACGTGGTGCAGATGGACCGCCGGTACGTCACCACGTACGCCGCGCAGGACCTGATCCTGCCGCTGGACTCCTGCTACGCCGCGCACGACGTCGACCCGGACGAGCGGTTCTACCCGTCGGTCGTGGACGACGTCCGGTACGAGGACCAGGTCTGGGCGGTGCCGCAGTTCTTCCAGCCGCCGGCGATCCTCCTGAACAAGCGGGTCATGGACGCGGCCGGGGTCACCGAGGAGCAGATCGACACCTCGCAGCCCGACGTGCTCCTCGACGCCGTCGCCGCGATGTACGCCGAGAGCGGGGGCGTGCCGACGACGCTGGGCTTCGACCCCGTCGCCACCGGCCAGGCCGGCCTGTGGGTCCTCGGGCAGGGCGGGCGGCTCACCGACGACGACGGCGCCCCGACGCTCGACGACCCGGCCAACGTCGCCGGGATCGAGCTGCTCCAGCGGATCACCGACGCGCAGGGCGGGTTCGCGAAGGTGAAGTCGTTCACCGACGCGTTCGACACGTTCGGCGACGCGAACCAGTACGTCACCGACCAGGTCGGCGCGCAGGTGAACGCCCAGTGGTACCCGAACGTGCTGAGCCCGTACGTCGGCCAGGTCGACGTCGCCGCGGTGCCGTTCCGCGACCAGGACGGCAACCCGTTCTCCGTCGCGTCGGGCACCGCGTTCGTCATCCCGGCGGGCGCCGAGAACCCCGACGCGGCGTGCGCGTGGATGCTCGAGCTCACCTCGATGGACGCCTGGACGGCGGCCGGCGAGGCGCGCGCGGCCACCGTCGCCGAGGAGGGCGGCCTCAACACGGGCCTGTTCACCGGCTCGCCCGAGGCGGACCAGGCGATCCGCGACCAGTACGTCACCGAGACCGGCGACGCCGGCTTCGACCAGGTCATCGCGACCTACTACGACGTCGTCGGCTACGGGCAGACCTTCGGGTCCTCGCCCGCCGGCCAGGACATCCAGAACGAGCTGAACAACGCCGTCACCGCTGCCCTGCTCGGCGACAAGACGCCGGAGGAGGCGCTCGCGGACGCGCAGACCGCGGCGATGCGGGCCTACGACACGATCACGGGCGGCTGACCGGGCCGGGGCCGGCCGGTCACGGGCGGCGGTGCGGGACGAAGAAGTCGCGCAGCAGGTGTGCGCACTCCTCCTCCCGCACCCCGCCGACCACCTCGACCCGGTGGTTCAGCCGCGAGTCGCGCACGACGTCCCACTGCGACCCGCACGCCCCCGCCTTCGGGTCCCAGGCGCCGAGCACCAGGCGGGGCACCCGGGCCAGCACGGTGGCGCCCGCGCACATGAGGCAGGGCTCCAGCGTGACGACCAGGGTGCAGTCGTCCAGCCGCCACCGGCCCAGGGCCACCGAGGCCGCCCGCAGCGCGAGCACCTCGGCGTGCGCGGTCGGGTCGGCGTCCGCCTCGCGGCGGTTCCGCCCGGCCCCGACCACGGCGCCGTCCGGCCCGAGCACGACCGCGCCCACCGGGACGTCGCCGGTCGCGGCGCAGCCGGCCGCCTCGGTCAGGGCCAGGCCCATCGCGGTGAGGTCGTCGGGGCGCGCGAACATGCGCCCCATCCTCGCGCTCAGAACCGGAACGAGGCCACCCGCGAGCCCAGGTCGCCCGACGTGCCCTCGAGCCCGCGGACCTGCGCGTCGACCTGCCCGACCACCGCGGCGACGTCCGCCGTCGCGGACGACAGCCCCGTGAGGTTGGTGGCGATCTCCCCGGACCCGGCGGCGGCCTCCGCGACGCCGCGGCTCATCTCCGCGGTCGTGGCGGTCTGCTCCTCGACGGCCGAGGCGATGGCGCCCTGGTAGTCGTTGATCGTCGCGATGATCTCGGAGATCTCGCCGATCGAGCTGACGGCCTGCTCGCTGTCCGCCTGGATCGCCTCGACGCGCCGGGCGATGTCCTCGGTCGCCCGCGCCGTCTCCTGCGCGAGCTCCTTGACCTCGCCCGCGACCACGGCGAAGCCCTTGCCCGCGTCGCCGGCACGGGCCGCCTCGATCGTGGCGTTCAGCGCCAGCAGGTTCGTCTGCTCGGCGATGCTCGTGATGACCTTGACGACGTTCCCGATCTCCGTGGAGCTCGTCCCGAGCTGCGCGACCGTGCGGTTCGCGCTCTGCGCCGCGTCGGTGGCCTGCGCGGCGACCTTGGCGGCCTCG
Organism: Cellulomonas hominis; assembly: GCF_014201095.1. Classification (NCBI taxonomy): domain Bacteria; kingdom Bacillati; phylum Actinomycetota; class Actinomycetes; order Micrococcales; family Cellulomonadaceae; genus Cellulomonas; species Cellulomonas hominis. The sequence continues at coordinate 2,014,442 of NZ_JACHDN010000001.1, read as the reverse complement.
TTCGCGTTCTGCGCGATCTCCCGGATGCTCGCGCCCATCTGCTCCGCGCCGGCGGCGACGGCCTGCACGTTCCGCGTCACCTGCTCGGCGGCGGCCGCGGTCGCGCCGACCTGCGCGCTCGTCTCCTCCGACCCGGCGCCGACCTGCGCGCTCGCGGCCGCCAGCACGCCGACGGCCGTCGACACCTGCTCGGTCGTGCCCGCCACGCCCGCCAGGGTCTCCCGGACCGCCTCCTGCGCCGCGTCCAGGGACTCCCCGAGCCGCGCGAGCTCGTCCCGGCCGGTCAGGCCGCACGACTGCGTGAGGTCCCGGTCCGCGATCGCCTCGACCACGTCGTCGACCCGCGCCAGCCGGCGCCGCACCCGGCGACCGAGCCCCAGCCCGAGCCCGAGGGCGAGCACCGCGCCCGCCCCGAGCAGCGCGGCCACCTCGACGGTGGTCCGCGTGGTGGTGCTCGAGGCCTGCGCGATCGCGTCGTCGATCTTCCCGTAGGCGTCGTCGATCAGCCCGCCCAGCGCCTCGGACAGCGCCGCGTTCGCCTCCTGGTACCGCGCGGTCACCGGGGCGATCTCCGCCGGCGGCAGCGTCGACAGGTCGTCCAGCACGATGTCCCGCACCGTCTGCCACTGCGTCGCGACCTCGTCGAGCGCCGGCTGCTGCGCCGCGGGCACCTCCAGCCCGAGCAGCGTGTCCAGCGCCTCGTCGGCCGCCGCGACCTCCGCGTCCCGGTCCTGCTCCGCCGTCGGGTTGACCTCGGGCGCCAGCGTCAGCGCCGTGTTGTAGGCGACGGCGCCCTTGATGCCGGACTGCAGCTGGCCGGCCGCCTGCACCAGCACGACCTGGGTCTCGCGCAGCTCCGTGAGCGCGGTGCGGGAGCCGGACAGCGCCTGCAGGCCGAGGACGCCGGCGGCTCCGCCCGCGACGACGGCGACGGCGACCGCCCCGACCATCTTGGTCGCGAGCGAGTGCCGGAGGGGGGTGGCGGCGTGACGATCCATGTCGGGCCTTCCTCAGGAGGGGGTACATCAGGAAGGTTCGACCGGCCGCGGCGCGTCCTGAGGAGTTGCTCGGGATGAACTCGCAGGTCAGAGGCCGTTTTCATCCGCGCGGGCACGCCTCGCCGTCCCGCGTCGTCGCGGGGTGGGGTGCGGGGGTTGGGTGCGCGGCGGCGACGACACAGGCAGGGGGTCCTCGTCGTCGCCGCGCGCTCCGGCAAGCGTGTCGTGCATCGCGCCCGGACGACCGGGACGTAGGGCCCAGCCCGCACGACGACGGCCCGGACCGGACGGCAGGACCCCGCGCGCACGGTAGGTTGGGCCCATGCGCCTGCACGTCGCCGACCACCCGCTCGTCGCCCACAAGCTGTCGGTGCTCCGCAACAAGGACACGTCCTCGCCGACGTTCCGCAAGCTCGTCGACGAGCTCGTGACCCTGCTCGCCTACGAGGCCACCCGCGACGTGCGCACCGAGCCGGTCGAGATCGAGACCCCGGTCACCCGGACCACCGGCGTGAAGATCGCCGAGCCGCTGCCGCTCGTCGTCCCGATCCTGCGCGCCGGCCTCGGCATGCTCGACGGCATGACCCGGCTGATGCCGACCGCCGAGGTCGGGTTCCTCGGCATGCAGCGCGACGAGACGACCCTCGAGGCCGTCACCTACGCCAACCGCCTGCCGGAGGACCTCACCGGCCGGCAGTGCTTCCTGGTCGACCCGATGCTCGCCACGGGCGGCACGCTGGTCGCGGCCATCGACTACCTGTTCGCCCGCGGTGCCCGCGACGTCACGGCCGTGTGCCTGCTGGCCGCGCCCGAGGGCCTCAAGGTCGTCGAGGAGGCCGTCGGCGACCGCGGCGACGTCACCGTCGTCGTCGCCGCCGTGGACGAGCGCCTCAACGAGAAGGCGTACATCGTCCCCGGCCTCGGCGACGCCGGCGACCGCCTCTACGGCGTCGTCTGACCCTCCCCCGGGCGCAGCGCCCGGGACGACATCCGGTCTCGTCCGCTGAGACCGCGGGCGCAAAGCCCTTGGACACCGCCGCGGCGCCTGCCACGATCGACGCGTGATGCCCCGCCGACGCCCGACCCACGCCGCCACGGCGTCCGTCGGCGTACCCGGGACGTCTCGCACGCGCTGTCGGTCCTGACGCCCTGCCGTCCCCCGCGACCACACCCCGACCGCCCTCGCCGCGGTCCCCGCGCACCCCCGGAGCACGCCGTGGCACGAGCCCGCACCCCCGCACCCGCCCTCCCGCCGACCCGGCGGACCCCGGCCCCGCGCCCCGCGCGCCCGCACGACGCCGGCCCCCAGCCGGCCCGCGCGGGGTTCGTCCTGTACGTCGGCCTGCAGGGCGATGGTGGCGGGGGTGACCCGGCCGGCCTGGACGCCCGGCACGCCGCCGACCTGGCCGAGGTCGCGGAGGCCCTGCGCGACCTCGCGCGGGACCTGCTGCCCACCGCGGAGACGTTCACCGCCCTGTCGCTGGTCCCCGGGACCGCCGGGCCGGACGACGTGCAGGACCTCCGTGCGCGGCTGTCCGCGCTCCGGCCGCTGCCCGAACCGCCGGGCGACGACGCGGGCGCGGACCCGCACGCGGGCGCCGGCGGCGGTGCGTCCGCGGCCGGCCCCGGTGAGCCGCCTGCCATCGCCGCGAGCGCCTGACCCCTCAGACGTCGCCTGAGTGCCCACCGAGCCGACCCCTCACGGCACTCAACTCCGGGCCGTACCGCTCAGGGGGAACCGCTTCCGCTACTTCTGAGTAGTGATGAGGGGTACCCGACCGGCATAGCGTGGGTCCTGCACGATGGCACCGGGAGGCATCCCCCCTGGCCGGTCTGGTGGCGCCGTGCAGGCCGACCGCCGTCACCACCCCTTCGATGACGGGTGGCCACGCTTCCCCGGGCCGCCGCGCCCCCTGCAGCGGCCCGGGGAGGCACCCCGTGCGATCCGTGCCCCGCGCTCCTACGGTGGGGGCATGCGCATCGCCATCGCCGGGGGCCACGGGCAGATCGCCCGACGCCTGAGCCGGCTGCTCGCGGGGCGCGGCGACACCCCCGTCGCGATCGTGCGCAACGCCGCGCACGTCGCGGACGTCGAGGCCGACGGCGCCACCGCCGTGCTGCTCGACCTCGAGGACACCGACGCCGCCGCGCTCGCCACCCACCTGGCCGGCGCGGACGCCGTCGTGTTCGCCGCGGGCGCCGGACCCGGCAGCGGGGCCGGCCGCAAGGACACCGTGGACCGCGCGGCCGCCGCCCTGCTCGCCGACGCCGCCGCCACCGCCGGGGTCCGCCGGTACCTGCTCGTGTCGTCCGTGGGCGCGGGTGCGGAGCCGCCGCCCGGCACCGACGAGGTGTTCGCCGCCTACCTGCGCGCGAAGACCGCGGCCGAGGAGGACCTCCGGGGCCGCGACCTCGACTGGACGATCCTGCGCCCCGGCGCCCTGACCGACGACCCGGGCACCGGGCACGTGCGGCTCGGGCCGGAGATCCCGCGCGGGAAGGTCCCGCGGGACGACGTGGCGGCCGTCCTCGTGGGGCTGCTCGACGAGCCCCGCACCGCCGGGCTCACGCTGGAGCTGTCGGAGGGCGCGGTGCCCGTGGCGGCGGCGGTCGTGGCGGCGACGGAGCGCGAGGACTGACCCCGGGCAGGCCGCGGCCCCCGGGTCCGGCGAGGGACGCGGGGGCCGGTGTGCCGGCGTCAGGCCGGGACGGGCTGGAACGTCAGGCAGTCGGCCAGGTCGTGGCCGGCGCCGATGCGGACCGAGTCCGCCGCGCACTCGAGGTGCTCGTTGTGCGTGCAGTCGACCCGCTGGCACGCGCCCACGTGGGACACGACGCGGTCGAGCCCGCCCTTGACGCTGAGCGGGATGAACGTGAAGCACTGGGCGTCACCGGTGCCGCCGACCGTGATCGCGGCGGCGTTGCAGGCGTGGTCGTGGTTGTACGAGCAGCCGTCGACCGAGCACTCGGAGACGGGCGGCTGGTCCATGAGGGTGCTCATCGAAGACCTCCGGGGTGGGGGCGGCTGTGCCTACCCGGTCGACGGTAGGCCCGCCCCCGCAACCCGTCTAGAAAGGAAGGCCTGGCTCACTCGCCGCTCGCGGAGGCCCCGCCGGCCGCACGGAGCTGGTCCTCCAGGTGGAACACCTCCGGCAGGTACCGGAACCCCTCGTCCGGCGGGCCGTCCGCCTCGAACAGCGCGGCCATCTCGGCCTGCCACCGGGCGTTCACCTCGGTCGCCGCCATCCGCGCCTGGGCCAGGTCGTTGTCGTCGGCCTCGAAGTACCCGACCAGCAGGCCGTCGTCGCCGAGGAACAGCGAGTAGTCCCGCCAGCCGGCGTCCCGCAGGGCCTCGAGCATCTCCGGCCAGACGGCGGCGTGCCGCGCGCGGTAGGCGTCCAGGTGACGGGGGTCGACGCGGGAGGTGAAGCAGTAGCGCATGACGGGGCCTCCGGGCACGTCGTCGTGGGGGTGGGCGGCGCCGTCGAGGCTAGCCGGGGTGCCGCGCGCAGGGGAAGGTCCGACTCGGCGGGCGCTGCGGGATCGGGTCAGGCGACCGGGTGGGACGGGTCGGCCGGGGCCCGGGGTCCGGCCGGGGCCGGGGTGGGGTCGGACCGCCGGCGGCGGACCAGGACCACGCCGCCGGCCGCCAGCACCAGCAGGCCCGCCAGCACCGCCGCCGCGCGCGCCGGGGCCGAACCCAGCGTCGCCGACGCCCGCTCCGCGGCGGCCGCCGCGTCGTCGTACCGGCCCTCGTCCAGCGCGGCGGCCCCCGCGGCGAGGTCGCCGTCCACCCCGCCGACCAGCAGGCCGAGCCGGGTGAACGGGTCCGCGTCGTCCCGGCCGGCGTCGGCGGCCACCAGCGCGCTGGCCGCCCGGGCCGCGTCGTCGACCTGCTCGGCGGCCTCGGCGACCGAGCCCGCGTTCTCGACCTGGCCCTGCAGGGCCCCGGGGGCGTCCAGGCCCGCGCCGTCGAGCTCCGCGGTCAGGGCGTCCCGCTCCTCGAGCAGCGCGAGCACCGCCGGCACCGCGGCCGTCGCGGCGGCGAAGTCCCAGTCCGCCATGGCGTCGCGCACCGCAGCGGGCGGCGCCCAGCCGGCACCGGCGTCGAGCAGGCGCCGGTACTCGGCCCGGGCGGCGGCGCGCGCGTCGAGCAGCGGCAGGTCGCCCTGCGCGACGACGACGTCCCGGAACACCTGCTCCGCCCGCTGGGAGCCGCCGACCTGCTCGAGCAGGTCCAGCAGCCGCTGCCAGCCGGTCGGGCCGGACGGACCCGCGTCGTCGGTCGCGGCGGGGTACGCGTCCACGCCGTCCACCGCGGCGGCGACGACGGCGGACAGGCTCTCCGCGCCGATCTCCGCGGCCACCTCGTGCGCCACCCACCAGGACGCGGCGTACCCGTACTCGTCGTGCGTCCCCGCCTCGGGCCCGTCCGCGCGGGCGTCCTCCCAGTCGACCAGCCGCACGGCGTCCGGACGTGACGGGTCCAGCGGCGCGGGCACGGGCCGCTCCTGCCCGAGGCGCTCCATCGCCAGCGCGGCGTACTCGTCGGCGAGCGCCTCGCCGATCCACCGGCCCTCGAACGTCGTCCCGTTGAACCAGGCGTGCGCGAGCTCGTGCAGGGTGACGCGCGCGTCGAGGGTGTCGCCGATCTCGATGGTCCCGCTGGCGTGGTCGTACCAGCCGGCGTACCCGTAGGCGCTCGGGGTGGCCGCCTCGAGGATGCGCAGCTCGCCCGTCACCGTCCACGAGCGGCCGATCGCCTCCTCCAGGACCGGCAGCCCGCGCCTCGCCAGGTCGGTGGTGAACGCCAGCCACTCCGCGTCGTCCGGCCAGCCGAGCACCCGCACCCCGTCGCCGTACGCGACGTCGGCCGGCACGAGCGCGTCGTCGTCCCGGACGACCACCTGCGCCTGCCACGCGACGGGGTCGGCGACGGCGTCCGCGCTCCACGTGGTGCTGCCGCCGGCGGACGTCGGGGCCATCGCGTCACCGACCACCTCGACCTCGGGGCCGTCCGGCACGACGACGCGCGCGGACGCGAGCCCCGGGTCGCCGTCGAGGATCACCGGGAACGTCGCGAACGCCGGGTTCACCTGCGCGTACGTCGCGACGCGCGGCGGCTGCGCCGGCAGGTCGTACGTCACCCGCAGCGTCCGGGTGTCGCCGTACGTGAGCACCGGGCGCAGCGACACCACGACCGCGGGGACGTACTCGTCGGTGCCGGGCTGGAGCCGGAACCGCAGCGCCGTGCCGTCGTCCCACGTCGCGGCCACGCCCGTCGCTCCCGGCAGCGTGGGCACCGCGAACTCCTCGAACGTGTAGTACCAGGCGCCCGACGACGGGGTCTGGTGGGTCAGCGTCGCGAGGTGCTCGACGTGCACGACGCTCGCCGCCAGGTCCACCGTGTAGGTGGCCGACGTCTCGACGCGCAGGCCCTCGGTGCGGTCCTCGGCCGCCCGGAGCGGGCCGGCGGCCTGCAGGACGGCGGGCGCGGCGGGGACGGCGGGAACGGCGGCGACCACCGCTGCGGGCGGCGCCGGCTCCGCGCCCGCGGGTCCGGACGGCGCGGCCAGGAGCAGCAGCCCCGCGAAGGCGGCGCTCGCGAGCAGGCGGCGGGACGAGGGCATGCGCGCATCCTGACAGGGCCGCGCGCACTCAGGGTGCGGTTCGGCGCGACCCGCGGAGGGGCCGGACCGGGCGGACCGTCGCCGGGCGTCAGCGCAGGGGGCGCCCGTGGCCGTCGCGACCGCCGTTGGCGAGCAGCACGATCCCGTCGACGACCGACCAGATCCACACCGCCGGGACGATGACGAACCCGATCAGCACGAACATGAGCAGCCCGCCCAGGAAGAACCCGAGGAGCTGCGCCAGTCCGATGCCGGTCTGCCCGGCGTACAGCCGACCCACGCCGCACACGCCGACGAACGGGAGCAGCAGCGACAGCAGGCCGGCGGTGGCGCGGGTCTTCTCGGACCACGGCTGGCCGGAGACCGGGTCGTAGCCGTAGGGCGCGCCGGCGGCCGGGCCGCCGTAGGCGGGCGCCCCGTAGGCCGGCGCGGCGTACGCGGGGGCGCCGTAGGCGGGCGCACCGTAGCCCGCGCCGTACGCGCCCGGGTCGCCGTACGCGGCCGGGTCGGCGTACGGGTCCGCACCCGGGTACGGCTGCGGGGCGTAGGGCTGCACGCCGTACGGCTGCGGGTCTCCGGGCGCGGCAGGGGGCTGCTGGTCGGTCATGGTGCGGACAGTAGCGGTCCCGATCCGCCCGGTGCGCGGGTCCTCCGGCCCGGGTGGCCTGTTGGGACGGCCGTCAGGCGGACGCCACGACCGTCCATCCCGGCCCGGTGACGAGCAGCGCCTCGTCGTCGCACAGCGGCACCAGCTCGTGGTCCGACCCGTACCGGTCGAGGGTCCGCCCGATGAGCTCCAACGGGTACGGCGGCAGCTTGCCGTCGGCGTGCGGCACGACGACCGCGTCCGTCAGCCCGAGCCCGCGCCGGTCGGTGAGCCCGGGCGCCTCCGCGGGGTCGTCCATGAGCGTGGCGGGCTCGGCGCTCGGCCCGGCGACGATGGACCCCGCGCTGGAGCCGATGTAGGGCAGCCCGGCCCGGACCCTGTCGGCGACCAGGGCGTCCGCGCCGGACGACCGCAGGGCGTCCAGCAGGGCGAACGTGTTCCCGCCGGCGACGTACAGGGCGTCCACGCCGCCGAGCGCCGCGGCCACGTCCGCCGGGGTCGCGCCGGTGAGGCGGACGTCGACGACCGCGTGCCCGAGGGCGGCGACGCGGTCCCGCTCGGCGACGGCCCACGGGGCGGCGGGGTCCGCGCGGGCGGCGTCCGGGACGTAGCCGATCGTCAGCGGGCGGTCCGCGGGGGCGTGGGCGGCGAGGAACGCGGGCACGGCGCCGTGGCCGAGCGAGAGCAGGAGGAGGGCGGTCACCGACGTGACGGTACGCGTGAGCGTCGGGCGGCCATCGCCACCGTGGTGGAGATCACCCCGCCGCACAGCGCCACCGCGCGGCGGGCGATCGGTATCATGGACCTGTCTGCAGCGCGTAGAGGCGTCCACCCCACCGGGGACCGGGCGCCTTTGTCATGTCAGCCTCCGCTGGCCTGGCTCGGTCGTCGCACGCCGCGCGGACGAGGAGACCACGATGCACAACGAGCCCGTCGACTTCGACCCCGCCGTCAAGGAGATCGCGCACGAGCTCCGCCGGCTGTTCCGCCGGTACCGCGCCGCCCTGCGCCCCGGCAACGCCCCCTGGCCGGAGCCCGACTCCGCCCGCTGAGCAGGCACCCCCCGCGCACCACCTCGACGCTGTGCGGGGGACGACCTGTCGTCCCCCGCACGGCGTCGTGCATCACCGGGTCAGGAGCCGACCGCGGCCGCCGGCTCCGGGACCCGATCGTCTCCCGTGGGACCCGCTCCCCGCTCGGGGCGGACGAGCCACCACGCGACCGCCGCGGCGGTGAGGTAGATCCCCGCACCCACCGCGAACACCGTCGCGTTCCCGGTCACCATCGACCCCGTCCCCACCACCGCGGTGTAGACCGCGGTCAGCACCGCGAGCCCGATCGAGCCGCCGAGCTGGTTGGTCGCGGTGATCGTGGCCGACGCGACGCCCGCGTCGTGCGGGGCCACCCGGTGCAGTGCGAGGTTGTTGAGCGGCACGACCGTGAAGCCCATGCCCAGCCCCATGAGCACCACGCCCGGGAGCACCTCGGTCCAGTACGAGCCGCCGTCCGAGACCTGGGTCAAGAGGACCAGGCCGAGTGCGCTGATCAGAGGGCCGACGATCATCTGCCGCCGCGGGCCGACCCGGTCGATCATCCGGATCGCGGCCGGCACCGCGCCCATCAGGGCCGCGGTGAAGGGCAGCGTGCCGAGACCCGCCTGCAGGGGCGGCAGATGCAGCACGAGCTGGAGGTGCAGGGCCAGGTAGACCATCGCGCCGACGCCGACCATGCCGATCAGGCCCTGGATCGCGAACGCCGCGGCGCGGGTCCGGTCGGCGAGCACCCGCAGCGGCAGCAGCGGCCGCGAGGACCGGTGCTCCACCAGGACGAACAGACCGACCAGCAGCAGACCGCTGGTCACCGTGCCGAGGGTCGCGGCCGAGGTCCAGGAGTGCTCCGCGAGCGTGAGCCCGTAGACCAGCAGCCCGAAGCCGAGGGTCGCGGTGACCGCACCTGCCACGTCGTAGCGCCGGTCGCCGGCCGCGCGGTTCTCCTGCAGCAGCACCGCTCCCGCGACGACGCCGACGACGACCAGGGGCACGTTGATGAGCAGGCACCACCGCCAGGAGAGGAACTCGGTGAGCACGCCGCCGAGCAGCATGCCGATGGCGGAGCCCGCCCCGCCGAGGGAACCGAAGATCGCGAAGGCGCGGTTGCGTTCGGCGCCGTCCGGGAAGCTGAGCGTGACGAAGGCCAGCGCCGCAGGCGCCATCAGCGCGGCCGCGACGCCCTGCACGCCACGGGCGACGAGGAGCTCGCCACCGCTGTGCGTGAGACCGCCCCATGCCGAGCCCGCGCCGAACAGGGCCAGCCCGAGCAGGTAGGCCCGCTTGCGACCCCAGTAGTCGGCGACGCGTCCGCCGAGCAGCAGGAACGCGCCGAAGGTGAGCGCGTAGGCGGTCACCACCCACTGGCGGCTCCCGTCGCTCAGGCCGAGCTCGGTCTGGGCGCTGGGCAGGGCGATGTTGACGATGGTCCCGTCGAGGATGATGAGCAGCTGCGTCAGCGAGACGGCTGCGAGGGTCCACCACCGGTGGGTGGTGGGGTCGGTCGGGCGTGCCACGGGGGCCCTCCGTTCGGTTCGGTGTCACGGGGGTTTCCAGCCCTCGATCGGCCCGGGGGCAGACCAGCGCCGGCGCGTCCGGCCACGACGTGGGGTGAGACAGGGGTCGCCCCCGGACGCCGCCGCGACGGTCGTCGCGGCAGCACCCGGGGGGACGGGGGCGGGGCGGGCGTCAGCCCTGGAGCCCCGTGAGGATCTTCTGCTCGAGCCGCAGGTGCCGCTCGAGCTGCTCGTGGGCGTCGTCGAGGTGGAACGCGTGGCCCTCGTACTCGGACAGGAGGATGCCCTCGAAGCCGGACTTCACGATCGCCTCGAGCAGCCGCTCGACGGGGATCTGCGGGTCCTGCAGGTCCTCGGTCACGTGGTAGAACTTCGAGTGGAAGTACTGCGTGCGGTGCAGCAGCGTCGTGAACCCCTCGACGTCGGCGGGCCCGAACGAGAGGAACCCGAAGAACTCGCTCACCGCCGCCTTCTCGGCCACGCCGCCGCCCATCGAGGCGATCTGCGCCTGCATGCCCGGCTCGTCCAGGCCGTCGTGCCGGTGCTCGATGACGTAGTCGATGAGCTCCTGCCGGGCGCCGTTCGCCAGGTGCCGGTCGATCGCCGGCTGGGCGGGGCGCTCGATGAAGCACCCGAAGTCCGGCACCAGGCCGAGGTAGGGGCTGTCGATCTCGTCCATCCTCGCCAGCAGCGCCTGGATGTTCGCGTCGCTCGGCCGCGACGGCGCGTGCACCTCGATGCCGATGCGGACGCGGTGCCGCTCGGCCATCGCCGCCGACTGCTCGAGCAGCCGCACCGGGATGGCGCCGGCCCGCAGGAACGTCGCGCCGAGGTCGCGGGCGGTCAGCAGGTCCGAGGTGACGTCGAGCATGATCTCGTCGTCGGTCGCGTCGTGGCCGGTGATCCGGCCCACGTCGGTGTACCCGCCATAGCTGAAGGGGGTCACGCCGTGCCGCGCGGCGGAGTCGAGGACGGCGGAGATCTCGGCCGCCTTCGGGCGCGGGTACTGGTCGAAGACCTGGGACCCGATCAGCTCGAACTTCTGGATGCCCAGGGAGGCCAGCTCGGCGAACATGTCGTCGACGCCGTAGTCGCGCCGGTCGACCAGCCGCTCGGAGAACCCGTAGAGCGAGATGGCCTGCTCGATGGTCCCGATCTTCACTTGGACTCCTCCTTCTGCAGCACCAGCGTGCGGACGGCGGAGCCGTCGATCATCCCGTAGGTGCCCGGGCCGAACTGCATGGACACGTTGCGCAGCTCCAGGTGCAGCGCGACCTCGTGCGCCCCCTCCGCGAGGCCGCCGTTGAACACCCGGACCCGCAGGTCGCGCTTGATCCCCCAGAACTCGGTCCAGGCCAGCGCGAGGTGCTCGGGCTGGAACAGCTTCTCGTTGAACTCGAACAGCATCAGGTGCGCCGGGACGGCCTCGCCGTCGACGGTGAGCTCCAGCCGCTCGACGGCCGACAGCGGCAGTCCGCGGTAGTAGTTGAGACCGATGTCGAGCGTGAAGCCGACGGTCTCGCCGGCCAGCGTCAGCTCCCGGAGGGCGTCGGGCCGCAGCACCTTGTCCTCGTGCGGGAGCTTCATGAACAGCGTGGGCACTGTCATCTCCTTCTTGTGGTGGTGCGTGCGCCGCCCGGGAGGGCGCCGCGGTCGTGACCGGCCCGCGGGGCGGACCACGCGTCTGTGGGGTGGTGTCAGCCGGCGGCGCGGCCCTCGTCGCCGGCCGGGATCTCGAGAGCCGCCAGCGCGGCCGGCGCCAGGGCGCCCTCGATGGCCAGGTGCGCGGCGCCGCGCACGCCGCCGAGCGCGCCCGAGCGGGCGACGGCGACCCGCAGGTCTCGTCCCGCCAGCGGCAGCGCACGGGAGAACACCGACTCGCGGACGCCGGCGAGCAGCGGTTCGCCGATCGCCACCATCTCGCCGCCGAGCACGAGCACCCGGGGGTTGAGCAGGGCGATGCAGGTGCTGAGGACGTCGCCCAGGGCGCGGCCGGCCGCACGCAACGCCTGGATCGTCGGGAGGCTGCCCTCCTGGACGAGGCGCGTGAGGTCCGCGGACGACCGGGCGGGGACGCCCTGGGCCGTGAGGGCCGCGGCGACGGCCTGCCCGCCCGCGAGCGCCTCGAGGCACCCGCGGTTCCCGCAGCGGCACATCCTGTCGCCGGCGGCGGGGCTGTGCACGTGGCCGAGGTCGCCTGCCGCGCCGGCCGCGCCGTGCAGCAGCCGGCCGCCGCTGATGATGCCCGCGCCGATGCCGGTCGCCACCTTCACGTAGACCAGGTCGTCGACGTCCGGGTACGCGAGCGCCCGTTCGCCGAGGGCGAGCAGGTTCGCGTCGTTGTCGGCGAAGACCGGGCAGCCGAACCGTTCGCCCAGCACCCGGCGCACGTCGCAGCCGTCCCAGCCCGGCATGATCGGCGGGCTGGTCGGCCGGCCGCTCGTGTGGTCGACCGGTCCGGGCAGCCCGATGCCGAGCGCCCGCGGCGCGCGGCCGCTCAGACCGAGTCCCGCGCGCAGCTCCTCGAGGCGCCGACCCACCAGCTCGATGACGACCTGGGGCCCGTCCGCCACGCGGACCGGGTCGGTGGTGGTGGCGAGGACGGTCCCGTCGAGGTCGGCGACGGCGTAGGTGGCGTGCCGGGCACCGAGGTCGACCGCGAGCACGTGGTGCGCGGCGCCGTCGAACGCGAACGCTGCCGACGGCCGGCCGCCCGTCGACGCCGCCCTGTCGGCCTCGCGCACGAGGCCGGCGCCCACCAGCACAGCGAGGCGCTGCGAGATCGTCGTGCGCGACTGCTTGGTGAGCTCCGCGAGCTCGGTGCGGGTGCGCACCCGCCCGTGCCGGAGGAGGCCGAGCACCTCCCCCGCGCTGCCCGGCTGGTGCGCCGGACCGCCCTCGTCATGCATCAGGATCCCTGCTTCCTCGTCGTGGCGTGCGCGCGCGGGCCTGTGCGGCCGGCGCGCGTCGGGTCGGCACCGGGGGGCGCCGTGCGACGGCGCTCCCCGGTCCGCCCGGTCAGGCCGCGCTCTCGCGCGCCTCCTCCTTCGCCCGGAGGCTGGCCCGGATCTCCTCGTACTTCGTCTCGGTGATCGGGTAGAGCAGCACCGGGATGATCGCGAGCAGCGACACGAGGCCGGGCACGACGTTCACCGTGAAGTTGATGCCCATGGCGGCGGTGTCGGTCTGCGGCTGGTTGGCGATGTAGCCGAACACGCCCAGCAGTCCGGCCCCGAGGGCGGCGCCGACGGCGGACGCGATCTTGGTGGCCATGCTGACCGCGGCGTAGGCGGTGCCGTCGGAGCGGACGCCGGTCCTGTCCTCGGCGTAGTCGATGGCGTCGGGCACCATCGACATGATCACCGGGGTGGCGAAGTTGCCCAGGCCGTACAGGCCGGTGAGGACGAAGACCAGCGGCACGTTGGTCGGGTCGGTGAAGTACAGCGCGAACAGCGGCAGCGCGGTGATGACCAGCGACGCGATGACCGTCCGGCGCTTGCCGAACCGCTTGGCGAGCCGGGCGAACAGCGCGATCCCGATGGCGCCGGTCAGGGAGGGCAGCATCATCAGCCAGGCGATGAGGTCGAACCGCTCCATGATGTAGATGTAGTAGTAGATCGCCACGGCGAGCCGGCCGAACAGGTTCGTCAGGCTGAGGAACAGCGAGGCGGCCACCAGCATCAGCGGCTTGTTGCCCAGCACGACCTTGAGCGTGGTGCTCAGCGGCACCCGCGTCGCCACGACGTCCGGGCGGATGACCTCCTTGCACTTCGCGTAGACCAGCCAGAACATCGGCATCGCGATGAGCGCCATGATCGTCGCGGTGATCGTGTAGCCGCGGACCGTGGTGGTCTGGCCGTCGCCCACGCCGCTGAACCGGAGCACCAGGGGCATCGTGATCGCGCTGAGCAGCACGGAGCCGAGGTTGGTGCCGATCATCCGGAACGAGTTGAGCGCGACGCGCTCGCCGGGGTCGCGGGTCATGACGGTGCCGAGGGCGCCGTAGGGCAGGTTGACCGCCGAGTACATGAAGCCCATCACCAGGTAGGTCACGCCGGCCCAGACCATCTTGGCGGTGTTGCCGCCGGGCACCGTGAGGAACGTCAGCACGACGCTCACGGCGAGGATCGGGGACCCGTACAGCAGCCAGGGGCGGAACCGCCCGTGCCGGGTCGGGTGCCGCTCGGCGAACGCGCCGAGCATGGGGTCGAACAGCGCGTCGGCGACGCGCGCGACGAGCATGAGCACGCCGACCCCGCCGACAGCGAGGCCGACGTTGTCGGTGTAGAACACCACGAGGTAGCTGGACGCGAGCGACCACATGAGCTGGCTCGCGAAGTCGCCCATGCCGTAGGCGAGCTTGGTGCCGAAGGAGAGCTTGCCCTCGGCCCGGGTACTGCGGGCAGGCGGGGGTGCCTGCACGGTCTGTTCGGCCATGTCGAGTTTTCCCTGATCTGTGCACACGACGTTGTGTTGCCGGCCGGTGCCGGCGCGGACCCGGGCGGGTACCCGGGCCCGAGAAGGGCACCGGCGGGACACCGTAGCGGTGCCCGCCGGGCCCCCCGCACGGGCGGTCCGACCGGGGCCGGACCGCCCGTCAGGGCCTGCGCCAGGCCGACCGCTACGCGGCGGGCCGGTTGAAGTAGACGGGCTCGCCCGTCTTCGCCGACGTGTAGATCGCGTCGAGGATCTCGGACACGACGCACGCCTGCTCCGCGGTCACCAGCGGCTCGGTGCCGTGGGTCAGCGCGTCGAGCCACTGGCCGGCCTCGAGGCCGCCCATGTACGAGAAGCCCGACTGGGCCTCTCCGCCGAGGCCGAAGTACGCGGCCCCCTGCTCGGGCTGGGTGTTGACGAGCATGCCGCCCTGCACCGAGTTCAGCGTCACGAGCTGGTCGGAGCCGCGCTGCACCACGTCGATGCCGCCCTCGGTGCCGAACAGCTCGACGCAGGACTCGCGCGACTCCGGGACGTTGAGCGCCCACGAGGCGCGCACCTGCAGCGAGGCGCCGTTGGTGAACCGGACGAAGCCGAACGCGGAGTCCTCGACGGTGAACGTCTCGGGGTCCCACGGCCCGGCCGCGTTGCCCTCGGGCTTGTCGCCGAGCTTGTAGTTGACGACGCCGGTGACCGACTCGAGCTCGTAGTTGCCCATGTACCAGAGCGCGAGGTCGATCGCGTGGCCGCCGAGGTCGATCAGCGGGCCGCCGCCCTGCTTCTCGACGTCGGTGAACACGCCCCAGATCGGGACGCCGCGCCGGCGGACGGCGTGCGCCGCGCCCGCGTAGACCTCGCCGAGCCGGCCCTCGTCGACCAGCTTGCGGATGTACTGCGACTCCGTGCGGAACCGGTACTGGTAGCCGACCGACAGGGTCTTGCCGGACTTCTTCGCGGCCTCGACCATCTGGCGGGCCTCGGCGCCGGTCACGGCCATCGGCTTCTCGACCAGCACGTGCTTGCCGGCCTCGAGGGCGGCCACGGTGATCTCGCAGTGGCTGGTGTTCCAGGTGCAGACGTGCACGACGTCGATGGACTCGTCGGCCAGCAGCTCGCGGTAGTCCGTCGTCACGTACGAGTCGGGCGACCCGTACTGCGTCTGCGCGGACTTGGCGCGCTCGGCGTCGATGTCGCAGAAGCCCACGACCTCGGCCTTGTCCGGGTGCTGGGCGAGGCCGACCAGGTGCTTCTGCGTACCGATGAAGCCCAACCCGACGATGCCGATCCGATGTTTCGTCATTGAAATCCCTTCAGAGCCCATGGTTATGAACCTCCCGGTCACAACACGGGAACCATAAGCACGGTTCGTGCGTAAGTCAACATCCGACCCCATGGCCTGCGCCCGCGACCTACGATGTGTGCAGGTCAGGACCCGATCAGCAGGAGGCAGTCGCCGGTGTCACCCGTCTCCCCGCAGGACCCGTGGGTGCAGGTCGCCGAGGTGGTGCGGCTGATCCGCAGGGGCGAGGCCCAGACCCGGCCCGAGCTCGCCGATGCCACGCGCCTGGGTCGCAACGTCATCACCCAGCGCATCCAGGCCGCCCAGGACCTCGGCCTCGTGCAGCCGTCCGGCGAGCAGCGCTCGCGCGGCGGCCGCGCCGCGGAGGTGTGGGAGTTCGTCGGCGACAAGGGCAGGATCCTCACCGCCATGGTCGGCACCGCCGGGTTCCGGGTCGCCCTGACCGACCTCGACCACCGGGTGCTCGAGGACCGGCACGTCGCCTGGGAGCTCACCGGCGACCCGCTGGAGACCTGCGAGCGGATCGCGGCCGAGATGGACGCGGTGCTGGCGCTGCACCACCTGGGCTCGCCGGCCTGGGGCATCGGGATCGGCCTGTCCACGCCGGTGAACTACGTGACCGGCCGCTCCGTGCGCCCGGTCACCGCCGGACCCCCGGGACTGGACTGGTCGGCGGGCATGGACGTGCGCGGCTGGTTCACCCGGCGCATGCAGGCGCCGGTCTGGGTCGAGGCGCTGCCCAACATCGCCGCCCTGGGGGCCGCCGCGGCGCCTGACGCGCCCGCCGACCTGGTGTTCGTCCGGATGGACCGGGGCGTCGGCAGCGGGATCGTCTCCGACGGACGGCTGCACCGCGGGGCGGACTGGATCGCCGGCGAGATCACGCACATCCTCGTGCACCCCGACTCC
The DNA here is from genome assembly GCF_014201095.1 of Cellulomonas hominis. Taxonomy (NCBI): domain Bacteria; kingdom Bacillati; phylum Actinomycetota; class Actinomycetes; order Micrococcales; family Cellulomonadaceae; genus Cellulomonas; species Cellulomonas hominis. The sequence continues at coordinate 1,997,998 of NZ_JACHDN010000001.1, read as the reverse complement.
GACCGGATCTGCCTGTGCGGGCGGGTCGGCTGCCTGGACGCGTTCGCGTCCCGCTGGGCGCTGGAGGCGGAGGCGCACCGCGCGCTCGACCAGGGCCGCAGCCCGTTCCTGGCCCGCCGCCCGGCGCCGGTCGCGCTCGAGGACGTCGTCGCCGGCGCGGAGGCCGGGGACCCGACCTGCGCCGAGCTCGTGCTCCGGGCCGCGGAGGCGATGGGGCGGGCCCTCGCCGGGATCGTCACGTGGTTCAACCCGCGCCGCGTGGTGATCGGCGGCAACACCCTCGCTGACAGCGCGCTCTTCCAGGGCACGGTGAGCCGCACGCTGAACGCCCAGACCCTCGCCGCGTCGGTCGACCGCCTGCAGCTGGAGCACGGCACGCCGGACCGCGCGGAGGACGTGATCGGCGCCTCGGCGATGGTGACGGAGATGCTGCTCTCCCCCGAGTACCTGGCGGAGTGGGCCCCGGGCGGCTTCCCGATCGACGTCGAGGTCCTGATGGCGCAGAAGCACGACTTCCTTGCCTGACTCGCGCCCTTAGGCATATCGTGTGCCTAAGTGCGCAGGGGTTGGACCCTCTTGCGCGCGCAGCGCAGCCAACACGTCGCCGTGTCACAGGCTGTTGCTTGCTCAGCGACGAGTCTGGAGTCCCCGCATGTCCCGTCCGGTCACCCTGTTCACCGGCCAGTGGGCCGACCTGCCGTTCGAGGAGGTCTGCCGCCTCGCGTTCGGGTGGGGCTTCGACGGCCTCGAGATCGCCTGCTCGGGCGACCACCTCGACGTGGTGGCCGCCGCCGAGGACGACGCCTACCTCGCGGCCAAGCAGGCGACGCTCGAGAAGTACGGCCTGTCCGTCTACGCGATCAGCAACCACCTCACCGGCCAGGCCGTGTGCGACGACCCGATCGACGAGCGGCACCGCGGCATCCTCTCGGCGCGGACCTGGGGCGACGGTGACCCCGAGGGCGTGCGGCAGCGCGCCGCCGAGGAGCTGAAGGTCACCGCCGTCGCCGCCCGCCGGCTCGGCGCGAAGGTGGTCACCGGGTTCACCGGGTCCAAGATCTGGAAGTACGTGGCGATGTTCCCGCCGGCCACCGAGGCGATGGTCGCGGACGGCTACCGCGACTTCGTCGAGCGGTTCACCCCGGTCCTGGACGCCTTCGAGGAGAACGGCGTGAAGTTCGCCCTCGAGGTCCACCCCTCCGAGATCGCCTACGACTACTGGACCACCCGGCTCACTCTCGACGCGATCGGACGGCCCGAGGTGTTCGGGATCAACTTCGACCCCAGCCACATGAACTGGCAGCAGATCGACGCGGCGGGGTTCCTGGTCGACTTCGCGCCGCACATCCTCCACGTGCACTGCAAGGACTCCAAGCGCCGGTTCGACGGCCGCAACGCCCCGCTCGGCTCGCACCTGCCCTGGGGCGACCCCCGTCGCGGCTGGGACTTCGTGTCCGCCGGCCGCGGGGACGTGGACTGGGAGGCGATCTTCCGCACCATCAACGCCATCGGCTACGACGGCCCGATCTCGGTGGAGTGGGAGGACGCCGGGATGGACCGCCTGGTCGGCGCCCCACAGGCGCTCGCCTTCGTCCGCGACAACCTGTTCACCCCGCCGGCGGCCGCGTTCGACGCCGCCTTCTCGAACCGCTGAGGGGGCGACGATGAGCGAGCACGCCCTGACCGTCGGCGTCGACATCGGCGGCACCAAGATCGCCGCCGGGGTCGTCGACGCCTCGGGCCAGATCCTGGTGCGCGCCTTCCGCAGCACCGACCCCCGCGACCCGGAGCAGATCGAGGCCGCCGTGGCCGACGCCGTCGCCGAGCTGCGGGCGCAGTACCCGCAGGTCGACGCCGTCGGCGCTGCCGCCGCCGGGTTCGTCGGGCCCGATCGCACCACGATGCTGTTCGCCCCGAACATCGCGTGGCGCCACCACCCGCTCGGCACCCGGCTCGCCGACCGGATCGGCCTGCCCGTCGTGATCGAGAACGACGCCAACGCCGCTGCCTGGGCCGAGTACCGGTTCGGCAACGGCCGGGGCACCCGCGACATGGTGATGCTGACCCTCGGCACCGGCCTCGGCGGCGCTGTCGTCGCCGACGGCCGGCTGCTGCGCGGGGCGTTCGGCGCCGCGGCCGAGCTCGGCCACGTCACGGTCGTGCCCGACGGGCACTTCTGCGGCTGCGGCCAGGAGGGCTGCTGGGAGGCCTACGCCTCGGGCACCGCCCTCGCCCGCCTGGCCCGGAACGTCGCGACCAGCGACCCCGAGGGCGCGCGCGCCATGCTCGCGGTCGCTGACGGCGAGCCGCTGTCCGGCGCGCACGTCACGGCCGCCGCCCGCCAGGGAGACCCGGTAGCGACGGGCCTGATGCACCGGTTCGGCCGCTACCTCGGCCTCGGCATCGCGACGCTCACCGCGGTCGTGGATCCCGAGGTCGTCGTGGTCGGAGGCGGCATCGCCGGCGCCGCGGGCGACCTGATCCTGCCTGCCGCGCGGGAGGGCTTCCTGGCGAAGCTGTCCGGCCGCGGGTTCCGCGGCGAGCCGCGGATCGTGACCGCCGCGCTGGCGAACGACGCGGGGATCATCGGCGCCGCCGACTCCGCCCGCACGCCCTCCTCCGCCCCGGCCGCCGCCGCGGTCCCGGCCTGAGGGGGCGGCCATGAGCAGGATCAGGACTGCTGTCAGCATGTACAGCCTGCAGGACTCCTACGCCCGCGGGCGGCTCGACCTCGCCGGGGCGCTGCGGTTCGTGGCGGACGCCGGCGCCGAGGGCGTCGAGCTGATCAGCGACCAGATGATCACCGCGACCCCGCACCCGACCGACGAGACCGTGGCCGCCTGGCGGTCGGCGCTCGACGCGTCCGGACTGGTTCCGGTGTGCAACGACGTGTTCGTCAACTCCACCCTGTACGCGAACCGCACGCTGCGGGTGCGGGAGCAGGCCGAGCTGCTGCGCCACGAGCTCGACGTCAGCAAGCGGCTCGGCTTCGACCTGGTGCGCCTGGTGTCCGACACCTCCGCCGAGGTCACCGAGGCCGTGCTGCCGCACGCGGAGCGGATCGGCGTCACGATGGCGCTCGAGATCCACGCGGGCATGAGCTTCCAGGGCACGCTGACCCGGCAGTGGGTCGACATGATGCGGCGCGCCCAGTCGGAGCGGCTCGGTCTCGTGATCGATCTCGGGATCTTCTGCGACCGGCACCCGCGCGTGTCCACGGCATACTTCACCGGGCTCGGGCTCACCCCGGCCGTCGCCGACAAGATCGACGAGCTGTACGACCGGCACGGCGACACGCTGCGGGTGTTCAGCGACGGCTCGGACCACGGCATGGCCTTCCCCGAGGAGCTCACCGCGCTGTTCCGGGGTCCGGTGGATGCCGAGTACGCGTTCTTCTCCACCGGGTACGAGCGCACGCCGCTCGACGTGCTGGACGAGCACGCACCCTACCTACGGCACGTGCACGGCAAGTTCTTCGAGATGCTGCCCGACGGCACCGAGTACTCGATCGACTACCCGGCCGTGCTCGACCGGCTGCACCGGATCGGCTACGACGGCTACGTCGCCAGCGAGTACGAGGGCAACCGGTTCGCGCCGGTCGACGCCCCCGTGGACGACCAGGGGCAGGTGCGCGCGCACCAGCGGATGCTGACCGCGCACCCCGCCACGCACGCGGACGGGGAGTGACCGAGGTGTTCGACAGCTACGTGTTCACCGAGGGCTCGGCCCGCAACGTCGTCACCGCCTCCGGCGCCGGCGCCTTCCAGGTCGAGACGCTCATCACCTACTACCGCGGCATCCCGCTGTCGATGGTGCACGCCGTCGAGCTGGTCGTGGACGGCGCCGAGGTGCCGCGCGACGAGCTCGTCGTGTCTCCCGACGGGGCGGACTGGTTCACGCTCGACGAGGCCGCCACCGTCACGACGTACCGCTGGGAGTACGGCACCCCGCTGCGCGTGCGGTGGCTGAACGGCGGCCTGCCCGCCGGCGACCACGAGGTGACGCTGCGGCTGAAGATCCGCGTGGCGTACATCCCGATCCCCTTCGGGGGCGAACGGACCCGCACCATCACCCTCTGAGTCGACGGAGATCAGACGCATGGCCCACACCGACCGCACCTTCGACGCCCTCGTCATCGGCTCCGGCCCCGCCGGCAGCACCGCCGCCGCCGAGCTCACCGAGCGCGGCCTCGACGTCCTGCTCCTGGAGGCGGGCCGGGAGCTGCGCGAGGAGGACTTCGTCCCGCCCGCCCGCAAGAAGCCGGCCGCCATGGGCATGGACCTCGTGGCGCGCGCCCGCGCGATGGCTTCCGGCCAGTTCACCCAGGCGCGCCGTCCCTACTTCAGCGAGTCGTCCAACCGTTTCCTGGTGAACGACTGGGAGGACCCGTACTCGACCCCGCTCACGCACCCCTACCTGTGGGTGCGCAGCAAGCTGCTCGGCGGCCGGATGAACAGCTACGGCCGCGTGCTGCAGCGCATGTCCGACGTCGACTTCCGGGCCGCGTCGCGGGACGGGTACGGCACCGACTGGCCGCTCGGCTACGCCGACCTCGAGCCTTGGTACGACCGGGTCGAGGAGGCCGTCGGGGTCTACGGCGACGCGGACGGCCTGGTGCACCCGCCGGACGGTCGCTACGCCGGACCCGGCTTCCTCACCCGCGTCGAGCGCGACTTCAAGGAGAAGGTCGAGGCGCGCTGGCCCGAGCGGAAGGTCATCTCCTGGCGGGTGCAGGCGCCGTTCCCGGACCGGGTGCCCCCCGGCATCGCGGCCGCGCGGCGCACCGGTCGGCTGACGGTGCGCACCGAGGCGGTGGTCAGCCGGATCACCACCGACGACCGCACGGGCCTGGCCACGGGTGCGGTGTTCGTCGACCGGACCACGCGGCGGGAGCACCGGGTGTTCGCCGACGCCGTGCTGGTCTGCGGGTCCACCATCGAGTCGATCCGGCTGCTGCTGAACTCCGGGTCGGCGCGGCACCCCGAGGGCCTCGGGAACTCGTCGGGCCTGCTCGGGCGGTACTTCATGGACCAGACCATGAGCATCGGGTTCTTCGACTCGCCGAGGCACGCCGGGCAGTGGGACCCCGCCGACAACCTGCCGGCCGACCCGTTCTACGGCACCCCGGGCGGCATCCTCATCCCCCGTTACGAGAACCTGGGCGCCGAGCCGGAGGACGGGTTCCTGCGCGGCATCTCGTTCCAGGGCCTCGGCGGCCGGTTCCCCGTCCCCGACGGGCACCCCGCGGCGTTCGGGCTGGGCGGCGCCGGCGAGATGCTCGCCCGGTACGACAACTCCGTGCGGCTCAACCGCCACCGCAGGGACCGCTGGGGCGTGCCGATCCCGCACATCGACCTCAGCATGGGCGAGAACGACCGGGTGCTGCTGAAGCGCACGATGACCGCGCTGAAGCAGATGGCCGACGAGGCCGGCTACCGGGTCAACTTCATCGGGTCGGCCGCGGGCCTGGAGTCCGACAAGGTGTGGCCGGACTTCACCCCGCTGCAGCGGCTCATCTTCAAGCAGGGCATCAAGATGTCGATCGTGCTCGGCGCGGCGATCCACGAGTGCGGCGGCGCGCGGATGGGCACCGACCCGGCCACCTCCGTGATGAACGGCGTCAACCAGCTGTGGGACGCGCCGAACGTGTTCGTGCCGGACGCGTCGTCGTTCGTCAGCAGCAGCACCGTCGGTCCCGCGCTCACGATCATGGCGCTCGCGGCGCGGGCGAGCGCCTTCGTCGCCGAGCAGCACCCCGACGGCGGGCTGACGCGGGCGACCGAGGTGGCGGAGACGGTCGCGGCCTGAGCTGACGGACACCCCGCCGAGCGGCTGCTCGGCGGGGCGTCGTCGTCGGTGCGCGTCAGGCGGGGATCAGAAGTCCCAGTCCTCGTCCTCGGTGTTCACGGCCTTGCCGATGACGTACGACGAGCCCGACCCGGAGAAGAAGTCGTGGTTCTCGTCGGCGTTCGGGGACAGCGCGGACAGGATCGCCGGGTTGACGTCGGTCTCGTCGCGCGGGAACAGCGCCTCGTAGCCCAGGTTCATCAGGGCCTTGTTGGCGTTGTACCGGAGGAACTTCTTGACGTCCTCGGTGAGGCCCAGGGGGTCGTACAGGTCCTGGGTGTACTCCACCTCGTTGTCGTAGAGCTCGAAGAGCAGCTCGAAGGTGTAGTCCTTGAGGTCCTGGCGCTCCGCCTCGGTGAGCCTCTCCAGCCCCTTCTGGAACTTGTAGCCGATGTAGTACCCGTGCACGGCCTCGTCCCGGATGATCAGGCGGATGAGGTCGGCCGTGTTGGTGAGCTTGGCCCGCGAGGACCAGTACATCGGCGCGTAGAAGCCGGAGTAGAACAGGAAGGACTCGAGCATGGTCGAGGCGACCTTGCGCTTCAGCGGCTCGTCGCCCCGGTAGTAGTTCAGGACGATCTCGGCCTTGCGCTGCAGGTTCGGGTTCTCCTCCGACCAGCGGAACGCCTCGTCGATCTCGGGCGTCGAGATCAGCGTCGAGAAGATCGACGAGTAGCTCTTCGCGTGCACCGACTCCATGAACGCGATGTTGGTGTACACCGCCTCCTCGTGCGGGGTCAGCGCGTCGGGGATGAGGCTGACGGCGCCGACGGTGCCCTGGATGGTGTCGAGCAGCGTGAGGCCCGTGAAGACGCGGGTGGTCATCGTCTTCTCGGTCTCGGTGAGCGTCGCCCAGGACTGGATGTCGTTGGACACCGGGACCTTCTCGGGCAGCCAGAAGTTGCCCGTCAGCCGGTCCCAGACCTCGACGTCCTTCTCGTCCTCGACCCGGTTCCAGTTGATCGCCTGCACGCGGTCGACCAGCTTGAGCTTCTCCGCCATCACTGCTTCCTCATCGTCTCGAACTGCCCACGTCCCACTGTCACAGCATGCAGGAGACGCACCCCTCGACCTCCGTGCCCTCGAGGGCCATCTGGCGCAGGCGGATGTAGTAGATCGTCTTGATCCCCTTGCGCCAGGCGTAGATCTGCGCCTTGTTGATGTCGCGGGTGGTGGCGGTGTCCTTGAAGAACAGCGTCAGCGACAGGCCCTGGTCCACGTGCTGCGTGGCCTCGGCGTACGTGTCGATGATCTTCTCGTAGCCGATCTCGTACGCGTCCTGGTAGTACTCCAGGTTCTCGTTGGTCATGAACGGCGCGGGGTAGTAGACCCGGCCGATCTTGCCCTCCTTGCGGATCTCGATCTTCGACGCGATCGGGTGGATCGAGGAGGTCGAGTTGTTGATGTACGAGATGGACCCGGTGGGCGGCACGGCCTGGAGGTTCTGGTTGTAGAGGCCGTGCTCGCGCACGGACTCGGCCAGCGCCCGCCAGTCGTCCTGGGTGGGGATGTGCACGCCGGCGGTCGCGAACAGCTCGCGGACGCGGGCGGTCCGCGGCTCCCAGGTGCGCTCGATGTACTTCTCGAAGTACTCCCCGGTCGCGTACTTCGAGTCCTCGAAGCCGGCGAAGGCCTGGCCCCGCTCCTGCGCGAGCAGGTTCGACGCGCGGATCGCGTGGTACGCCACCGTGTAGAAGTAGATGTTCGTGAAGTCCAGGCCCTCCTCGGACCCGTAGAAGATCCGCTCGCGCGCCAGGTACCCGTGCAGGTTCATCTGCCCGAGGCCGATGGCGTGGCCGCCGCGGTTCGCCCGCTTCACGGACGGCACGGACTCGATGTCGGTCTGGTCGGACACGGCGGTGAGCGCGCGGATCGCGGTCTCGACCGAGCGGCCGAAGTCCGGCGAGTCCATCGCGAGGGCGATGTTCATCGAGCCGAGGTTGCAGGAGATGTCGCGGCCGACGTGGTCGTACGACAGGTCCTCGTTGAAGGTCGAGGGCGTCGAGACCTGCAGGATCTCCGAGCACAGGTTCGAGTGGGTGATCTTGCCCTTGATCGGGTTGGCCTTGTTGGCCGTGTCCTCGAACAGGATGTACGGGTAGCCGGACTCGAACTGCAGCTCGGCGAGCGTCTGGAAGAAGTCGCGGGCCTTGATCTTCTGCTTGCGGATCCGGCCGTCGTCGACCATCTCGCGGTACTTCTCGGTCACGTTGACGTCCGCGAACGGCACGCCGTAGACGCGCTCGACGTCGTACGGGGAGAAGAGGTACATCTCCTCGTTGTTCTTCGCGAGCTCGAACGTGATGTCGGGGATGACGACGCCCAGCGACAGGGTCTTGATGCGGATCTTCTCGTCCGCGTTCTCCCGCTTGGTGTCGAGGAACCGCATGATGTCCGGGTGGTGCGCGTGCAGGTACACCGCACCGGCGCCCTGGCGGGCACCCAGCTGGTTCGCGTACGAGAAGGAGTCCTCGAGCAGCTTCATCACGGGGATGACGCCGGACGACTGGTTCTCGATGTGCTTGATCGGGGCGCCGTGCTCGCGGATGTTCGACAGGAGCAGGGCCACGCCGCCCCCGCGCTTGGACAGCTGCAGGGCGGAGTTGATGCCGCGCGCGATGGACTCCATGTTGTCCTCGATGCGCAGCAGGAAGCAGGACACGGGCTCGCCGCGCTGCGCCTTGCCGAGGTTGAGGAACGTCGGGGTCGCCGGCTGGAACCGGCCGGACACGATCTCGTCGACGAGCTGCAGCGCGAAGGTCTCGTCGCCCTCGGCCAGCGCGAGCGACACCATCGCCACGCGGTCCTCGAAACGCTCCAGGTACCGCTTCCCGTCGAACGTCTTCAGCGTGTACGAGGTGTAGTACTTGAAGGCGCCGAGGAAGGTCTGGAACCGGAACTTCTTCGAGTAGGCGTGCTTGAACAGCCGCTTGATGAACTCGCGGTCGTACTTCGCGAGGACCTCGGGCTCGTAGTACTTCTTCTCGACCAGGTAGTCGAGCTTCTCCTCGAGGTCGTGGAAGAAGACGGTGTTCTGGTTGACGTGCTGCAGGAAGTACTGCCGCGCCGCCTCCCGGTCCTTGTCGAACTGGATCTCACCGTCGCGCCCGTACAGGTTCAGCATCGCGTTCAGCGAGTGGTAGTCCATCTCGGGCGTGATGGTGACGACCTGCGTGCCGTCCGTCAGGCCGGCATCCGTGACTGTCGCTGCCAAAATCGTCCCCATCCCTCTCGGACGCGAGTGACGTCCTCGGTCGTTCCCATGAGCTCGAAGGCGTACAGGTACGGGACCTGGCACTTCGCGGCGATGATGTCTCCGGCCATGCAGTAGTGCGCGCCGAAGTTGGTGTTCCCCGCCGCGATGACGCCGCGGATCAGGGAGCGGTTGGCCTGGTCGTTGAGGAACTTCACGACCTGACGCGGCACCGCGCCGCCCTCGTTGCCGCCGCCGTACGTGGGGACCACCAGCACGTAGGGGTCCTGCACGTGCAGGAACGGCTCCGTCGGGCGGAGCGGGATGCGCGTCGCGTCGATGTCGAGCTTCTCGACGAACCGGCGGGTGTTCTCCGAGACGCTGGAGAAGTAGACCAGTGAGCTCATCGCTCGATCCCCCCTCGCCCCGGTCGGATCGTGGTGCCGTGCGGCCGGGCCGCCCGGGTCAGCGGGCGGCCGTCGGCCGGGTCAGGCGACGGAGACCGCGGCGCGGTCGGCGATCGCCTTGATCTGGTCGGGGCGGTAGCCGGACCAGTGGTGGCCGTCCGCCACGACGACCGGGGCCTGCAGGTGGCCGAGCGACATGACGTAGTCGCGCGCGTCGGCGTCCTCGGTGATGTCGACGACCTCGTACTGCAGGCCGGCCTTGTCCAGGGCGCGGTAGGTCGCGTTGCACTGGACGCACGACGGCTTGCTGTAGACGGTGATGGTCATCGTGTCTCCCCGGTGTGAAGGCCAAGCTGGTACGTGCGCCCCCGCGCCCGCCCCGCACTGCTGGTGCTGCTGCTCTGCGGCCGTCCCGGGCTGGTCGCCCGGCGTCCGGGCCCCGCTCCGAGCGGCGAGTCAGAACACTACACCTAGTGGTGCGTCCGGCAAGGGACCACAAGGGCTGGTGTTACACGTGTGTCGTTCTCCACAGGCTGTGCATGACGCCCCGCTGTCCGACTTCATCCACAGGCTACGACCGACCACTGACACGCGACCCGCGTGCGGGCGCACCTGCGCGGCCTGCGGCGTCGTCCACAGCCGTCCACAGGCGTCCCCAGATCCACCCACATGCGGACGCACATGTGGACGGACGTTTCACCCGCCCCGGCGGCGGGGTGATGCACGTCCGGCGTGTCGCGCGGGCCCGGCGTGTCGAGCCGCGGTGCATACTTGCGTAGTCGCGCAGATACGCACACACTGAGGCCGTGCTCCGCGCCCTCGCCCACCCCGTGTACCGCCGGCTGTTCGTCGCGCAGGTCGTCGCCCTCGCCGGGACCGGCCTCGCCACCGTCGCGCTCGGCCTGCTCGCCTACGACCTCGCGGGCGCCGACGCCGGGGCGGTCCTCGGCACGGCGCTGGCGGTCAAGATGGTCGCCTACGTGCTCGTCGCACCCCTCGCCGCCGCCGCGGTGGCCCGGCTCCCCCGGCGGCACGTGCTGGTCGGCGCGGACCTGCTGCGGCTGGTGGTGGCGCTCGGCCTGCCGTTCGTCGGCGAGGTGTGGCAGGTGTACGTGCTGGTGTTCGTGCTGCAGGCCGCCTCGGCCACGTTCACGCCGACGTTCCAGTCCGTGGTGCCCGACGTCCTGCCCGACGAGGACGACTACACCGCCGCCCTGTCGCTGTCCCGGCTCGCCTACGACCTGGAGGCGGTGCTGTCCCCCGTGCTCGCGGCCGCGCTGCTGCTCGTCGTGCCCTCGGCCGCGCTGTTCGGCGGGACGGCCGCCGGGTTCGCGGCGTCGGCCGCGCTGGTGCTGACCACCGTCCTGCCGCCGCGGGGCGGGTCCGGCCCCGGCGACGACGACGCGCCGGAGCAGCCGTTCGGCGCGCGCGCCCGGCGGGGGGCGGCGCTGCTGGTCCGCACCCCGGCGCTGCGCCCGGTGCTCGCGCTCAACCTCGCGGTGGCCGCCGCCGGCGCGTACGTGCTGGTGCAGACGGTCGTGGTCGTCCGCGGCACGTTCGGCGGCGGGGAGGGGACCGTCGCGGTGCTGCTCGCGGCGAACGGCGCCGGCTCGATGACCGCGGCGTTCCTGCTGCCGCGGGTGCTGCGCCGCGTCCCGGAGCGCCGGGTCATGCTGGGCGGCGCGGCGCTGCTCGCCGGCGCGACCGCGCTCGTGCCGCTCGCGCTGCGCGGGCCGGGCACCGCCGGGCTGGTCGCGGTCGGGACGCTCTGGGTGCTCGTCGGCGTGGGCTGGTCCGCGGTGGAGACGCCCGTGGGGCGGATCGTGCGGCGCAGCGTGCCGGGTCCCGACCTGGCCGCCGCGTTCGCGGGGCAGTTCTCCCTGTCGCACGCGTGCTGGCTGGTCACGTACCCGCTGGCCGGGTGGCTGGGCGGCGCGGGCGCCGTCGGCCTCGGCGGCACCGCGGTGCTGCTCGCGGCCGTCGCCGGGGGCGCCACGGTCGCCGCGGCGGCGCTGTGGCCCCGGCCGGCGCCGGTGCCCGCGGCGGAGCGGGTGCGATCATGACCCTCGTGGCCACCCCGCAGCAGCAGCGCACCGCTCCGCCGGACGCCGACCTCGACCACGCCGTCGAGGTGCTGCGGCTGCTCGCCGACCGGACCCGGCTCGCGATCCTCGCGATGCTCGACGGCACCGAGATGTCGGTGACCGCGATCGCGGCCGCGCTCGACCGTCCCGGGCCGGCGGTGTCCCAGCACCTGGCGAAGCTCCGGGCCGGACGCCTGGTCACGGCCCGCCGGGACGGCACGACGATGTACTACGGCCAGCCGGACGAGCACGTCGCGGCCCTCGTGACCAACGTGCTGCACCACACGGAGCACGTCCTGTACGCGACCCCGCCGCACCATCGCTGACCGCGCGCGCAGCCGGACGCGGCGCGGACGGAGGGGCGCGCCGTCAGATCCGGGGGGTGTCCGCGGGCGGGTCCGGGCGCGGGTCCGCGGACACGTCCGCGCTCGCCACCGCCGGCTCCGACACCCGGGCCCGCCAGCCCACGACCGCCGTCCCCGGCAGCCCGTCCGCGCCGCGGCGGTGCGGCAGGCCCGGCAGCGCCCGGCTGGCGGCGAGCCCGAGCAGCACCCCCAGGGCGATCCCGAGCATGGTCGACGCGGTGGACACGAGCGTGGAGATGCCGCCCGCGCCGCCGTCCAGCAGGGTCGCCACCCCGACGAGGCCGAGCGCCCCGGGGACCAGCATCCAGAACGCCGGCAGGAACGACACCAGCGGCGACGGCCCGGACGGGAACCGGGCCACGACCAGGGCCACGGGCGTCATCGCGAGGGCACCCACGAACGCCGAGAGCTCGCCGCCGAAGAACGCCCCGCCGACCACCTGCGCCCCGTAGGCGACCAGCAGCACGAGCACGACCCAGCCGGTGGTCCGCGGCCGGCCGCACCGGAACGCCATGGTGCCGACGCCGAACAGGACGACGCCCACCCAGGGCGCCACCGGGCCGAGCGGCTGGTCGGAGGCGGACAGGTCCAGCTCGGGCACGCCGACCAGCACGGCCGCGCCGACGATGCCGCCGGCCAGCAGGGCGAGCTGCATGGTCCCGGCGGCGAGCCGGCCGGCGCCGGAGAGCATCTGGCCCGCGGCGAGCTCGAGCACGCCCGTGGTCAGCAGACCGCCCGGCAGGAACAGCGCGAGCGGGGCGATCACCGACGGCAGCACGCCGAGGTGCGGCACGCCGCGCGCGAGCAGCAGCACCGCGAGCGCCACGCCGAACGCCACCGCGACGGTCAACGCCACCTGGACGCCGCTGGACAGCGGGGGCACGGCGATCTGCACGGCGCCGACGGCGACCCCGAGCGCCCCGGCGACCAGCAGGTCCACCCAGGACCCGCCGAGCAGCGCCGCGAGCCCGACCGACAGCAGCAGGTACCCGGCGAGCCGGGCGAGCGGACCGAACGGGCGGGGCTCGTCGCGCACGGCCGCGACCCGCTCCGCGAGCGCCGCGGGGGCGACCCCGGAGCCGGGGACGGTGGCGTCGCGGAGCACGTCGGCGAGGTCGTCCACCTGGTACAGGTCCAGGGGCCGGCGGCCGGTCGTGACGGCGGCGGTCGCGACCGCCTGGCCCTGCGGGACGGACACCAGCAGCGCGGTCGGCAGCACGACGGTCTCGGCGCCGGGGATGCCGTGCGCCGCGGCGATGTCGTCCAGGGTCTCCGCGACGGAGGACACGGTGTGCCCGGCGTCGATCATCGCCTCGCCGGAGGTGACCATGAGCCGCAGCACCTCCTCCGGCGGCGCGGGCGGCGCGGGGGGTCCGGCCGGTCCGTCGGCGGCCACGGGCCCGGGGTCCGCGGCCGCGACCGCCCGGGCCCGGCGTGCGGCGAGCACGACGACGGCGACGGCCCCGGCCACGACGACCGCGAGCGCCGCGATCAGCTGCCCCCAGGGCACCGGGCTGGACGTCACGGCGGGCGGCGACGCGGGGCGACGGGTCGCGCCGGCGTCGTCGTCCGGCTCGTCCGCGCCGGCGCCCCCGGTGGTCGGCGTGGGCGTCGGCGCGGGAGCGGTCGACGTGGGGCCGGGCGCGGGCGCCGGTTCGTCCGTGGGCCCCGTGGTGGGGCCGGGCGGCGCCGGCGAGACGCTCGGGGTCGGCGTCGGTGCGGGCGGCACCGCGGTCGCGGACGACGTGACCGCCGGTGCGGGCGACTCGACGGCCGCGGCTGCGCCGGCCCCGGCACCCGGGTCGCCGGCCGCCGCGACGGCCGGTCCCGCGAGCAGCCAGCCCAGCCCGACGGCGACGAGCAGCGCGAGCGCGCCCGCCGTGCCGGTCCGTCGCATGGGGCCCCGTCCCTCGTCCGGTGCGCGACCGGCGCGGCCGCACGGACGCCACGGTAGCCCGCCCCGGGTCGCCCGCGCCGGGCCTCCGGACGACCCGCGGCCTCGCGCGCGCGGGCGCGGAGAGCAGCTGTCGAGGCCCCGCCGGATCGTCACGCCCCCGCAACATGCGGCGTCACCCGGAGAAACATGGATCCGGTTCTGTATACAGACATGAGCACAGACGTCGTCCCGGGGTCGCCGGCACCGGCCGCGCCGGACGGACCCGGCCCCTCCCGCCGCGAGCGCGTCTACCTGACGATCCGCGACGAGCTGATGAGCGGGCGGGTCTCGCCGTTCGAGCGGCTGACCGAGGAGCGCCTGGCCGAGCGGCACGGCGTCTCCCGCACCCCGGTCCGCGAGGCGCTGGCCCGGCTGCAGGCCGACGGCATCGTCGTGAAGCGCGCGGGCGGCCTGCACCTGTACGTGCCGAGCTTCGCCGAGCTCACCGACCTGTACGAGCTGCGGATCACCCTGGAGCTGCGCGGCCTGACCCGCGCGCTCGAGGACCCGACGGTGCACCACGACCGCGCGCGGCTCGAGGCGGAGCTCGACCGCTGGTACGGGTTCCGGGACGACACCCCCGCGCCGGACGCGGGGTTCGTCAGCCAGGACGAGCGGTTCCACGCCACGCTGCTGGACGCCTCCGGGAACCCCGCGCTCACCCAGGCGCTGGCGCAGGCGAACCGCCGGATCCGCTCGGTGCGCATGTACGACTACCTGACCGAGGACCGCATGGCGGCCACGATCGACGAGCACATCGGCATCGCGGAGCTCGTCGTCCGCGACCGGCTCCCGCAGGCGCTGGAGGCGCTGCGCGCCCACGTCGGCGCGTCCCGGGAGGTCGTGATGGAGCGCGCCGCGGCGGCCCTGGAGATGACCCTGATGATGAGCCGCGAGGAGCAGCGATGACCGCCACGACCACCGCCCGGAGCGGCACCGCCCTCGACCGGGTCGGCCGCGCGTTCGACCGGCTGGCCGCCGCCGCCCGCCCCGACGTCTGGACGCTGGTCCGCCCCCGCGCCGACGTCGAGGCCGAGGCCCGCGCGGTCGACGCCCGGGTCGCGGCCGGCGCTGACCTCCCGCTGGCGGGCCTCGTGCTCGCGGTGAAGGACAACATCGACGTCGCCGGGCTGCCGACCACCGCCGCCCACCCGGCGCGGCAGGCCGTGGCCGAGCGGTCCGCGACGGTCGTCGACCTGCTGCGCGCCGCGGGCGCCGTGGTGCTCGGCAAGACGAACCTCGACCAGCTCGCCACCGGGCTGACCGGCAGCCGCAGCCCCTACGGCGCCGTGGCCAGCGCGGTCGCCCGCGACCGGGTGTCCGGCGGCTCGTCCTCCGGGTCGGCCGTCGCCGTGGCGCTGGGGATCGCCGACCTCGCGCTCGGCACCGACACGGCCGGCTCGGGCCGGGTGCCCGCGGCGTTCAACCGGGTCGTGGGGATCAAGCCGACCCTGGGCCTGGTCCCGAAGGACGGCGTCGTGCCGGCGTGCGCGTCCTACGACTGCGTGACCGTCCTCGCGCGTGACCTGGACCTCGCTCGCCGCGCGCTCGGCGTGATGACCGCGCCGAGCGCGCTGGACCCCGCGTCGCGGACCTGGCCCGCCGGCGTCCGGCTGGCCGCCCCGCCCGCGCCGGTCGTGGCCGTGCCGCGTGATGCCGACCTCGACGTCGTCGACCCCGGGACCCGCGCCCGGTTCGCCGCCGCGGTGGCCCGGCTGGTGCAGGCCGGCGCCACCACGCGGGTCGTCGACCTCACGCCGTTCCTCGCGGCGGCGCGGCTGCTCTACGACGGCGGCCTGGTCGCCGAGCGGTACGCCGCGTACGGGCCGTTCCTCGCGGCGCACCCCGAGGGCGCCGACCCGTCGGTGGCCCGGATCGCGGCGGACGCCGGGCGGGTCACCGCCGCCGAGTACCTGCACGCCCGCGACGAGGTCGCCCGGCTCCGCGCCGTCGCGCTCGCCGCGATCGAGGGCTGCGACGCCCTGCTGGTCCCCACCGCACCCGGGCACCCGACGCTGACGGAGGTCGCGGCCGACCCCCTGGGCACGACCGCCCGGCTCGGGGTGTTCACGAACTTCGTCAACCTGTTCGACCTCGCCGGGGTCGCCATGCCGCTCGGGCCGACCGGCGCCGGCGAGGCCGGGGTCACCGTGCTGACCCGGGCGTTCGACGACCAGGTGGCGCTCGACCTCGCGGCCCTGCTCGAGCTCGACGGCCGCGGCGACGACGCGACCTGGCGCCCGCTGCCCGCCGCGGACGCCCCGCCGGCCGCGCCGTACGCCCCCGGCGGCGTCCCGGTCGTCGTGCTCGGCGCCCACCTGCGCGGCCAGCCGCTGCACCCCGACCTCCTGGCCCTCGGCGCCCGCTGGGTCGGCCCGGTCCGCACCGCGCCGGACTACCGGATGCTCGCGCTGCCCGGCGCCGCCGGCGCGCCCGGGACCCCCGGCGCCCCCGCCCGGCCCCTCGTCCACGCCGTGCCGCCCGGCACCGGCGGCGCCCTGGACGGCGAGGAGTGGCTGCTCACGCCCGACGCCCTCGGCCGGCTGCTCCTGACCGTCGGCGCGCCGCTCGGCCTGGGCCGGCTGCGGCTCGACGACGGCCGGGAGGTCGTCGGCTTCCTCGGCCAGCCCGGCGCGGCCGCCGCCGGCGCCGCCCCCGACGTGACCGCCCTCGGCGGGTGGCGGGCCGCGCTCGCCGCCGGCCTCGCCTGATCCCGCTCCTCCTGTCGTCCCACCCCCTCCGCCACAGAGAAGAGACCCCCGTGCGCCTCAGCCGCCCCCTCGTCACCGCGTCCGCCGTCCTGCTCGTCGCCGGCCTGGCCGCCT
The DNA here is from genome assembly GCF_014201095.1 of Cellulomonas hominis. Lineage (NCBI taxonomy): Bacteria > Bacillati > Actinomycetota > Actinomycetes > Micrococcales > Cellulomonadaceae > Cellulomonas > Cellulomonas hominis. The sequence continues at coordinate 1,981,341 of NZ_JACHDN010000001.1, read as the reverse complement.
GCAGCCCCGACTCCGCGGGCGCCGCGGCCTCCGACGGCGACGGCCCCACCGTCGTGACGGTCGGCACCCTCAAGGGCCAGCCGCACCTGTACGCCCCGTTCCTCTACGAGGGCCTCGCGCCGGAGGGCGTCGAGTTCGAGGTCGTGCAGTTCGACACCTCCCCCGACATCAAGAACGCCGTCGTCAGCGGCAACATCGACTTCGGCGTCGCCGGCGTGCCGTCCGCGGTCTCGGGCGCCGCGGCGGGTCAGGACGTCGTGGTGGTCGCCGCGGCGGCCGACGGCGGCTCCGGCATCATCGGCCGCGAGGGCCTGGACGGCGTGGAGTCGCTGGCGGGCCTCACGGTCGGCTACCCGCAGGGGTCGTCCCAGGAGATCCTGCTGCGCCTCACGCTCGAGGCCGCGGGCATGGACGCGGACGCCGACCTGGAGCTGGTGAACCTGCCGTTCTCCGACATGGCCGGTGCCCTGGCGGCCGGGCGGATCGACGCGTTCGCCAGCGCCGAGCTCGGCCCGTCGACCGCCCTGCAGGCCGGCGCCGTCGAGGTCGCGTCCCCGTACGAGACCCCGGTCGGGCGCGTGAACATCGGCCTCTACACGACCGGCGCCCTGATCGAGGAGGACCCGGAGCTCGTGCAGCAGGTCGTGGACACGCACGTCCGGGCGACCGAGCAGATGGCCGCCGACCCGCAGGCGTGGGCGGACGGCGTGGTCGCGGAGTTCGGCATCGACCAGGCCGTCGTCGACACCGCGGTGCAGAACATCTGGCCGCGCTGGGAGATCGACGACGAGTACGCCGCCCAGGTGGCCGCGCTGGTCGAGCAGATGGCCGCCCTGAAGCAGATCGACGGCGAGGTGGACGTCGAGACGCTGCTCGACACGACGTTCGTCGACGTCACCGACGCCTGATCCCCACCCGCGAGGGAGACGACATGACCAGCACGCAGGCCGCCCCCGCGGCGGCCACCGCCCGGGTCGCGGCACCCGCGACCCCCGTCGCCGCCCGCCCCGCCCGGCGGCGGCCCCGCCCCGGACCGCTCCTGCTCGCCCTGCCCGTGCCGGCCCTCGTCCTCGTCCTGTGGACGCTCGGCGTGCAGCAGGCGTGGGAGCTGCCGTTCGGTATCCAGATGGGCTTCCTGCCCACGCCGCTGGAGGTCGGGCGCCGGCTGGTGGACCTGGCCGCCGGCGGCATCGTGGACGACGCGTTCAGCGGCACCCTGCTCGCCCACCTGTGGGCGTCGACGCAGCGTGTGCTCGCCGGGTTCGCCCTCGCGGTGGCCCTGGCCGTCCCGCTCGGCGTGGTGATGGGCCGGTTCGACCCGGTGTTCCGGATGCTCGAGCCGACCGTGAACCTCGCCCGGCCGATCCCCGTCACCGCGTGGGCCCCGCTGACCCTGCTGATCATCGGCTACGGGGACGCGTCGGCGATCTTCCTGGTGTTCCTCGCCGCGTTCTTCCCGGTGCTGCTCAACACGATCTCCGGGGTCCGGCAGGTGCCCGTGCGGCTGCTGGAGGCGGCGGCGATGCTCGGCACGAGGCCGGCGCAGGTGCTCTACAAGGTCGTGCTGCCCGCCTCGATGCGGTCCATCGCGAGCGGCCTGCGCGTCGCGCTCGGCCTGTCCTGGGTGATCCTCGTGGTGGGCGAGACCGTCGGGATCAACACCGGCCTCGGCGCCATGATCACCCAGGCCCGGGACCAGTCGAAGACCGACCTCATCGTCGCCGGCATGGTCGTCATCGGCCTGTGCGGCTTCGTCGCCGACCGCCTGCTCACCGGCCTCCTCACGCTCGCGACCCGCGGGCGCCCGACCCTGACCTGAGAGGGGGAGCACCATGCCCCGCATCGGCTCCGTCCGCCCCCGCCAGCCCGCCGACGTGCGCGTCGCCGGCCTCGGCAAGCAGTACCCGACCCGCTCCGGCGGCAGCGTCGTGGCGATGGCCGACGTCGACCTCGACGTCCCCGCCGGGGAGTTCGTCTGCGTCGTGGGCGCCTCCGGCTGCGGCAAGAGCACCCTGCTGCGGATCCTCGCCGGCTTCGAGGGCGCGACCTCCGGCACGGTCACCGTCGCGGGGTCCCCGGTCACCGGGCCCGACCCCGAGCGCGGCGTCGTGTTCCAGGACTACGGGCTGTTCCCGTGGCTGTCCGTCCGGGAGAACATCGCGTACGGCCCGCGGCAGGCGCGGCTCCAGGGCCCGCTGGTCGCCGAGCGCACCGACCGGTTCCTCGAGGCGGTCGGCCTGACCCGGTTCGCGGACAAGTACCCGCAGGAGCTCTCCGGCGGCATGCAGCAGCGCGTCGCCATCGCCCGGGTGCTGGCCAACGACCCGTCGCTGCTGCTGATGGACGAGCCGTTCGGGGCGCTCGACGCCCTCACCCGGTCGTCCCTGCAGGCGGAGCTGTCCCGGATCCACCGCGACACCGGCACGACCGTGCTGTTCGTGACGCACTCGATCGAGGAGGCGGTCTTCCTCGCGGACCGGGTGGTCGTGATGGCCGGGGGCGCGTCGCACGGCGTGCCCGGGCACGTGAAGGAGATCGTCCCGATCGGCCTGACCGGCGAGCGCGACGTGACCTCCGCGGAGTTCAACGCGCTCAAGCGGCGGATCGCGGCGCTCGTGCACGAGGAGGTGGCGGCTCCGGCGGCGTGACGCCGGCGGCGGCCGCGGCGCGGGGTCAGCGCGCGCCCGGCCGCCACAGCACGATCGCGCCGGGAGCGCCGGCGGTCGTCCCGGCCTGGTAGGTGGCGTCCGCCGGCGTCCGGCGGCGCCGCTGGCCCAGGCCCATCGCGACCACGTCGCCGGAGGGGTGCGCCGTGAACACGCGGCGCCCGGGCTCGGTGTACGCCCGCAGGTGCTCGACCTGCCGGCGCAGCCGCTCCACCTCGGACTCCAGCTCCAGGATCCGCTTGATGCCGGCGAGGTTGACGCCCTCCTCCTGGGAGAGCCGCTGCACCTCGCGCAGCGTGGCGATGTCCCGCAGCGAGTACCGCCGCCCGCGGCCGCGGGTCCGCCCCGGCTGCACCAGCCCGAGGCGGTCGTACTGCCGCAGCGTCTGCGGGTGCATCCCCGCGAGCTCGGCGGCGACCGAGATCACGTAGATCTGCGCGTCCGGGGACGCCATCACCACCACCTCCTCCTGGGCGGTCACTCCTTGGCGCGTGCGAGCAGGTCGGCCCGCGGGTCCTCGCCGGACGTCGCGATGCCGAACGCCTGCACGGCCTCCTTCGCCGCGCCGCTGAGCCGCTGCGGCACGACCACCTGGACGGTCACCAGCAGGTCGCCGGTGCCGGCGGACGTCGTGACGCCCCGGCCCTTGACCCGCAGCGTGCGGCCCGACGGGGTGCCGGCCGGGATCTTCAGCCGGACCTGACCGCCGTCGAGCGTCGGCACCGGCACCTCCGCGCCGAGCGCCGCCTCGTCGAACGCGACCGGCAGCGTCACCCGCAGGTTGGTGCCGTCGAGGGTGAACACCGGGTGCGGCGTGACCCGGACGGTGACCTCGAGGTCGCCCGCCGGCGCGCCGTTCTCCCCGGGGCGGCCCTTGCCGCGCAGCCGGATCTTCTGCCCGTCCTTCACGCCGGCCGGGATGCGGGCCTTGACGGTCCGCCCCTCCACGCCGAGCGCCACGGTCGAGCCCTCGACGGCCTGCCGGAACGGCAGCGTCGTGACCGCGGCGAGGTCCGCGCCACGCCGGCCGCCGCGGGGCTGGCCGAAGCCGCCGCCACCGCCGAACAGCCCGCCCAGCAGGTCCTCGAACCCGCCGCCCGCGCCGCCGCCCGGGGCACCGGCGCCCTGCGGGAACCGCACCCGCGTGCCACCCGCGCCGCCGCCGAACACGCCGCCGAACAGGTCCTCGAACCCGCCGTTCGCGCCGCCCGCGCCCCCGGCGCCGCCCGCGCCCGCGCGGAACCGCGCGCCGCCGGCCATCGCCCGGAGCTGGTCGTACTGCTGGCGCTGCTCGGGGTCGGACAGCACGGCGTACGCCTCGCCGACCTCCTTGAACTTCGCCTCGGCGACCGCGTCCCCCGGGTTGTGGTCGGGGTGCATCGTCCGGGCGAGCTTGCGGTACGCCTTCTTGATCGCCGCCGCGTCCGCGTCCTTGGGGACGCCGAGCACGGCGTAGAAGTCCTTCTCGAGCCAGTCCTGACCGCTCACGACGCCTCCTCTCGTTCACTCGTCCCACGGGCGGGACCCGGCCGCGCGGTGCCGCGCGGCCGGGTCCTCATCGTGCCCGTCACGCCTCCGGGTCGACGACCGCCACCCGGGCGGCGCGGATGATCCGCTCGCCCATCCGGTAGCCGGGCTGCAGCACCTGCTGCACCGTCGGCTCCGTCACGTCGGCCGCGTGGCCGTGCATGAGGGCCTCGTGCACGGTCGGGTCGAACGCCTCGCCGGCCGCGCCGTACCGCTCGATGCCGAACCGGGACAGCGTGGCCTCCAGCTTCTCGGCGATCGACGCGAACGGGCCGACCAGATCGCCGTGCTGGCGGGCCAGCTCGATGTCGTCGAGGACGCTGATCAGCGCCTCGGCGACCGACGCGACGCCCAGGTCCCGGGCCGTCAGCGCCTCGGCCTTCGACCGCTTCACGTACGCCGAGTACTGCTGCTCGAGGTTGAAGTAGTCGGCGTTGCGGCGCTGGAGCTCGTCCAGGCGCTCGGCCGCCAGCTTCTGGGCCTCGACGAGGCCCTCGAGCATCACGGTCTCCTCGGCGGCGGTCGCGGCCTGCTCGGCCTCGGCCAGCACGGCCTCCTCGGGCGTCGGCTCGCGCAGCCGGCCGGTCTCCGGGTCGATGCGGCGCTTGTCCGTCACGCGGGGCGCCTCCTCGTCCGGGTCCGGGCGGCCCTGGCGGGTCGGGTCGTCCGTCACTTCTTCTCACCCTCGTCGTCGACGATCTCGGCGTCCACCACGTCGTCGTCCGCGGCGTCGGCGGTCCCGGCGTCGGCGGCCGGCTGGTCGCCCGCGGGCGCCTGCTGGTTCGCCGAGTACAGCGCCTCGCCGATCTTCTGCGACGCGGTGACCAGGGCGGTCTGCTTCGCGGTGACCTCGGCCAGGTCGTCGCCCTCGAGGGCCTTCTTCAGGTCGTCGACGCTTCTGCGGACCTCGGTCTTGACGTCGTCGGACAGCTTGTCGTCGTTGTCGGTCAGCAGCTTCTCCGTGGAGTACACGAGCTGCTCGGCGGAGTTGCGGGTCTCCGCCTCCTCGCGACGCTTCTTGTCCTCGGCGGCGTGCGCCTCGGCCTCCTTGACCATGCGGTCGATCTCGTCCTTCGGCAGGCCGGAGCCGCCGGAGATCGTCATCGACTGCTCCTTGCCCGTGCCGCGGTCCTTGGCGGACACGTGCACGATGCCGTTCGCGTCGATGTCGAAGGTGACCTCGATCTGCGGGACGCCGCGCGGGGCCGGCGCGATGCCGGTCAGCTCGAAGGTGCCCAGCGGCTTGTTGTCCCGCGCGAACTCGCGCTCGCCCTGGAACACCTGGATCAGCACGGACGGCTGGTTGTCCTCGGCCGTCGAGAAGATCTCGCTGCGCTTGGTCGGGATGGCCGTGTTGCGCTCGATGAGCTTGGTCATCACTCCGCCCTTGGTCTCGATGCCGAGGGACAGCGGGGTCACGTCGATCAGCAGGACGTCCTTGCGGTCGCCCTTGATGACGCCGGCCTGCAGCGCGGCACCCACGGCCACGACCTCGTCCGGGTTGACGCCCTTGTTGGGCTCCTTGCCGCCGGTGAGCTCGCGCACCACGTCGGCCACCGCGGGCATGCGGGTCGAGCCGCCCACCAGCACGATGTGGTCGATGTCGGCGACCTTGATGCCGGCGTCGCGGATCACCGCGTGGAACGGCGCCTTGGTCCGCTCGAGCAGGTCGGCCGTCATCTGCTGGAACTGCGCCCGGGTGAGCTTCTCGTCCAGGTGGATCGGGCCGTTCTCGCTCATCGAGAGGTACTGCAGGCTGATGTTGGTGCTGGTCGCGGACGACAGCTCCTTCTTCGCCTGCTCGGCCGCCTCGCGGAGGCGCTGCACGGCGATCTTGTCCTTCGACAGGTCGACGCCCGTGCCGTTCTTCACCTGGCCGACCAGCCACTCGACGATCCGGTTGTCCCAGTCGTCGCCGCCGAGGCGGTTGTCGCCGGAGGTCGCGCGGACCTCGATGGTCGAGAAGTCGTCGTCCTTGCCCACCTCGAGCAGGGAGACGTCGAACGTGCCGCCGCCGAGGTCGAAGACGAGGATCAGCTCGTCCTCCTTGCCCTTCTCCAGGCCGTAGGCCAGGGCCGCCGCGGTCGGCTCGTTGACGATGCGCAGGACGTTGAGGCCGGCGATCTGGCCGGCGTCCTTGGTCGCCTGCCGCTCGGCGTCGTTGAAGTAGGCCGGGACGGTGATGACCGCGTCGGTGACGGGCTCGCCCAGGTACTCCTCGGCGTCGCGCTTGAGCTTGCCGAGCACGCGGGCGCTGATCTCCTGCGCGGTGTACTTCTTGTCGTCGATCTCCACCTCCCAGTCCGTGCCCATGTGGCGCTTGACCGAGGAGATGGTGCGGTCGACGTTGGTGACGGCCTGGCGCTTCGCCACCTCGCCGACGAGGACCTCACCCGTCTTGGAGAACGCGACGACCGAGGGGGTCGTCCGCGAGCCCTCCGCGTTGGCGATGACGGTGGGCTCCCCGCCCTCGAGGACGGCGACCACGGAGTTCGTGGTGCCCAGGTCGATGCCGACTGCTCGTGCCATGTCTGTGCTCCTTCGTCGTGCTGCGTGGTCCGGCGCGGGCCCCCGGGCGGGGGCGGTCGTCGCGCCTTGAGCCTGCTGCGCTCAAGTCTGCGACGCCGGTGCCGTGCTGGCAACTCGGGGGCGCTGAACTTGAGTCCACCAGGCTCAACCTCGGGCGCGCGCCCGGCATTCCCGGGGCCGGCGGACGCTCACCGCTCCAGGCGCGCCGCGACCCCGGCCACCGCGGCAGGACCCGCGACGATCTCGAAGTGCATCTCGTCCGGGCGGTCGGGGTAGTCCCCGCCCCAGCGCACGGCGGGCGCGACGTCCTCGAGGATCGCCCGGATCGCCGCGACCTGCTCGTCCGTGAACGTGCCGGTCGCGCCGAGCGGGTGCGCCGGGGCGTTCAGGTCGATCGCCGTGCCGGACGCGTGGTTCGAGAGGTCCGCGCCGCCCCGGACCGGCCGGCGCGCCCAGCCCCAGGAGCTCGCGACGTCCACGGGCTCGACCTCGGCGTCGAACCGCTCGGCCACGTGGGCCAGGACGACCGCGACGTCGCCGGCCAGCACCGGGCCCGTCACCCACGGGATCGCGACGAGGCGGGAGTCCCGCCCGGACGTGACCTCCGGCCAGCCGTTCTGCGAGGTGCCCCCGCCGTCACCCCGCAGATGCGCGGCCGCCAGCAGCACCGCGACGACGACGGCCGCGACCACGACCGCGAGGACGCCCGCCCGCACCGGGGCGCCGGCGAGGGGAGCCCTCCGGGCCGGCCGGGACGGTCGGGACGGTCGGGACGGGGCGCTGGTCGGGGGCGTCGAGGTCATGCCGTCGACGCTAGGAAGCGGGCCGGGAGGGCCGCGTCGGACCCCGGGCCGGTCCGGGTCGGGGGCAGGGTCCGCCGAAGGGTGGGGGCGCGCGCACCCTCAGGTGGGGCGGCAGGAGCCCTCAGCGCACGCCGGGCTCAGACCAGGTCGACCCGGTCGGCCTGCGGCCCGCGGTCGCTCTGGCGCACCTGGTACCGCACCCGGTCGCCCTCGTACAGCGCCTCGCCGTCGCGCACGACCGACACGTGCACGAACAGGTCCGGGCCGCCGTCGTCGGGGGTGATGAAGCCGAAGCCGCGGTCCGCGCCGAAGCGCGCGACCACACCCTGCCCGCCGCGCACGGGGGCGCGGGACGCCGACGCACCACCGGGGCCGCGGCGGTCCGGCCCGCCGCGCCCGCCGCGGTGCGCCGGGCCGCCGACCAGCCGCACGCCCTGGGCCTGCAGGCCCTTCTCGCCCTCGGAGAGGCGGTAGGTCACGCGGTCGCCCTCGGCCAGCTCGGTCAGGTCCCCGTGCAGGGCCCGGGCGTGCACGAAGACGTCCTGGTCCCCGGAGTCGGGGGTGACGAAGCCGAAGCCCTTGGCCGCGTCGTACCAGGTCACGGTGCCGTCGGCCCCGTCGTTCCGCGCGATCCCGCGGGGCGCGCCGGCGTCGGCTGCCAGCGGCAGGACGTGGTCGGCCTGCGGACCCTTCTCGCCCTCGACGACCAGGAACGCGACGCGCTGCCCGTCGGTCAGCACGCCGCCGCCCACGACGGCCGAGCTGTGCACGAAGATCTCGCCGTCGCCGCTGTCGGGGGTGAGGAACCCGTACCCCTTGGCCGGCTCGTACCAGTTGACGGTGCCGAGCACGCCGAGCGCGGCGTCCGCGGCGACGTCGCCCGTGACCCGGACGCGGCGGGCCTGCGGGCCGCGGTCGCCCTCGCCGACCTCGAACTCGACGGCCTGCCCCTCGCGGAGCGACCTCGTCCCGTCCTGGCCGACGATCTCGGACGCGTGGACGAACAGGTCCTCGGCGTCGTCGCCGAGGGCGAGGAAGCCGAACCCCCGCTCGGCGTCGAACCAGCGGACGGTTCCCTGGGGCACGGTGGACTCCTCGTGATGACGGCGGATGCTGCCCCCAGTGTCCCCGACGCGGTCGCGGCGCACGAACGCCGCCGGGTCACGGGGCGGTACGGTCGGCCCGTGGTCCGTCGCCGCAAGGTCTCCTCCGCCACGGCCTCGCCGGCCACCCGCGCCCGGTACGCGAAGCGCCGCGCCCGCCGGGTCGCGCTCGCGGACAACGACCTGACCCCGGCCGAGTGGGAGTCGCTCCTCACGGCCTGGGGCGGGTGCGCCTACTGCGGCGCGGAGGCCCCCGCGCTCCAGCGCGACTGCGTCCTCGCGATCTCGCGGGGCGGCCGGTACACGCTGGAGAACGTGGTGCCGGCGTGCGCCTCCTGCAACGCCAGCAAGCACAACGACGAGGTCACCGGCTGGCTCCGGCGCAAGAAGCTCGACGAGCGGGCGTTCCTGGTCCGGCACGCGACGATCCTGCGCGACCTGCGCCCGGCCGACCCGCTCGACCCGGCCTGACGCGCGTGTGACCGGGCGCACCGTGGGCCTCCCGGGCCCCGGCGCGTACGATTCTCCGGGCCCCGCGCGACCGCGGCGCCCTCTCCCCTCCCAGGACGGACGGCGCATGAGCGCGCAGACGACCACGCCCGCGCAGCACCCGGGCGAGGCCCCCGACGGCACAAACCTCGGCCCCACCGAGGTGCCCCCCGGCGTCGACCCCGCCGAGCTCGCCACGTTCCTGCGCGTCGCCGACCAGGTCGCCGCCCTCCCGCAGACGCACCCGCAGCACGCCGCCGCCCGCCGCGCCGCGTCCGCGATGTTCAAGGCCGCCAAGAAGCACCGGCGCACCGAGAAGCGCCGCGCGATCGCCGAGGCCGACGCCGCCGTGGTCGCCGCCACCGCGACGGGCAGCCCGGGCCGGATCGACGACGAGACCCGCGGCCTGGCCCTGACCTCCGCCGCGACGGGCGCGACCGCCGGCACCCTGCTCCGCCCGCGGCCGTGCTACGTCTGCAAGGAGGACTACACGGTCGTCGACGCCTTCTACCACCAGCTGTGCCCGTCCTGCGCGGCGCTGCACCACGCCAAGCGCGACGCCCGCACGGACCTGACCGGGCGGCGGGCGCTGCTGACCGGCGGGCGCGCGAAGATCGGCATGTACATCGCGCTGCGGCTGCTGCGGGACGGCGCGGACCTGACGATCACGACCCGGTTCCCCAAGGACGCCGTCCGCCGGTTCAGCGCCATGGACGACGCCGCGGACTGGCTGCACCGGCTGCACGTCGTCGGGATCGACCTGCGCGACCCGGCGCAGGTGGTGTCGCTGGCCGACCACGTCGCCGCCCAGGGACCGTTGGACATCCTCATCAACAACGCCGCGCAGACCGTCCGCCGGCAGCCGGGGGCGTACACGCGGATCGCGCAGGCCGAGGACGCCCCGCTGCCCGCCGAGGCCGCCCGCATGATCACGACGTTCGGGCACACCAGCGACGCGCACCCGCGCGCGCTCGCCGGGTCCGTGAGCGACCTGACCAGCCCCGCCCTGGCGATCGAGCGGGCCGCCCGCGCCGCCGCCGACGACCTGGTCGCGCAGTCGCTGACCGCCGAGGCCGCGAGCCTGGAGCGGCTCGTCGCCGGCACGTCGATCGACGCCGGCGGGCTGATCCCCGACACCACCACGACGAACAGCTGGGTCGCGACGGTCGACGAGGTCGACCCGATGGAGCTGCTCGAGGTGCAGCTCTGCAACCAGACGGCGCCGTTCCTCCTGATCAGCCGGCTGCGGCCCGCCCTCGCGGCGTCGCCCGCCCGGCGGACGTACATCGTCAACGTCTCCGCGATGGAGGGCGTGTTCGCGCGCGGCTACAAGGGCCCCGGCCACCCGCACACGAACATGAGCAAGGCCGCGCTCAACATGCTGACCCGCACGAGCGCCGCCGAGATGCTCACCGACGGCATCCTCATGACCGCCGTCGACACCGGCTGGATCACCGACGAACGCCCGCACACCACCAAGATCCGGCTCGCGGAGGAGGGCTTCCACGCGCCGCTCGACCTGGTCGACGGGGCCGCGCGGGTGTACGACCCCATCGTCCGGGGCGAGGCGGGCGAGGACCTGTACGGCTGCTTCCTCAAGGACTACGCGCGCTCGCAGTGGTGAGCCCGCGGGCTCAGGCGGGCTCGACCGGCAGCCAGAGCTCGACGGTGGCGGTGCTGAAGTCCTCGGCGCGCTCGAGCACGGCGACCACCTCGGGCGCCGGGCGCAGCCGCCACGGGTTCGACGGGAACCACTCCGTCGCCGTCGCGGCCCACAGCCGCTGCAGCTCCTCCGGGTAGGGCCCCGCCGCGCGGAAGACCGCCCAGGACCCCGCCGCGACGTCGATCACGTCGAGGTCGCCGGGGACCTCGACGGCCTCCGAGACGGCCACGCCGTGCAGGTAGGTGAGCTCGGAGCCCTCGCGGCGGTCGGGGTCGAGGTCGGCGCTCACGGCGAGCAGCCCGCGGGGCTCCGTGTCGCCGAGCGCCCGGAGCCGCAGGTGCTCCTGCGGCTCCAGCGCGGCGACGTGCTGCTGGATCGCGGGGTTGACCCCCTCGTGCACGAGCGGCACGCGCGCGGCGTGCCCGGCGAGGCGGAACGCGGGCCGGTCGGCGAGGCGGACGTCCATGGGGTGTGCTCCTTCGACGGTCAGGCGGAACCTGAGGGTGGGCTGGCTGCGGAAGGGGCCGCCGTCGCGCCGGGCCCGCCCCGGTCCGACGCCGTGCACCGCGCGGAACGCCCGCCCGAACGCCTCGGTCGAGCCGTACCCGTAGCGCACCGCGACGTCGAGCAGGTCCCCGGACCCCGCGACGACGTCCGCCGCGGCCACGGTCATCCGCCGGCGGCGGACGTACTCCGACAGCGGCATGCCCGCCAGCGAGGAGAACATGCGGCGCAGGTGGTACTCGGACGTCCCGAGCGAGGCGGCGAGACGGGCGACGTCGAGGTCGTCGGTGAGGCGCTCCTCCACGACGTCCACGAGCCGGTTGAGCCAGTCGATCACGGGTGCTGCTCCCTTCCGACGACCACCCTGCCGCCGGGTCGGGACGTCGCACCCGATCATCCGTGCCCGGTGCGATCGGCCGGGCTACGCGCGCCCCGCCTGGCGCGCGCCGGCCGGCACCCCGGCGCGCTCCGCCCGCCCGTCGAGCATCCGCGTCGTCGCGTCGACCGACCCCAGGGTGGACGCGTCGTGCGAGACCAGGAGCGTCGCGGCGCCGAGCTCGCGCGCGAGCCCGGTGATCAGCTCGACCACCCGGGTGCCGCGCTCGTGGTCGAGGGCCGAGGTCGGCTCGTCGACGAGCAGCACGTCGGGGCGCCCGACGAGGGCCCGGGCGATCGCGACCCGCTGCCGCTGGCCGCCGGAGAGCTGCGCGGGGCGCCGGTGCGCGACGTCGGCGAGGCCGACGGCGTCCAGCAGGGACAGGGCCGCGCCGCGCAGGCTCGACGGGCGCTCCCCGCGCAGGTGCGCGTGGAGCTCGAGCTGCTCCAGCGCCGTGAGCGACGCGATCAGCTGCGGCGACTGGAACACGATCCCGATGCGGTCCAGGCGCAGCCGGGTGGCGGCGGCCCGCGACGTCGTCGGCGTGAGGACGATCTCGTCGTCGAGCGCGACGTGGCCGGACGTGGGGCGGGTCAGCCCCGCAGCGACGGCGAGCAGGCTGGACTTCCCGGCGCCGGACGGCCCGAGCAGGGCGGTGGTGGTGCCCGCGGGCACCGTGAGGGTGACGTCGTCGACGGCGGTGAGCGTGCCGGCGCCGTCGGGGTAGACGAGGCCGACGTGGTCGAGGTGCAGGTCCACGGGTTCTCCGTTCAGCGGGCGGCCAGGGCCGCGTGCGGGTCGGTGCGGGTGATCCGGGCGACCGCGGCGGCCGCCCCGACGAGGCCGGACGCCACGAGCAGCGCGCCGGGGACGAGGGTCGTGGCGGACGACACGGCCACCGGCACGACCCCGGCGAGCGCCGTGCCGGCGACCGCGGCCAGCGCGACGCCGACCGCGACGGCGCCGGCCAGGACGATCGCGGCCTGGCCGAGCGCGTCCCGCAGCAGGAGGCCGGTCGACGCGCCGAGCGCCTTGAGCACGGCGACGTCACCCTGGCGGCTGATCGTCCAGACGGTGAAGAACGCCCCGACGACCAGCGCGGAGATCACCACGAGGAACGCCTGCATGGTGGTGAGCGACAGGTTCTCGGCGGTGAAGGAGGAGACGGCGCTGCGGGCAGCGTCCCGCGTGACGGTGGTGGTGCCGGTCGCCGCGTCGGCGGCGGCCAGGTCGGCGTGCTCGTCGGTCCGCAGGGCGACGACCGTCGCGCTCGGGCCGTCACCGGATCCGCCGCGGGCACCGATCGCCTGCCAGTCGGCCAGGGAGGCCCAGGCGACCGGCGTGTGCGCGAGCTGGGCGTCGTCGGCGACCACGCGGTCGACCGTCAGGTCGGTCCCCCCGAGGGTCAGCGCGTCGCCCGCCGCGAGGCCGAGCTCCTCGGCGCCGCGCTCGGTGAGCACGACCTGTCCGTCGTCCGGCCCGCCGCCGGGCGCCAGGTCCGAGCCCGGGGGCACGCCGAGCGCGGTGACGGCGACGGTGGTGGCACCGGAGGTCGCCCGCGTGGTCGCGACGCCGAGCGGCTGGGCGTCCAGCACGCCGGGCTCCGCCGCCCACGCCTCCCACTGGTCCCGGGTGACGCGCGAGGACGTGAGGTCGGGCGCGTCCCCCGGCGCCGCAGTGCCGAACGCCAGGTGGTCCGCGGGCAGGTCGGTCAGGGCGGAGACCGAGGCCCGGGCGAGGCCGGCGGTGAGCGAGGACAGGAACGTGACGAGCATGGCGACGAGGACGACGACGGTGCCGATGAGGGCGAAGCGGCCGCGGGCGTGCCGCAGGTCGCGCAGCGCGACGTACACGGGACCTCCTGGGGTTCGGGGTGGGGACGGGTTCCACGGTCCGCGGCCGCGCGGCGGCGCGGATCGGGCGGACGGTCGCGTCCCGGGCGCCGGAGGGTCGACCCGCGCCTCGTCCTTTCGGCCGATGCGCGCGGTCCCGCCCCGGCTAGCGTGACCGGGGTGGGACGACTGGTCGATGCGTCGCGTGCGCTGCTGCGGGGCCTGGACGTGCTGCTCGTCGCGCTCGTCGTCGTCGCGGTCGTGCAGGCGCCGCCGGGGTCGCGGTGGGTCGCGGGCGCCGGGGGTGCGGCGCTGGTCGGCGTGCACGTGCGGGGCCGCCGGCACGTCCGGGTGCACGAGGGGCCGGTGGACGCACCCCGCGCGCGCGGTGCCCTGTGGATGGCGGCCGACCTCGTCCTGTGGCTGGTCCTGCTCGCCGCCTCCCCGGCGGCCCTGTGGCTCGCCTTCCCCCTGGTGCTGCTGCAGATGCACGTCCTCGGCCCGCGCCGGGGCGTGCCCCTGGCCGCGCTGACCACGCTGTGCGCCGTCGCGGCGGGCCTCGCTCGACGGCCCGACGGCGACCCCGCGCTCGGGTACGTCCTCGGCCCGGTGGTCGGCGCAGCGGTCGCGGTCGGCGTCGTCCTGGGCCTGGAGGCGGTCGTCCGCGAGTCGCAGGCGCGCCAGCGCGCCCTGGAGGAGCTGGCCGCGGCGCGCGGGCTGCTGGCGTCCGCGGAACGGGAGCGCGTGGTGGCCGCCGAGCGCGAGCGGCTGGCGCGCGAGGTCCACGACACCCTGGCGCAGGGGTTCTCGGCGGTCGAGCTGCTGCTGCGCACGGCGCGGGAGGCGATCGGCTCCGACGACGCGCGCGCCGCCGGGCTCGTCGACCGTGCCCGCGACACCGCCCGGGACAACCTGGCGGAGGCCCGCCGGTTCGTGCGCGCCCTCGCCCCCGCCGACCTCGTCGCCTCGTCGCTGCCGGACGCCCTCAGCCGGGTCGCGGAGCGGACCGGCGGCGACGGCCTCCAGGTGACCACGCACGTCGAGGGCGACCCGCGGCCGCTCGCGGTGCCGGTGGAGACCACGCTGCTGCGGGTCGCGCAGTCCGCGCTCGCCAACGTGCGCCAGCACGCGCACGCCCGCCGCGCCGACGTGACGCTGACCTACGCCGGGGACCGGGTGCTGCTCGACGTCGTGGACGACGGCGCCGGCTTCGACCCCCACGCGCCCGCCGCCGGCGGGGGGTTCGGCCTGACGGCGATGCGCTCGCGGGTCCGGGACCTCGGCGGGACGCTGGCGGTGGAGACCGCGGCCGGCGAGGGGACGGCCGTCGCGGTCAGCCTGCCCGCGCTGGCGCGCGGGGCGGACGAGCAGGAGGACGCGTGATCGACGTCGTGATCGCCGACGACCACCCCGTGGTGCGCGCCGGCCTGCGTGCCGTCCTCGAGGGCCAGCCGGACATGCGCGTCGTCGCCGAGACGCCGACGGCGGAGGAGCTGCTGCGCTGGACCGCGACGCAGCACGCGGACGTCGTGCTGCTCGACCTGCGCTTCGGGCCGGGCCGGATGGGCGGGGCGGAGGCCACGCGGGTGCTCACGGAGCGCGGCGGCCCGGCCGTCCTGGTCGTCACGACCTACGGCTCGGACGCGGACATCCTCGCGGCCGTCGAGGCGGGGGCGACCGGGTACCTGCTCAAGGACGCCCCGACGGACGAGCTCACCCGCGCGGTTCGCGCGGCGGCCGCCGGGCAGGTCGCCCTCGGCCCGGCGGTGCAGGAGCGGCTGCTGGGCCGGGTCCGGGCGCCCCGGCTCGCCCTGACCTCGCGCGAGCTCGACGTGCTGCGCCTGGTGGCGGCGGGCCGCTCCAACGACGAGATCGCGCGGGAGCTGTTCGTCTCCCGGGCGACGGTCAAGACCCACCTGGCGCACCTGTACGACAAGCTCGGGGTCACCTCCCGGACGCGCGCGGTCGCGGTCGCCCGGGAGCGGGGGGTCCTGACCTCCTGAGGGACCTCACCCCGCCGCGATCGCGTCCAGGTCGCGCACCGCGAACCGGTGGTGCTCCCACTCCTCCTCGAGGATCGTGTGCAGGCAGGACAGCACCGTCTCGGGGTACTCGGGCGCCCACGGGTTCCGGCGCTCCGCCGCCAGGTCCGCCGCCGTCACGCCCGCGAGGTGCTCCCGCACCATCGCGACCCGGCCCGCCCGCACGGCGAGCACCTCGGCGTAGTCCGGCTGCTCCGCGGCGAACACCGACGGGTCGTGCCCGTCGGCGGCGTACTCGGCGTTCGGCTGCCCGATCGGGTGGTACGGCCGCTCGACGCCGAGCACCGCGCCGCGCAGCCAGGTGTCCGTCGCCATGACCAGGTGCCGGAGCGTCTGCGCGAACGACCACTCCCCCGCGACCGACACGTCGGCGGTGCCCGGCGGCATCGTGGCCACGCGGTCGAGCGTCGCCGCCCAGGTCCGCTCGACCGCCGCCCACGCGGCGCGCAGGCCGTCCGGGTCGGTCGCGCCGCGCAGCGCCCGCCCGGGGAACCGCCGGTCCAGCTCCGCCTCGACGTAGGGCACGACGTCGACGCCGTTGACCAGCAGCGCGCCGCCGGGCAGCCAGGGCGCGTCGATGTCGGCGCCCTCGACGTCGACCCCGCGCATCACCGCCCCGGCCAGGGTGCTGCGCACGAACCGCGCCCCCCGCAGGTCCGCGTCGACGAACTCCCGCCCGCCGTCTCCCCGCGCCTGTGCCGTCATGGTGCCCCCTGCGTCGTGGTCGCCGTCGCCGTGGGGCACCGTTCTACACCGCGGTGACCACCGGGCCGAAGGGCACGATCTCCTCCGCGCCGTGGTCGACGACCAGGCAGCTGCTCTCCGGCACCTCGAGCCACGCGCCCTTGAGGTCCCCGAGCGGCTCGGACACGACGATCCGGGTCTCGTCCGACAGGCCCTCGAGCATCGGGTGGTCCGGGTACTGCGCGCGCAGCACGGCGACGTCCCGGTTCCGGAACAGCGAGCGCGACCGGCCCTCCGACGAGTACCGGAACGTCCACAGCCGCTCCCCGTCGGTGGTCGCGAACGTGCCCTGCACCGGGTAGAGCACCCCGTGCTTGCGCCCGACGTCCTCGATCAGCCCGACCGTCGCCGCCATCGCGGCCCTCGGGTCGTCCATCAGCCCGAGGCTGAGCGCGACGAAGAACACCGTCTCCGAGTCGGTCGAGCCCTCGATCAGCGGGAACAGCGACGGGTCCACCGCCAGCTGCAAATCGCGCTTGAGGGTGCTGAACCCCCCGATGGACCCGTTGTGCATGAACAGCCACTGGCCGTGCCGGAACGGGTGGCAGTTGGTCTGCTGGACGGCCGTGCCGGTGGTGGCCCGGACGTGCGCGAGGACGGTGCCCGACCGGACGTGCGCGGACAGCTCGCGCAGGTTCCGGTCGGACCACGCGGGCTCGATGCTGCGGAACATGCCCGGGATCGGCGAGTGCTCGTCGTACCAGCCGACGCCGAACCCGTCGCCGTTCACGGCCTCGACGCCCAGGTGGCTGTGCCGGCTCTGCATGACGAGGGAGTTGGTGGGCTTGTAGAGCAGGTCCTCCAACGACACCGGGGAGCCGGTGTAGGCGAGCCAACGGCACATGGGGACCTCCTGGGCGGGGCGCGCCCCCGCGCCGGTGCGGGTGCGCTGGTCCGCCCGACCGTACGCCGCGCGTGCGCGCCGCTTCCTCCCCCGCGGCGGGTGGTGCCGCGCCGATCGCTCCCCCCGTCCGCGCAGTGGAAGGTCCGGACGGACACGCCGTCGGCGTGTCTGCTCGAACGTCCCACTCTGCCGGTGGCGCTTGGCAGACCGGGCGAGAGACGATAGATTGCTATCGTTCTTCGATAGGTCGAGCCCCCAGGAGACGACGATGTCCGAGCTGGCGCGGCGGGTGCTGCGGGTGGTGATCGTCCTGCTGTTCGCGGGGCTGCTGTTCTTCCAGGCCGTCCTGCTCCCGCTGCTGGGGGTCGACATCGCGGAGGGCGGCGACGACGTCGTGCACCTGCGCTGGCCGGTCGTCGTGATCGGCATCCTCGGGGTCGCGACCGTCGAGGTCGTGCTGGTCTGCATCTGGCGGCTGCTGACGATGGTCCGGGCCGACACGGTGTTCAGCCGCTCGGCCTTCCGGTACGTCGACGTCATCATCGGCGCGATCGCGGTCGCTGCGGGGCTGCTCCTGCTGCTCGGCGTCGTCCTGGCGCCCGGGGAGGCCGTGCCGCCGGGCATGGTGCTCGCGCTCGGGATCGTCGCGATGGGCGTCGGCGGCATCGCGCTGCTGGTGCTCGTGCTGCGGGCGCTGCTGGCGAAGGCCGTCGCCCTGGACAGCACGGCGACCACGCTCCGCGCCGAGCTCGACGAGGTGATCTGATGCCCATCGTCGTGGACATCGACGTCATGCTCGCCCGGCGGAAGATGTCGGTGGGCGAGCTCGCCGACCGGGTCGGGATCACCCCCGCCAACCTCGCGGTGCTGAAGAACGGCCGGGCCCGCGCGGTGCGGTTCACCACGCTCGAGGCGCTGTGCGACGTGCTCGACTGCCAGCCGGGGGACCTGCTCCGGCACGAGCCGGCGGGCGAGCCGGCGGGCGGGGCGGCGGTCGACGAGCCCGAGGAGGCCGCCGGCTGACACGCGGCCGGACTACGCGTCCGGCTCCCAGCGGGACGGCACCAGGTCGGCGAGCAGCGTGCGGTGGGCCCAGCGCACCCAGGCGAGCGCGCTCCAGCCACCCCGCCGGACCAGGGCGTTCCACGGCTCGGGCCCGAGCACGAGGGTCACGAGGTCCGTCGCCTGCTCGACGTCGAGCCCCGCGCGCAGCACCCCGTCGCGCTCGCAGGCCTCGACGAGCAGCCGGTGCACCGCCCGGCGGCGCGCCTCGTCCCGCTCCCACGCCGCGTGCAGCACCGGGTCGCCGACGGCGTGCGCCCGCACCAGGTCCTGCACCGCGGCCGCCCGGCCGAGCAGCTCCGCCGCCCCGCGCGCGTGCAGGAACACCCGGCGCGCCGGATCCGCCTCCGCGACGACGGCCCGGACCCACGGCTGCTCCGCGAGATCGGGGGCGGCGTCCCGGCGGTCGGCCCCGTCGACGGCGTGGTCGAGGCAGCCGACGAGGATGTCCGACTTCGACGGGTACGAGTAGTAGACGGTCTGCACCCCGACACCCGCGGCGCGACCGACCGCCGTGATGGTGGTGGGGCCGTACCCGTCGTCGAGGAACAGCCGGGTGGCGGCCTCGGCGATCCGTGCGCGAGTGCCCTGGGCGCGCAGGGAGCGCCCGTCGCTGCTGGTCACGCGGCAAACCGTAGCAGCACTACGGATATCTTCCTGTACCGGGGCTCCGAAAACCCGGGCACCGCGGGCGCCGAGAGTGCACCAGCTGCTGCTTCGCCGCGCCCGAGGTCGACACCTGCTGCATCCTCGGCGCGTGAGGCCGCAGGTCGGGGCTGGTTTTCGGAGTTCCGGTACAGGAAGGTCAGGCGCCCGTGGCCAGCAGCACCAGGAGGGCCAGGTTGAGCGCCACGACCAGCGCCACCACCACGACCAGCGCCGCCTGCAGCCGCGGGCCGTTCGCGTGCGCCCCCATGAGCGCCCGGTCCCGGTTCAGCCGCACCAGCGGGATCGCCGCGAACGGGATCCCGAACGACAGCACCACCTGGCTGACCACGAGCGTCCACGTCGGGTCCGCCCCCACGCCCAGCAGCACCAGCGCCGGCACCAGCGTGATCGCCCGCCGGACCAGCAGCGGGATCCGCCGGTGGATGAGCCCCTCCATCACCGCGGCCCCCGCGTAGCAGCCGACCGACGTCGACGCGAGGCCCGACGCCAGCAGCCCGATCGCGAACACCACGCCGATGCCGCCGCCCAGGGCCCCGCTGATCGCCGCGTGCGCGCCCTCGATCGTGTCCGTGCCCTCGACGCCCCGCAGGTTCGCCGCGGCGAGCAGCAGCAGGCCGATGTTCACCGAGCCGGCGAGGGTCAGCGCGGCGCCGACGTCCCAGCGGGTGGCCCGCAGCAGGCCGACGCGCTCCGCCGGCGCGTGCACCCGCCCGAACCGGTCGCGGCTCAGCGCGGAGTGCACGTAGATCGCGTGCGGCATGACGGTCGCGCCGAGCATCGACGCGGCCAGCAGCACCGAGTCCGTCCCGGCGAACCGCGGGACCAGGCCGCCGAGCATCGCCGCGGGGTCGGGCGGGCCCACGACCAGGCCGCAGAGGAAGCCGACGACGATGACGAGCAGGAGCGCCACGACCAGCGACTCGAACCGCCGCTGGCCGTACCGGTTCTGCGTGGCGAGCAGCAGCATCGACACCGCGCCGACGATCAGCCCGCCGAGCACGAGCGGCAGCCCGAACAGGAGGTTCAGCGCGATGGCCCCGCCCACGACCTCGGCGATGTCGGTGGCCGCCGCGACCACCTCGGCCTGCGCCCAGAACGCCAGCCGCGGACCGCGCCGCAGCCGCTTGCCCAGCACGCCGGGCAGGGAGTCGCCGGTGACGATGCCGAGCTTCGCGGACTGGTACTGCACCAGCACGGCCATCGCGTTCGCCGCGACCAGGACCCACAGCAGCAGGTAGCCGTACCGGGCGCCGGCCGTGAGGTTCGCGGCGACGTTCCCGGGGTCCACGTAGGCGATCGCCGCGACGAACGCGGGCCCGAGCAGGGGCAGCACCCGGCCCTTCGCCGCCGCCTGCCGCTGTGTTGTGCTGGTCACCGCACCTCCAAGTTCGGATGTCCGAACTCAGTGTAGGCACACGTCGGCGCACGGGCGGGGCGCGGGCGCCGGAACCGCCGAGTGGAGCGTTTCGCCGGGACACGCCGGGCGTGTCGGGCAGAACCCTCCACCCGGTGCGGCGGGGCGCTCCCGGGACCGGCTCAGGCCGCGGCGGGCTCCACGTCCCGGCGCCACCGCCCGTCCTCGCGCCGGAACCCGACGCGCTCGAGGTAGTCCCCGGTGTCCCGGGCGTCGTCGGCCACCACCAGCGAGCGCAGCCCCGTGCCCGCGAACGCCCCGCTCCGCCGGTACACGAACTCGCCGGGCGCGAAGTCCCGGAACCGCGGCGTCACCCAGTCGAGCTGCACCTCGCCGACGCCCTCCCCGGCGTCCCGCACGACCACCACGCCGACGGTCTCGTCGCCGCGCAGCACGAGGTACGCCCAGCGCTCCCCGGCTCCCCCGGCCCCGCCGAACGACGGGTAGTAGCGCGCGATGTCGTCCGCGTGCACCCCGAGCACGTGCCGCAGGTACGCGTCCTCCGCCCCGACCGGCACGACCTGGAACACGTCCGCGTCGTGCCGCTCGCGGGTCAGCCGCCACAGCCAGTACGCGTCGATGACCGCGATCACCCCGTTCATCACGGCGAACGGCCAGATCCCGACGACCGCGTTGTACGCGGCGGCGATCACCGAGCCGGCGAAGTTCATCCACCGGAACCGCAGGACGCGCGCCTGCATGAGGGACACGACGACGAGGACCGAGCCGGTCCACCCGATGATCTCCAGCCATGGCATGGCGGCGAGGCTACCGCCCGGTAGCGTCGCGGCGGTCCGGCACGGCCGAAAGTCCTCGACGCGGCGCGGGCGGTGCCCCAGCATGGCGGGATGGCCCCCGCCCCCGTCGCCGACCTCCACGTCGTGCCCCTGCCCGTCCCGGCCGACCTCGACGCCCCGGACGCGTGGCTGCTGCGCGGGCTCGTCGACGCCGCGAACGCGACGCTGCTCGACATCTGGGGCGTGCTGGACGAGGCCCGCCGGCCCGAGGAGACCCTCGGCGGCCTGCGGCACCAGGAGTACGAGACCAAGCTCCGGTTCGTGGCGCTCGACGCCGCGCCCGGCGACGGCCCGCCGGACCCCGACCGGGTGCTCGGCTACGGCCTGCTCGACCTCCCGACGCAGGACAACACCCACCTGGCGTGGATCGTCGTGCTGGTCCGCCCGGAGCACCGGGGGCGCGGCGTCGGCTCCGCGCTCTACGAGCGGGTCGTGGCGACCGCCCGCGAGCACGGCCGCACGGTGCTCATGACGTCGATCGACCAGGGCTCCGAGCCGGATCCCGGTCCGGGGACGCTCGTGCCGTCGACCGGGACCGGCCGGGTGCGCGCGGACGACCCGTCGGTGGCGTTCGCCGTGCACCGCGGCTGGGCGCTCGAGCAGGTGGCCCGGCGGTCGGTGCTCGACGTGCCGCTCGACCCGGCGGTCCTCGCGGCGCACGCCGCCGAGGCGGCGCGGGTGGCCGGGCCGGACTACCGCGTCGTGCAGTGGGACGGCCGGTGCCCGGACGCGTGGGTCGACCAGTTCGCCCACCTGGCGACGCGGATGAGCACCGACGCCCCGATGGGCGGGCTCGACCTGCGGGAGGACGTCTGGGACGCCGCGCGGGTCCGCGCCGCCGAGCAGGAGCACCGCGAGCGCGGCATGACGTACCGGTGCACGGCGGCCGAGCACGTGCCGACCGGCACGCTCGTGGCCTACTCCGCGCTCGTCAGCCGCCCGGACACCGACGAGTTCGTGCACCAGGACGACACGCTCGTGCTGACGGAGCACCGCGGCCGGCGGCTGGGGATGCTGGTGAAGACCGCGAACCTCGCCCGGCTGGCCGAGGTGCAGCCCGGCGCGCGGCGGATCGGCACCTGGAACGCCGAGGAGAACGCGCACATGCTCGCGATCAACGTGGCGCTCGGGTTCCGCCCCGCCGGCGGCTCCGGCGAGTGGCAGATCACGCTGGGCTGAGGCCGACCACCGCCACGGCCCCCTCGTCGGCGACCACCCGCACGCGCGCGCCGTCGTCCGGCACGGCGCCGCCGGCGGGCAGCCCGGCGGTGACCCGGACGTCCTCGGGGTCGAGCACCGCGACCAGCTCGACGCGCCCGCGCCGGGTCCGCCGGCCCGCGACCCGCGCCGACCGCACGGGCGCCCCGGCTGCGGGCTCCTCGCCCGGCGCGAGCACGCGCCAGCCGCCCGGGGCGACGGCCAGCGTGCCGGGCACGAGGTCGCCCTCGACGGCCGAGGCCGCCGAGCCCCAGCCGGCCGCGGCGAGGAACGTCCGGTAGCCGAGGAACTCCGCGACCTCCCGGTCCGCCGGGCGCCGCCACAGGTCCTCGGGCGTGGCCACCTGGCGCAGCCGCCCGGCCGACATGACGGCGACGCGGTCGGCCACCGTGAACGCCTCGTCCTGGTCGTGCGTGACGAACAGCGCCGTCGTCCCGGTGGCGGTCAGCACCCGGCGCAGGTCCTCCGCCAGTCGCTCGCGCAGCGACCGGTCGAGGGCGGACAGCGGCTCGTCGAGCAGCAGCAGGCGGGGCCGGGGCGCGAGCGACCGGGCGAGAGCGACGCGCTGCCGCTCGCCGCCGGACAGCGTGGCGACGGGCCGCGTGCCGTACCCGGGCAGGCCCACGAGGTCGAGCAGCTCGGCGACGCGGGCCGCGCGGGCCGCCCGGTCGAGGTCGCGCAGGCCGTACGCGACGTTCCCGGCGACGTCCCGGTGCGGGAACAGCTGGCCGTCCTGGAACACCAGCCCGAACCCGCGGCGGTGCACCGGGACGGGCGCGAGGTCCAGCCCGTCCCAGGCCAGCCGGCCCGCCGTCGGCGGCTCCAGCCCGGCGACCGCGCGCAGCAGCGAGGACTTCCCGCAGCCCGACGGCCCGAGCAGCGCGAGCACCTCGCCGCGCGCGACGTCCAGGTCCACCCCCGCCACGGCCGTCACCCCACCGGGGTACCGCACGACCAGGCCGCGCACCTCGAGCCCCTGACCCTCGCTCACAGCTCGCCTCCCACCGGCCCGCGCAGCCGCTCCGCGAGCGCCATCACGCCCGCGGTCAGCAGCGCCAGCACGACGCTCGCCGCGAGGGCCATCCCGTAGTTGTCCGGACCCGGCTGCCCGATCAGCCGGAAGATCACGACCGGCAGCGTCGGCCGGTCCGGGCGGGCCAGGAACGCCGTCGCCCCGAACTCGCCGAGCGACACCGCGAACGCGAACCCGATCGCGAGCCCGACCGACCGCGCCGCGAGCGCCCCGTCCACGCTGGCCAGCACCCGGCCCGGGCCGGCGCCGAGCGTGCCGGCGGCCTCGCGCAGCCGGGGGTCGACCGCCCGCAGCACGGGCAGCACGGTCCGCACGACCAGCGGCACGGCCACGACGGCCTGCGCGATCGGGACCAGGGCGCCGGTGGTCCGCAGGTCGGTGGCGATCCCGAACGGGTGCCCGAGGGTGAGCAGCGCGCCGAACCCGACCGTCACCGCCGACACCCCGAGCGGCAGCATGAACACCCCGTCGAGCACCCCGACCGCCCGCCGCGCGGCGGCCCGTCTGGGGCGCCGGGACACCAGCAGCGCGACGAGGCAGCCGACGACGAGCGCGAGCACGGTCGCGTCGACGGCGACGCGCAGCGAGTTGGCGAGCGCCTCCCACACGGTGACGGTCAGCGCGTTGCGGCCGCCCGTGGTGCCGAGCGCCCGGTAGTGGTCCAGCCCCCAGCCGTCGCCGGTGCGCAGCGAGCCGAGCACCAGCGTCGCGAGCGGCAGCGCGAGCAGCAGCAGGACGACCGCGGTGAGGACCGCGGGCACCGGGTGGGGCCGGCGCGCGGGGCCGCCGGCCTCGGTCACCAGCGACAGCGCACGCTCCCGCCGGGCCCGGGCCCGCGCGGCGACCGCGAGCGCCGCGACGACCACGACGACCTGCACCACCGACAGCACCGCGGCGGCCCGCAGGTCGAGGAACTGCGTCGTCTGGATCCAGATCTCCGTCTCGACCGTGCCGAACTGCATCCCGCCGAGGACGAGCACCGTGCCGAACGCCGTCGCGCAGAACAGGAACACCAGCGACGCCGCCGACGTGATGGCCGGCGTCAGCGCGGGCAGGGTCACCGTGAGGAACGCCCGGGCGGGCGAGGCGCCCAGCGACCGGGCGGCCTGCTCCGGACGCGGGTCCAGCCGCTCCCACAGCCCGCCGACCGTCCGGACGACGACGGCGTAGTTGAAGAACGCCAGCGCGGCGATGATCGCGGCGAAGGAGCCGTCCAGGTGCAGGAACCCGAGCGGCCCGTTCTCCCGGAGCAGCGCCCGGAACGCCACGCCGACCACCACGGTCGGCAGCACGAACGGCACGGTGACGAACGCGCGCAGCGCCCCGCGCCCGGGGAACCGGCACCGGTACAGCACGTACGCGCCGGGGACCCCGAGCAGCACGGACAGCACCGTGCCGATCGCCCCCTGCGCGAGCGTCAGCCCGACGATCCGCCAGGTGCGCGGGCGGGCGAACACCTCGGCGAACCCGGACAGGTCCAGCGCCCCGTCCGCGACGAACCCGCGGCCCACCAGCGTCAGCACGGGCCAGGCGAAGAACACCCCGAGGAACACCAGCGGCACCGCCGCCGCGAGCGTCCACGCGGCCCACCGCACGACGGCCCAGCCGGGCGCGGGGGCCGTGAGCGGTGCCGGTCCGGTGCCCGGGCGCGCCGACGTCCCCGGCCGGCCGGAGCCGGTCGGGGACGTCCGCGTCGTCGTGCTCACCGCGTCAGCCGGTCACCAGGTCGGTCCACTCGCGGACCCAGGTGTCCCGGTTCGCGGCGATGTCGTCCAGCGGCACCTCGTACGGCTGGTCCGACAGCGGGGCCCACTGCGCCCACTCCGCCGGCAGGTCGACCGCGCTGCTCACCGGGTACATGTACATCGAGCCCGGGATGTCGGCCTGGACCGCGTCGGACAGCAGGAAGTCCACCAGCTGACGCGCGCCCTCGGGGTTCTGCGCCCCCGCCAGCACGCCCGCGTACTCGACCTGCCGGAAGCAGGTGTCGAGCAGCGCGCCGGTGGTCGGCGCGTCGCCGCCCTCCGGGACCGTCTCCGGCGGGGAGGACGCGTAGGACAGCGCGATCGGCCGCGGACCGCCGGCGCCGCCGCCGGAGAAGTCCGTGTAGTACGCGTCCGACCAGCCCTCGGCGACCTTGAGGCCGTTCGCCTGCAGGTCGGTCCAGTACTGCTGCCAGCCGTCCTCGCCGAACGCCCCGATCGTCGCCAGCAGGAACGCCAGGCCCGGGCTCGACGTCGCCGCGTTGGTGACCACGGTGAGGTCCCGGTACTCGGGCTTCGTCAGGTCCTCGAGCGTGGCCGGCTCCGGCACGCCCTGCTCCGCGAACCACGCGTGGTCCACGTTGAGGCAGACGTCGCCCAGGTCGACCGCGGTGAGCGAGTCCGAGGCGTCCGGCGCGTACTGCGCCGCGTCCTGCGCCGCCGGCGCCTGCGAGGTGTACGGCTCCAGCACGCCCTCGTCGATCGCGCGGGACGCGAACGTGTTGTCGATGCCGTAGACGACGTCGCCGAGCGGGGCGTCCTTGGTGAGGATCAGCTGGTTGACCAGCGCCCCGCCGTCACCGGGCGCGACCTGCGTGACCGTGAGGCCCGTGTCGGCCTCGAACTGCTCGATCAGCCCGTCGCTCAGGTGGAACGAGTCGTGCGTGACCAGCGTGACCGTGCCCCCGCCGGAGGCGTCCGCCGAGGGAGACCCCGACGGTCCCCCCGTCGCGGAGCAGGCGGTCAGGGCCAGTGCCGCCGCGGCCGCGAGGGCCGCGGGGGCGAGGTGCCGGGTGCTCCGGCGTGCGCGCGTGCGCGCCATGGTGGTTCCTCCTCGATGTGCAACCGAGGGGGTCGCCGCGCGCCGCCGGACGCCCGCACAGGGTGCCGACGACACGAGGCGACTGAGATCCCGACTCCCTACGCCGGTGCTAACCGGATCAGGTGCGAGGGTCTGCGGTCCGTCCGCACTCTCAGCGTCGGTCGGGCGCCGCCTCGCGGCGACGGTCCGGGACGCTCCCCTGTCGTTCGAGCCCGACCCTACACCGCGGGGGCCCGCGGGCCCGGCGGCCCGGCGACCCGGCGACCCGGCGGCCCGGCGAGGGGGCACCGCGCGAGCACCCGGGGCGGCACGGGATCTGCCCCGGGCGCACGCAGGATGCCCCGCGCCCGCGGGATGCCCCGGACGCGGTGACCTGCGGCGCGGCACCGGCGGCGCTAGCGTGGGTCGAGCACGCCGGCGCCCGCCGGGGCGCAGCGGCGAACCAGGAGGACCCGTGGCCGACGAGGAGACCCAGTCCACGCTCGCGAAGATCACCGGCCTGGTGGTCGCCGGCGCGGTCGCCTGGCTGGCCGGCAAGGCCGTGGACGCCGCGTGGAAGGCCGCCGTCGGCCACAAGCCCCCGAAGCCCGAGGACGACGCCGACGACATCCGGCTCGGCGAGGTCGTCGCGGCGTCCGCGATCACCGCCGGCGCGGTCGCGCTGGCCCGGGTGTTCGCCACCCGCGGGACCAAGAAGTTCGTGCAGCGGGTGGACAGGAACCGGCGCCTGCCGCACGCCTGACCGGGCCTGACCAGGCCTGACCAGGCCCGGAGGTCCCCCGCCGGCGACCCCCTGCGCCGCTAGGCTCGAGCGTCCCGCTCGCCGATGAATGCGCAGGTCAGCCGTCATGTCCACGCCCCGGTCCGTCCACACCGTCGACGACGTCCTCGCCCTCATGGACACCCTGTTCGCGGAGCAGGCGGACCGGTGGTCCGACCGCGGCGGAGCCGACTTCTGGGACCGGTTCTACGCCGACCGCGGCCGCGGCGTGCCGTTCTTCCGCTGGGCCCCGGACGAGAGCCTCGTGGCCTGGAACGCGGACGGCCGGCTGCCGCTCGGGCCGGGCACCCGGGTGCTCGAGCTCGGCTGCGGCCCGGGCCGCAACGCCGTCTGGCTGGCGCAGCAGGGCTGCACCGTCGACGCGCTCGACCTGTCGCAGGCGGCGCTGGACTGGGGCCGGGAGCGGGCCGACGAGGCGGGGGTCGAGGTCCGGTTCGCGCGGGCGGACATCTTCGCCTGGCAGCCGCCGGCCGAGCAGTACGACCTGGTCTACGACTCCGGCTGCTTCCACCACCTGCCGCCGCACCGCCGGCTCTCGTACCGCGCCCTGCTCGAGCGGACGGTCCGCCCCGGCGGGAGGTTCGGGCTGGCGTGCTTCGCGACGGGGCACGACGGGCGCGGCGGCAGCGAGGCGGACGACGCCGACCTCTACCGGGAGGGCAGCCTGGGCGGCGGCCTGGCCTACGGGGCGGACGACCTGCGGCGCGCCTTCGGCTGGCTGGACGAGGTGGAGCTGCGCCGGATGCGGTCCGGCGACCCGGCGACGTTCGGCGAGGACTTCCTCTGGGCGGCGCTGTTCCGGCGCTGACGCCCGGCGCGAGGCCGCCGGGCGTCAGGTCCGCCCGGCCGGCTCCTCGTCGTCGCCGTCCGCGGCCCGCGCCCGGTCCTGGGCCTCGGTGAGCTCGTCCACCACCAGCAGGTCCTGCCGGACCTTCCCGGTGCGGTAGCCGGCGCGCCCGACCAGGTGCGCGGCGACCGGCGCCGTGAGCATCTGGAACAGCGCGACCAGCACGAGCGCCCACACCGCGCCGCCGGACCGCAGGCGCAGCGACAGCCCGATCAGCACGAGGACCAGCCCGAGCACCTGGGGCTTCGTGCCCGCGTGCATCCGGGACAGCAGGTCGGGGAACCGCAGCACGCCCACGCCGGCGGCCAGGGCGAGCAGCGCCCCGCCGACGAAGCAGACCGCGGCGGCGACGTCCGCGACGGCGTCCCAGGTCATCGGGTCCCCTCCTCGTCCTCGACGTCCGAGCGCCGGGTGCCGGGCTCCGAGCCGTGGTGGCCGCGGCCGTCGGCGCCGGGATCCTCGGCGGGGCGCGCGGGCGCCGGCGCGGCCGATCCCGCGGCGCGCGCCTCGGCCTCCGCCCGGGCCTGGTGCCGGTCCTCCGCGGGCTGCGGGCCCTCGACGGCGACCGCCTCGGCCTCGCGCGCCCGGCGGGCCCGGCGCTGCGTCTCGGCCTCCTCCTCGGCCCGGATGCGCTCGGCCTCCTCCTGGGCGATCTCCTCGCGGGACCGCACACGCCCCTCGCCCGCCGGCTCGACGGAGGCGAACCGCGAGATCGTCACCGACCCCACGAAGCCGACCAGGGACAGCACCACGAGGATCGGCACGACGTCGGTGCGCCGGTCCACCGAGGCGTACAGGGCCACGGCGGCGACCAGCACGGTCACGACGATGTCCAGGGCCACGGTGCGGTCGAGCATGGACGGGCCGCGCTCGGCGCGGATCAGCGCGAGCGCGCCGCCGATCGCGAGCAGCACCCCGCACAGGAGGACGACGACGGTCATGCGGCGACCTCCCGGCGGCCGGTGCGGCGGGGGTGCGGCTCGAGCCCGGCCTCGCGGAGCTCCTCGTCGGAGGCGAACGCCCGCAGCACGCGCTCCTCCTGGTCGAGGACGGCCTGCCGCGCGGCCTCGACGCCGCCGGACTGCTCGACGTCCAGCACGTGCAGGTACAGCACGCCGGTGAGCCGGTGCGCCTCGACCACCAGCGACCCGGGGACGAGCGAGCAGAGCTCGGCGGTCATCGTGAGGTACAGGTCGGAGTGGTTCCGCAGCTGGACGCCGATCACGGCGCCGTGCGGGGTGTGCCGGGGCCGCAGGGCGACCCAGGACACCTCGATCGACGCGCGCACGAGGTCCCAGGCGAACCGGGTCACGAGCACGACCAGGCCCCAGGGGTGCACCGTGCCGTGGAAGTCGATCGGCGTCATGCGCAGCAGGCCCGTCACGGCCACCGCGACGACCGCCCCGGCCAGGATGTTGCCGGGCGACAGGTCGCCCCACAGCAGCACCCACACGACGACCAGCCAGGCCATCGTGGGCCACTGCGCGGCGAGCCGCCGCCGGCGCGGGTGCAGGCTCATCCGTCCGCCTCCGCCCGGGCGACGTCGGCGGACTCGCCCTCGCCCCGGCCGCCCTCCGGCAGCACGGCCTGGACGTACACCGACCGGTCCTGCAGCGCGGCGGCGGCGCGCTCCGCGTACCCGTACAGCGGGCCGGCGCCGACGGTCAGCGCGAGGCCGAGCACGACCAGCGCCGCGGCGGAGCCGACCATGCCGACGGGCAGCTTCGTGTCGGGCAGCGGCTCCGGCGGGGTCTGCCAGAACGCCTTGTTCCACGCCTTGATCAGCGCGTAGAGCGTGAGCAGCGACGTCAGCACGCCGCCGACCACCAGCGTCAGCGCGAGCGGCGTCCCGTCCTGCACGCCCGCCTGCATGAGGCCGACCTTGCCGAGGAACCCGGACAGCGGCGGGATGCCCGCGAGGTTCATCGCCGGGATGAAGAAGAGCACGGCCAGCAGCGGGGCGATCTTCGCCAGGCCGCCCAGGGACTCCAGCGACGTGCTGCCGCCCCGGCGTTCGATCAGCCCCGCGACCAGGAACAGGCCGGTCTGCACGGTGATGTGGTGCGCGACGTAGTAGATCGCGGCGGCCCAGCCGGTCTCCGAGGCCAGGGCGATGCCGAAGATCATGTAGCCGATGTGGCTGACCAGCGTGAACGACAGCAGACGCTTGATGTCGTCCTGCGCGACCGCGCCGAGGATGCCGACCACCATCGTCGCCAGCGCCGCCCACATGAGGACGTCGTCCATGCGCCCCTCGGGGAACAGCAGCGACTGGGTCCGGATGATCGCGTACACGCCGACCTTGGTGAGCAGGCCGGCGAACACCGCCGTCACCGGCGCGGGCGCCGTCGGGTAGGAGTCCGGCAGCCACGCGGACAGCGGGAACACCGCCGCCTTGATCGCGAACGCCAGCAGCAGCATCACCTGGAGCAGGAGCCGGACGTCGGGGTCGATCTCCGGCAGCCGCTCGGCGAGCTGGGCGAGGTTGACTGTGCCGGTCGCCGCGTAGGTCAGGGCGATCGCCACGAGGAACAGCAGCGACGACAGCAGCGCGACGACGACGTAGATGCTGCCCGCGCGGATCCGCTCGCCGGTCCCGCCCAGGGTCAGCAGCACGTACGAGGCGGCCAGCAGGATCTCGAAGCCGACGTAGATGTTGAACAGGTCCCCGGACAGGAACGCGTTCGCGACGCCGGCCGCCAGGATCAGGTAGGTCGGGTGGTAGATCGAAACGGGCGCGGCCTCGTCGCCGTCGGCCTCGCCCTGGGCCAGCGAGTACAGCTGGACGCAGAGCGTGACCGCGGCGGACACGGTGAGCATGAGCGCCGAGAGCCGGTCCGCCACGAGGTCGATGCCCACGGGCGCCGCCCAGCCGCCGACGTCGACGACGAGCGGCCCGTCGTCCGCCAGCACCAGCAGCGTGGCGGCGACGGCCAGCACGATGCTGAGCGCGACGACGCTGATGATCCGCTGCACCCGGGGGCGCCGGTACAGCGCGAGCGCGAGGCCGGCGCCGAACAGCGGGACGACGACCGGCAGCGGGACGAGCCAGGAGTACTCGGTCACCGGCCCTCCCCGTCCTCGGTCGTCGTGCCGGCTGCGGTGGTCGCGGGTTCGGGGACGGGGCCGCCCTCGTCGGTCTCGTCGCGGGTCTCCGCGGCCTCCTCGTCGAGCGAGGTCGTGGTGTCCTCGGTGTCGTCGTCCTCGAACGCGCGCTCGTCGCGGGCGGCGAGCCGGGCGATGCGGCGGTCCTCGACGTCGTCCTGCACCTCGTCGTGCCGGTGCAGCTGCCAGGACCGGTAGGCCATCGCGAGCAGGAACGCGGTCATGCCGAGGGTGATGACGATGGCGGTCAGCACCATCGCCTGCGGCAGCGGGTCGCTCATCCGGCCCTCGGGCTCCAGGCCGATGATCGGCGGACGGCCCGCGGCGCCCCCGGCGACGAGGAACAGCAGGTTCACGCCGTTGCCGATGAGGATGACGCCGATCAGCACGCGGGACAGGCTGCGCTCGAGCAGCAGGTACACCCCGGCGGTCACCAGGACGACGATCACGCCCACCAGGACGAGGTTCGGGCTCATGTCGATCATCGGGCGCCTCCCGGTCCGGGCGGGTCCGCGAGCAGGCCGACCGCGGCGGCGTCGACCGTGACCTGCTCGCCCGGCTCGGCGTCCCCGCCGACTGCGCCGTGCACGTCCTGCTCCCCGTCGGCCTCCGCCTGCCGGTCGATCTCCGCCCCGAGGCTGCGCAGGATGTCGAGCACGAGGCCGACGACCACGAGGTATACGCCGACGTCGAAGAACAACGACGTCACGACCTTCGTCGGGCCAATGAAGGGGATCGCGATGTCGATGATCCAGGACTGCAGCACGGAG
The DNA here is from genome assembly GCF_014201095.1 of Cellulomonas hominis. Classification (NCBI taxonomy): domain Bacteria; kingdom Bacillati; phylum Actinomycetota; class Actinomycetes; order Micrococcales; family Cellulomonadaceae; genus Cellulomonas; species Cellulomonas hominis. Next base: position 1,949,718 of record NZ_JACHDN010000001.1, on the reverse strand, counting down.
CCGCCGAAGATCAGCGCGCCGAGGCCCACGCCCGCCGACAGGAACAGGCCGCTGCCCAGCAGCAGACCGGGCTGCACGGGGGCCGCCTCGCCGAGCTCGTACCGGCCGCCGGCCAGGTACCGCACGATCAGCGCGATGCCGGTGACCAGGCCCGCCGCGAACCCACCGCCGGGGGCGTTGTGCCCGGAGAACAGCAAGAACAGCGAGTACACGATCATCGTGTGGAACAGCAGCCGGACCACGACCTCGAACACCACGGACCGGCGGCGCGGCGCCAGGGTCCGTCCGGCGCGCAGCCACTCGCGGGACCGGTAGGACGGCCGCTCGGCGACCGGCCGGCGCACCGCGGCCATCGGGTCCTCGCCGCCGCCCCACACCTGCCGGGACTCGGGGGCGTCGCCGGCGCGGAAGATCGCCCCGGACCGCCTGCGGAGGAACACGAGCGAGGCGACCCCGGTCGCGGCCACCAGCAGCACGGAGATCTCGCCCATCGTGTCCCAGGCGCGGATGTCCACCAGCGTCACGTTGACGATGTTCTTGCCGCCGCCGTAGGAGTACGCCTCCTCCGCGAAGTCCACGGAGACCGGCGCGTGCACCCGCGCGCCGGGCACCACGAGCGCCAGCCCGCCGACGGTGAGGCCGAACGCCAGGCCGATGCCGAGGCGCACCCACCGGGACCCGACCAGCGGCCGGTCGGAGAAGTACGGGGGCAGGCGCCGCATCACCAGCACGAACACCACGAGGGTGACGGTCTCGACCAGCACCTGCGTCAGCGCGAGGTCCGGGGCGCCGTGCAGCAGGAACAGGGCCGCGACGCCGTAGCCGGAGACGCCGAGCAGGATGACCGCCTTCAGCCGGCGGCGGGCGCGGGCGACCAGGACGGCGGCGACCACGACGAACGCCCCGACCACGGCCTGCGCCGGGCGGTCCCAGACGCGGGTCTCGGCCGGCATCCCGTTCCAGGCGACCAGCGGGACGCCGACGGTGACGACGAACACCACCAGGATCCCGCCGAGGTACACCGGCAGAGATCCGCGCTGGGTGAACGCGGTGACGTCGGCGGCCACGTCGTCGAGCCGGCGCATGAAGCGGCGGTACAGCCGGTCCGCCTCGGGCACGTGCGGCACCGCGGCCTGCGCGAGCTCGACGGGGCCGCGGGCGACGAACAGCAGCACGCCGGTGAGCAGCACGACGGCGGTGATCGCCAGCGTCGGGGTGAAGCCGCCCCAGAGCAGCAGGTGGCCGGGCTCGCCGGCCGGGTACGCGTCAGCCTGCGGGGCGAGCAGCTCCTCGCCGAGACCCGGCAGCAGCGCCACGGCCAGGCCGAGCACGGCGAGCAGCATCGCGGGCCAGACGAGCACGAGCGACGGGCGCCCGACCGGGGCCGGCACGGCGCGCTCGTCGTCGGGGTGCGCGGAGTGGTCGACCGGCTCCTTGACGTCCCGCGACGGGTCCTTGGCGTCGCGGGCGGCAGCGAGGGCGCGCACGGCCGCGGGCGACAGCACCGGCTTGCTGGCGAACGCGCCCCACCACAGCCGCAGGCCGTACGCCACGGTGAGCGCCGAGCCGACCGCGACCGCGACCAGGACGACGACGCCGAGCGGGTCGCCGTCGTGGCCCAGCGCCTCCAGCGCGGCCTCCTTGGCGACGTACCCGGCGAACGGCGGCGCGCCGATCATCGACAGCGTCGCGAGCCCGCCCGCGGCGGCGGTCAGGGGCAGCGCGCGGCCGACGCCGGACAGCCGGCGCAGGTCGCGGGTGCCGGTCGCGGCGTCCACCACGCCGACCACGAGGAACAGGGCGGCCTTGAACATCGCGTGCGCGCCGATCAGCGCGAGGCCCGCGAGCGCGGTCGCCTTCGTGCCGTACCCGACGAGCAGGATGATCAGCCCGAGCTGGCTCACCGTGCCGAACGCGAGGACGAGCTTGAGGTCGTGCTGCCGCAGCGCCCGGTAGCCGCCGAGCAGCAGCGTGCCGCAGCCGAGCACGACGACGATCGTCCGCCAGGCGGGGAGCTCCGAGTACGCCGGGGCGAACCGCGCGACCAGGTAGACGCCGGCCTTCACCATCGCGGCGGCGTGCAGGTACGCGCTGACCGGGGTCGGCGCGGCCATCGCCGCGGGGAGCCAGAAGTGCAGCGGGATCAGCGCGGACTTGGAGGCCGCGCCGACCAGCAGGCAGACCACGGCCGCGGTGACCATGCCGCCGTGCGGCGGGTCCGCGAGCGTCTCCGACAGCCGGTACGTGCCCGCGGCCTCGCCGAGCAGGATCACCCCGACCAGCATCGTCAGGCCGCCGGCCGTCGTGACGACGATCGCCTGCATCGCCGCCCGGCGGCTGGCCTTGCGCTCGTGGTAGTGCCCGATGAGCAGGTAGGAGAAGACCGTGGTCAGCTCCCAGAACACGAACAGCAGCAGGGTGTCGTCGGCGGTGACCAGGCCGAGCATCGCCCCGGCGAACGCGACCAGCACGCCGCTGAACCGGCCGAGCCCGCTCGCGTGCGCCTTGAAGTACGCCGAGCAGTAGACCAGCACGACCGCGCCGACGCCGCCGACGAGCAGGGTCATCAGCCAGGACAGCGTGTCGAGCCGGAAGGAGAGGTCGAGCCCGAGCCCGGGGATCCACTCGACGGTCTGCGTCGGCCCGTCGCCGTCCATCACGCGGCCGGTGAGCGAGAGGGCCCACACCGTCGCGGACGCCGGCGCCAGCGCGAGCACCCAGAACGCCTTCCGGCCGATCCACGCGACGAGCGCAGGCGCGACCAGGGCAGCCAGGAGGTGCACCGCGAGGAGCTGCAGCACGTCCGCTCCGTCCTGTCGTGGGCGGGTGGTCGGTCGGTCGGTGCGCCGGGTCCGGGCCCGCGACCGCTCGAGGCGGGACGGCGGGCGGCGGGCGGCGGTCGTGTGGTGTTGTCGACGGGCAGGTACAGGGACGCACGGCGACGCCGAGCGCGCAAGGGCGCGGACGCCGACCGAGGTCGAGGGATTGCCAGCACTGTATCAAGCGCTCGCCAGGCACCACCCCGGGTGTGGACGACGCCACACTCCCGGGTCACGGACGCCGGGTGTCCGGAACCGGGGCTCTTCCGGCCGGTTCGTCCGCGAGTTCGTGGACACCCGGCACCCGCCACTAGCGTGAGCGGGTGGACGCGCTCCGGGTGACCTGCCTCGTCGTGGTGCTCGCGGCCACCGTCGTCGGGGTCGGGGTGTTCGCGCGGGGGGCGGCCCGGCTGACGCGGACCATCCGCGTCGGGCGCGCGGCGCCGGGACGGCTGCGGCCCGTCGGGCGGCGGACCTGGCTGGTGGTGCGCGAGCTGATCGGCCACGGCCGGTTCCAGCACAAGCCCGTCGTCCGGGTCGCGCACTGGACCGTGATGGTCTCGTTCCCCGTCCTGTTCTTCACCCTGGTGAGCGGGTACGCGCAGGTGGTGCGGCCGGAGTTCGCGCTGCCGCTGCTCGGGTCGTCCGCGCCGTGGGCCTGGCTGACCGAGGGCATCGCGTGGCTGTCGCTCGCGGGGATCCTCGCGCTGATCGCCGTCCGGGTGCGCACGACGCCCCGTGACGTGCCGCCGACCCCCGCGCGGGCGATCGCGGCGGCGGGCGCGGGTGCCGGCGACGGCAGCGGCCCGGCGCAGACCGAGCCCGCCCGCCGGTCGCGGTTCTTCGGCTCGCACACCGGGCAGGCCGTCGTGGTCGAGGCCACCGTGCTGCTGGTCGTGCTGGCGGTGCTGCTGCTGCGCGGGCTGGAGCACGAGCTCGCCGCGCGCGCCGGGTCCGCGTCGACCTGGCTGTTCCCGACGACGGCGTGGATCGGCGACCTGTGGTCCGGGGCGTCCACCGGGGCCGTCGAGTCCGCGGTCGTGCTGTGCGCGACCGTGAAGATCCTCGTGTCGATGGCGTGGTTCGTCGTCGTCGGGCTGCAGCCGACCATGGGCGTCGCCTGGCACCGGTTCCTCGCGGTGGTGAACGTCTACGCGCGGCGGTCGGCCGCCGGCGAGGTCGCGCTCGGCCCGCTGGAGCCGGTCCGGGTCGGCGAGCGGGAGCTCGACGTCGCCGCGCTGGAGGACCTGCCGGAGGACGCCCGGCTCGGCGTGAAGGCCGTCGAGGACCTCACCTGGAAGCAGCTGCTCGACGTCACCACCTGCACCGAGTGCGGCCGGTGCCAGGAGCAGTGCCCGGCCTGGGCGACCGGCAAGCCGCTGTCCCCCAAGCTCGTCACGCTCGCGCTGCGGGACCACGCCGCCGCGACCGCCCCGTACCTGCGGGCCGCGCGCGCCGGGTCGCCGGTCGAGGACGGGCACGTGGACGTCGACCTCGTCGCCTCCGGCGTCATCGACGCGGACGCGCTGTGGGCGTGCACCACCTGCGGGGCGTGCGTGCAGCAGTGCCCGGTCGACATCGAGCACGTCGACACGATCGTCGACATCCGGCGCTACCAGACGCTCATGGAGTCGGCGTTCCCCGCCGAGCTCGGCGGCACCTTCACCAAGCTCGAGCGCCGCGGCAACCCGTGGGGCCTGCCCGCCCGGCAGCGGCTCGACTGGGCGAAGGGGCTGCCGTTCGACGTCCCGGTGGTCGGCGCGGACGTCGCGTCCGCGGCCGAGGTCGACTACCTGTTCTGGGTCGGCTGCGCCGGTGCGTACGAGGAGAAGGCGAAGCGGACGACGCGGGCCGTGGCGGAGCTGCTGCACACCGCCGGGGTCTCGTTCGCGGTGCTCGGCGACGGCGAGGGCTGCACCGGCGACCCCGCCCGGCGCGCGGGCAACGAGGTGCTCTACCAGATGCTCGCCTCGGCGAACGTCGGGACCCTGGCCGCTGCGGAGGCCCGCGCCGTCGTCGTGACCTGCGCGCACTGCTTCAACACGCTGTCCCGCGAGTACCCGCAGCTCGGCGGCCGGTACGACGTCGTGCACCACACCGAGCTGCTCAACCGGCTGGTCGCCGAGGGGCGGCTGACCCCGGTCGCGCCGGAGGGCCCCGAGCAGCGCGTGACCTACCACGACCCCTGCTACCTCGGCCGGCACAACGAGGTCTACGAGCCCCCGCGCGAGCTCCTCGCCGCCCTGCCCGGCGTCGAGGCCGTCGAGATGCCCCGGACGCGCGAGCGGTCGTTCTGCTGCGGCGCCGGCGGGGCGCGGATGTGGCTGGAGGAGTCGATCGGCACCCGGATCGGCACGGCGCGCGCCGAGGAGGCCGTGGCCACCGGCGCGGGGGTCGTCGCGACGGCGTGCCCCTACTGCACGGTGATGCTGACGGACGGGGTGGCGGCGACGGCCGGCGCGGCGGGCCCGGACGTCGACCGCGCGGCGGTGGGCGTCCCGGAGGTCACGGACATCGCCCTGCTCCTCCTGGACCGCGTCCGCGCCTCGTCGTCGTCCTGACCCCGGCCCCCGCCCGCCCGCCCGCCCGGGCGGAGAGCCCCGTCAGGACGTGGCCACGCCGCTGAGTGGAGGTTTCCGCCACGACACGCCGGGCGTGTCCGGCAGAACTCTCCACTCGGCGCGGCGGAGCAGGCGGGCCGCGCGCGGTGCCCGTCCGGGGCGCGGGCGCCCGGGCGCGTCAGGCCGTGGCGCGGCGGAGGGTGACGAAGGAGACCGCCGCGGCGGCGACCGCGACCACCGCGCCGACCGCCGCGGCGTGCTGCGTCCCCGCGTCGAACGCCAGCCGCGCCGACTCGAGCAGCGCGTCCGCCACGTCCGCCCCGAGGCCGTCCGCGGCCTGCACCGCGCCGCCCAGGGTCTCCCCCGCGGCGTGCGCCTGGTCGGCGGTGAGGCCGTCCGGCACGACGACCCGCGCCCGGTAGGTCGCGTTCAGCACCGAGCCCAGCAGCGCGACGCCGAGCGTGGTGCCGAGCTCGTACGCGGTCTCGGAGATCGCCGACGCGGCGCCGGCCTTCTCCGGCGGGACGGCCGTGGTGATCTGGTCGTTCGTCAGCGTCTCGGCCAGCCCGACGCCGAGGCCCATGATCACGAACGTCACCGCGACCGTGACGGGCGTCGGCACGTCGCCGACCAGCGTGAGCACCCCGTACCCGACGGCGGCCAGCAGGAACGACGACCCGATCAGCACGCCCGGCCGGACGTGCCGGACCAGCCGCACGGCCAGCAGCCCCGCCAGCACGGACGCCGCGAGCCCCGGGACCAGCACCAGGCCGGCGTCCATCGGGCTCAGGCCCGCCGCGAGCTGGAGGAACTGCGACACCACGACCAGCAGCCCCGAGAACCCGAGCACCGACAGCAGGTTCGCGGACACCGCGCCGGAGAACGTCGGCCGGGCGAACAGCCGCACGTCGAGCATCGGCGAGGCCAGCCGGCGCTGCCGCCGGACGAACGCCCAGCCGGCACCGAGGCCCAGCAGCACGCCGGCAGCGGTCGCGGGCGTGACCCCGTGCTCCCCGACGGCGATGATCGCGTAGACGAGCGGCAGCATCGTGGCCAGCGACAGCACGATGCTCCACGGGTCGACCGGCCCGGGCGCGGGGTCCTTCGACTCCGGGACGAGCGCCAGCGCGAGCGGCAGCAGCACGAGCAGGACCGGCACGTTCAGCAGGAACACCGAGCCCCACCAGAAGTGCGTGAGCAGCGCCCCGCCGACGATCGGGCCGAGGGCCGCGCCGCCCGCGAACCCGGACGCCCAGATCGCGATGGCGAGCCGCCGCTGCGCGCGGTCGAGGAACACGTTCCGGATCAGCGACAGCGTGGACGGCATGAGCGTCGCCCCGAAGATGCCGAGCAGCGCGCGGGCGCCGATGAGCTGCGCCGGGCTGGTGGCCCAGGCGGCGAGCAGCGAGACGGCCGCGAACCCGGTCGCGCCGACCAGCAGCAGCCGGCGCCGGCCGACGCGGTCGCCGAGGCTGCCCATCGGGACCAGGAGGCCCGCGAGCATCAGCGGGTACGCGTCGACGATCCACAGCAGCTCCGAGCCGGACGCCCCGAGCGCGGCCGTGATCGACGGCAGCGCGAACGACAGCACCGTGTTGTCCACCGAGATCAGCAGCACGGGCAGCATCAGCACGGCGAGCACCGCCCAGGGCCGGACGGGCCGGCCGCGGTGCTGCAGCGCGAGCGTGGTGGCGGGGCGGGTGTGACCGGTGGTGACCGGGGCGGACATGACGCGGACCTCGTTCGTCGGGATGGGGATCGGTGGTGACTGTACCGTCTGGACGGTATAGCGTCGAGGCCGCTACGGTCATTCCCGTGACCGCCACCCGGGACCGGCTGCTCGACGCGTTCGAGGGCCTGCTCATCGCGCACGGGCCGCGCGCAGCGACGCTGGACGCCGTCGCCGCCGCCGCCGAGGTCTCCAAGGGCGGGCTGCTCTACCACTTCCCCAGCAAGGCGGCCCTGGCCCGGGGGCAGCGCGAGCGCCTCGCCGCGCTCGGGGCGGCCGACGTCGCCGCCATGCGCTCCGCCCCGGAGGGCGCGGCGGAGTTCTACCTGCGCGGCTCGATGTCCTCCGGCGGGCCGCTGGACCGGGCGCTCGTCGCCGCCGTCCGCCTCACCGAGGAGTCCGGCGACGACGCGACGGCCGTCCTCGACGAGCTCCGGGCCGCCTGGTACGACGCGCTGGTCGCCGAGCTCGGCGACCCGGCGCTCGCCCACGTCGTGCAGCTCGTCGGGGACGGGATGTACTACAACGCGGTCACCGGGATCCGGGACGACACCGCGCTCGACGACGCCCGGGCGGTCCTGTCCCGGCTGCGCGACCGCTGACCTCGCGACGGCGCCGCTCAGGCCACGAGCGCGCCCGACCGCAGCTCCACCACCCGGTCCGCCCGCTCCGCGATCAGGGGGTCGTGCGTGGTGACCACCGCGGCCACCCCGCTCTCGTGCACCAGACCCGACAGCAGCTCCAGCATCGCCGTGGCGTTCTCGCTGTCCAGCTGCCCGGTCGGCTCGTCGGCCAGCAGCACCGACGGCCGCGCCACCAGCGCCCGGGCGATCGCGACGCGCTGCTGCTGCCCGCCGGACAGCTCGCCCGGCCGCTGGTGGGTGTGCCGGCCGAGCCCGACGGCCGCGAGCGCCGCCGCCACCCGCTCGTCCCGCTCGACCGGGTCCGTACGCAGCAGGCGCAGCGGCACCTCGACGTTCTCCGCCGCGGACAGCACGGGGATCAGCCCGAACGACTGGAAGACGTACGCGATCCGCTCCCGGCGCAGCCGCAGCAGGGCGTCCTTCGGCAGCGCCGTGAGCTCGGCGTCGCCGAGGTGCACCTGGCCGGAGGTCGGGCGCTCCAGGCCGCCGAGCGCGTGCAGCAGGGTCGACTTCCCGGAGCCGGACCGGCCCCGGACGACCAGCAGCTCGCCGGGCTCGACCACCAGGTCCACGCCGCGCAGGGCGTGCACGGCGGTGTCGCCGGAGCCGTAGGTGCGGGTCAGGGCGGTCGCGCGCAGGGTGGCGGTCACGGGCGGTCCTCCTCGGCGGCGGCGTCCGCGGCGGGGCCGCGCGAGTCGTGCGGGGGCGAGTCGTGCGGCCCGGCGCCGTGCGGCCAGACGCGCACGTGGTCCGGCTCGAGACCCAGGCGGACGCGGTCGCGCAGGTCCAGCCGCTCGACGAACTCCCGCGGCAGCTGCAGCCGGCCGACCCGGTCGATGACGGCGAACTCCTCGGCCAGCAGCACGTCCCGGCCGTGCTCGTCGACGGCGGCGCGGCGCAGCGTCTCGGTGGCGGTGCGCCCGTCCCGGATCGCGACGGTGCGGCGCACGTGCTCGGAGACGAGCGGGTCGTGCGTGACGATCAGCGTCGTGACGCCGAGCGTCTCGTTGACGTGCCGCATCGCGTCGAGCACGTCGGCGGACGTCGCCTCGTCGAGCTCGCCGGTCGGCTCGTCGGCCAGCAGCACCCGCGGCGACGACGCGACGGCGGTGGCGATGGCGACGCGCTGCTGCTCGCCGCCGGACATCTGCGACGGCAGCCGGTCCCGGCAGTGCGCGACGCCCATGACGTCCAGGAGCTCCTCCGCCCGGGCGGTGCGCGCGGCGGGCCTCCCGGTCCGGGACACCACGAGCGGCAGCGCGACGTTCTCGGCGGCCGTGAGGTACGGCAGCAGGTTGCGCGCGGTCTGCTGCCAGACGAACCCGACGACGTCCCGGCGGTAGGCCCGTCGCGCCCGCGAGCCCATCGTCGTGAGGTCGGCGCCCGCGACGCGGGCGGTGCCGGCCGTGGGGCGGTCCAGCCCGGACAGGATGGTCAGCAGCGTCGACTTGCCCGACCCGGACGCGCCGACCAGCGCGACGAGGTCCCCGGCCGCGACGCGCAGGTTCAGCCCCTGGAGGGCCTGCACCTCCACGCCCTCCATGGTGAAGATGCGCACCACGTCCTCGCACAGGATGTCCGGCTCGGTCACCGTCATGCTCCCTCCCGCAGCACCTCGACCGCGACGACCCGGCGGGCGGCCGCGACCGCCACCGCCAGCGCCGCCGCGCACACCACCAGCCCGGCCGCGGCCACCGCCGCGACCGTCGCCGGGTCCACCACCAGGTCCGCCCGCTCGGCCGCCCCGGTGAACAGCCGCAGGTCCGCCGAGCCCAGCACCAGGCGCGGCAGAACCGCCGCGACCAGCAGCCCGCCGAGGGCGGACACCACGACCGGCCCGGCGACCTCCGCGGCGACCAGGCCCCGCCCGACCGACACGGGCGCGCCGAGCGTGCGCAGCAGCGCCGTCGTCCGGCCGCGGGCGGGCGCCCCGGTGAGCAGCAGCAGCCCCAGCACCCCCGCGCACAGCAGCGCGCTCACGCCCGTCACGACGAGGAGCGCGGTCCGCGTCCCGGTGACGAGCACCGAGCGGTCCAGCTCGGCGCGGGCGGCAGCGACTGTCCGGACGGTGAGCGGGTCGTCCAGGGCGGTGGTCAGCGCGGCGGCGACCTGCGCGGGGTCGGCGCCGCGCTCGACCCGCACCAGCAGCCGGTCCACGACGACCTCGGTCCCGGTCCGGGCGGACCACGCGGCGCTGTCGACGAGCACCCAGCTCTGCCCCGTGACGACGCCGGGCACCTCGCGCGCGGCACCGGCCGCGTCCAGGTCGACGGGCTCGGCCCGCGCGCCCACGAGCACGGTGACCGCCTCGTCCCCGCCGGCGTCGAGACCGTCCGCGACGAGCGCGGGGAGCGCGCCGCCGGCCCCGGCGCGCGCCAGGGCCTCCGGCAGCGCAGCGACCCCCGGGAGGCCGGCCTGCACCTCCGCGAGCGCGGCCGCTTCCACGACGACGACCGCCGCGGTGCCGGACGTCCGGCCGATCTCCACCGTCCGCGGCCCGGCGTCCCCGACGGCGGCGACCGCGGCCACGCCGTCGACGTCGCCGGCCGCGGCGACCTGCTCCGGCGTCAGCCCGCCGCCGGACGCGGTCCGGGCCGTGAGGTCGAGCCGCACGTCCGCACCCGTGCTGCGGACGGCGCTGCGCTCCGACCCGGCCCCGACCGTCGACAGCGTCACCGCCGACAGGGCGACGGTGGCCACGCCGAGCACGAGCGCCACCACGGGCACCAGACCGGCCGCGGGCGACCGCGCCGCCTGCGCCGCGCCGAGGAACCCGGCCGCGCCCGGTCGCCGCCGCACCAGACCGAGCAGCCCGCGCACGGGCCACGGGTACAGGCGGAGCACCAGCACCGCGGCGGCGAGGCCCAGGACCACCGGGAGCACGGAGACGAGCGGGTCCGCCCCGCCGGTCGCCCCGGTCGCGCCGCCCAGCCCGCGCTGCCCCGTGACGACGACCGAGACGACCGCGGCGACCACGACCAGCACCTCCGCGACCCAGCGCCACCGCCAGGGCCGCGACCCGAGGTCCGCGCGTCCGGCCCGTCCGGCGACCCGCCCGGCCGCCACCGCGAGCAGGACCATCGGCGCGAGCACTGCCGCCGCGGCGGGCAGCAGGTCGGCGGGCCGCGTGGCGCCGGGCACGGCGAGCACCCCGAGCGCGATCCCGGCGGCGCCCGCGGGCAGCGACACGAGCAGCCCCTGCGCCGCGACGAGCCCCCGCACCGCGGCGCCCGACGCGCCGCGGGCGCGCAGCAGCGCGAGCGCGGACCGGCGGCGCTCGACCGCCAGCACCGCGGCCAGCCACAGCACGCCGACGGCGGCGCCGGACATCCCCACGGCCAGCACGTCGAGCAGCGACGTCACGGTGGCCTCGCGCGCCCGGCCCGCGACCAGCACGTCCGTCGTCCCGCTGCGCAGGCCCTCGTCCGCGCGGACGCGCTGCAGGTCGGCGATCAGCGCCTCCCGGTCGGCCCCCGCGACGCCGGACGCGTCCAGCGGGTGCCAGTACCGGGTGGTCGTGCCGTTCGGCACCACGAGCGCCGCGAGCGCGCCGGGGTCGGCGAAGCCCACGCCGGTGACCAGGACGCCCGCGTTCGGGTCGTCGACCACCGAGGCACCCAGCGCGGACGGCAGGTGCCGCCACGACCCGTCGTCCGGGTCGACGGCCTCGAAGGTCCCGGACAGCCGCAGGTCGACCGGGAAGCTCCGGTCGACCGAGCGCCGCGTCTCCCCGACGTCCCAGCGCAGCGCCTCTGCCGCGGCGGCGGAGAGCCCGATCTCGACGGCGGGGAGGTCGGCGGCCGCGTCGGCCAGGGGCCGGCCGGCCGCGGCACCGGCGTCGTAGGGGGCCGGGGCCGCGCCCGCCACCCACCGGACCCGGTCGGGCAGCGACGGGTCGATCAGCAGGGACAGCGACATCTGCGCGATGTCGGGCGCGCGCGCCCCGCGCTCGATCTCGACCTCGGGGCGCTCGACGGCGAACCGCGCCCCGGACAGCAGGCCGCGCAGCGCCGGGCCGGCACCGGCGGTCTGCGCGTCCGCCGTGGCCTGCAGCGCGGCCATGCCGTCGGCCACCTCGGCCGGTCCGGGCACGGTGTCGAGCAGGATCTGCGGGTGCGCCGGCAGCGTCAGGTCCCGGTCCAGCGGGGACTGCGCGGCCACCTGCTGCGCCAGGTCGTCGGCGACCATCCGGTCCACGGCGCGCGGCCAGGCGGCGAGCACGCCGGCCACCAGCAGGGTCGTCACCGCGAGCGCCACGAGCGTGGCGACCTCCGCGCGTGCCTGCCGCAGCAGCAGGCGCCCGGCCGTCGGCGCGCTCACTGCTGCGCCTCCTGCCGCACCGGCGCGGACGCCGCGCGGGCCCGGACCCGCAGCCCCGCGTCGACCGCCACCGCGGCGGTGGCCACGGCGGTGAGGGCGAGCAGCACCACGGCACCGAGGGGCTGGACGGCCAGCGGCCCGGTGACGGCCGCGCCGTCCAGCGTGCCGGTGGTCGCGCACACGAGGGTCCGCGCGCCGAGCACCGCGACCGCCGCGCCTCCCGCCAGCCCGACCAGCGCGGCGACCGCGGTGGACGCCGCGAGCTCCGCGACCCGGGCCCGGCCCTGCGCGGCGGCGCTGACGCCCAGCGCCCGGAGCACGCCGATCTCGCCGTCCCGCTCCCGGCCCAGCGCCCGCGCGGCGGCCGCCGCCCCGCCGACGGCCAGCACCAGGGCGCTGCCGGCGGCCAGCCAGAACACGACGAGCGCCGGCCGCGACAGCGGCTCGGGGACCGGGTCCGCGGCGCGCACGACGGCCGGGCGGTCCCGGTCCCCGAGCGCCGCCCGGACCGCGACCGCCGCGGCGGCACGGTCCGGCGCCGCGGCCCACACCTCGGCGACGCGCGGGACGTCCGGGCCCTGGCGCAGCAGCGCGCCGTCGAGGGCGTCGAGGTCCGCGAGGAGCGCGCGGGCCGAGCCGCCACCGGGCACTGCGGCGACCGTCCCCGCGACGACCACCGGGACGTCCCGCGCCGCGTACCGGGCGGTGGTCGCGTCCCCGGCCTCGAGGCCCAGCTCGTCCGCGAGCGCCGCCGAGAGCACGACGGGCACGCGCGCGTCCGCCTCCCCCGGGAGCAGCCGCACCGGAGCGCCGCGGCGGCCGGTGAGCGCCGCGGTGCCGACCTCCACGACCGTGCCGGCCGGGGTCAGGTCCACGGCGTCCTCGCCGAGCAGGCGGGCCGACCACGCGGCGCCGGCGAGCAGGTCGGTGCCGTCGGCGGCCAGCGTCGTGACCGTCACGCGGTAGGGGCGGGCGTCCGCCGTGCGCACGTCCAGGGCGACCAGGCGCCACGCCCCGCCCCCGGGCAGGGCCGCGGAGCCCCCGGTCAGGACCACACGGGTGAGCGTGCCGGGCCCGGCGGCGAGCCACGCAGCGACCTCCGCGTCGAGCGCTACGCCCCCGGCGGTGGTGACGTCGGCGGCGGCGGTCAGCCGGCTCGCGCCCGCGGGGAGCGGGACGCCCGGGAGCCCGTCCGCGACCGCGACGGCGTCGAGGTCGCCGGCCGCCACGCCCGCCGGCGGCAGGGCCACGGCGCCGAGCTCGGCCGCGGGCAGGGCCACCAGGTCGGCGTCCACCCCGCCGAGCGCGACCGCATCCGCCCGCGCCGGCGCCACCTTCGTGACCCCCGGTGCCGCGGCGACTGCCGCGACCCCGGCGGCGACGGCCCGGTCGGCGGGGTCGGACGCGTCCGCGACCGCGCGCCGGTCGCCGAGGTCGACGCGCAGGTCCGCCCCGGTCGACGCCACGGCGGCGGCCTCGCGCTGCGCCCGCGACGTGCCGACGTAGGCGGGCACGAACACCGAGATCGCCACGGTCAGCGCGACCAGCGCGGCGGACGCGGCGTGCGCGGTCGGGCGCCGGACCACCTGCCGCGCGGTCAGGACCGGCCCCAGGCCCGGGCGCCGGGCCGTCCACCGGGCGCCGAGCCGCGCGAGCGGGGCCAGCGCCACGGCGGCGAGGAGCGCGACCAGCACCAGGGCGAACGGCACCGCCGCCGCGGCCAGCGGGTCCACCGAGGAGCGCCCGTCCGCGCCGACCACCACCGGCGACCCCAGGTCCGCGAGCCGCCAGGCCGCCAGCGCGGTCACCGCGACCGCCACGACCACCGCGCCGCCCGCGGCCCCGGTGCGCAGCCGGCCGGCGTCCGGGCGGGCCGCCCGCAGCGCGCGCGACGACCGCGCGGCCGCGGTCCCCGTGAGCATCGCGACACCGACCGCCACCACGCCCACCGCCCCGCCGGCCACCACCGCCGGGGGGACGGCGCCCAGCGGGCGCAGCGCGAGCACCGCGCCGGCCGCGCCCGCCGCCGCGCCCGCGCCGACCACGACCGCCGACTCCGCCGCGGCCCACGCCGCCGACCGCCCCACCGTGACACCGCGCGAGCGGAGCAGCACCGTCTCCGGACCTCGCACCTCGACCAGCAGCCGCGCGAGCTGCCCCAGCACCACGAGCCCCACCAGGACGGCGAGCAGCGCCGCGGACGTCGACACGCCGCGGACCGCCGTCAGCGCCCGGTCCACGTCCGCGAGCGTCCGGTCCAGGTCGCCGGCGACCTGCACGCCCTGGCGGTTCACCGCGTCGTCCTCCTGCAGCGCGGGCCCGAGCGCCGCGAGCGCCGCGCGCAGGGCCGGCAGCTGCTCCGGCCGCAGCGCGTCCGGGTCGGGGACGAGCGTCCACCGCACGAGCGCCAGCGCCGGCACCGCGGCCAGGTCGGCCTCGCCCAGGACCAGCGGACCGGCCACGGAGCCGTCGGTGCCGTCCAGGTCGACCGCGTCCCCGAACCACGCGGGGTCCGCCGGGTCGGCCGGTCGCCACAGCGCCGCGACCCGCACGGTCAGCGGGGTCGACCGCGAGTCGCCGGTGAGCACCAGCTCGTCGCCGACGGCCACGCCCAGGGCCGAGGCGGCATCGACGTTCAGGGCCGCGGGGACGCCGCCACCGGCGCCCGGCGGCCACGCGCCGTCCACGACCTCCGCGCGGTCCGCGAGCCGCTCGTCCGCGCCGGCGACCACGGACCCGAGCGGTCGCCCGTCCGCCGCGGCGGCCTGGACCGACAGCGAGCGCGCGGTGGTGCGCACCGCGACGGGCAGGTCGCCGAGGTGGCCGGCCACGACCTCGCGGGCGGCGTCCTCCTGCGCGGCCGGGTCGTCGGACAGCCGGGTGTGCACGCGGACGGCGGCGGCGGCCGGGTCGGCGGACCGCAGGGACGCGGTCAGCCCGTCGCGCGCGGCGATGCCGACGTAGCCGGAGGTCCCGACCAGCGTCGCGGTGACCAGCCCGGCGAGGAGGCACACGAGCGCCAGCAGCCCGGCCTGGGCGCGCGCCCGGCGGCGCAGCAGGCGAGCCGGGTCCACGCGCGCGTTGCCTCTCGTCGGGCGGGCAGGGGAGGTCCGCCGGCGGGCGGGTGTGCCGCATCCTGCCACCTGACGGTTGCCGCGGGGGACGAACCGGGCGGCGGTCCACCCGGCCGGACGCGGCCGCGCGTCAGATGCGCACGCGCCGCGGGTTGCTCACCGACGTCCAGGACACCGCCTCCTGGAGGTCGCCGCCCTGCTGCTCGTCCGTGGTCGTCTCCATGTCCGCCCCCTCGTCGATGGTCCGGGCCGCCAGTCTCCGGGCCGTGCGCGGCGCCCGCACCCCGAACGGGTGAACGACAGGTCACACCTGCCCGGGCCGCCTCACCCGGTGTCCGGGTGGGACGCACGTGCCGCCCTCCGGGGGCCGACGCCGTGCGATCGGCGCGCGCGACGCGCGGGGCGTGGTCCCCAGGCAGGGGCCGGGGACTCGATCCGGCACCGGGCGCGTGCCACGATGGCTCGGACGCCGACGACCAGGTGGTGACATGACGACCTCCGCACCCGCGACGCCCTCCCCCGCCCCGGCGGGACCCGCGCCCGACGCGCCCCGTCCGTACGCCGAGCCGCCCGCGGCCGTGCTGTCCGCCCTGCGCAGCAGCGACGGCGGCCTGGGCACGTCCGAGGCCGAGCGCCGGCTCGCCGAGCACGGCCCGAACCGCCTGCCGACGCCGCCGCGCCCCAGCGCGCTGCGCCGGCTGCTGGGCCACTTCGACGACATCCTCATCTACATCCTGCTGGCGTCCGCCGTGCTCAAGGCGATCCTCGGCGACTGGATCGACTTCACCGTGATCCTGGCGGTGGCGGTCATCAACGCCGCCGTCGGCTTCCTGCAGGAGGGCCAGGCCGAGCGCGCGCTGGACGGCATCCGCACGATGCTGTCGCTCGACGCGCAGGCGCGGCGCGACGGCGAGTGGCAGGTCGTGGACGCGGAGTCCCTCGTGCCGGGCGACGTCGTGCGCGTGCGCTCCGGCGACCGGGTCCCGGCCGACCTCCGGCTGATCGACGCGACGAACCTCCAGGTGGAGGAGGCCGCCCTCACCGGCGAGTCCGTCGCCGCCTCGAAGCACGTCGACCCCGTCGGGCCCGACGCGGGCCTCGGCGACCGCACCTCGATGCTGTACTCCGGCACCATCGTCGCGGTCGGCACGGGCGTCGGCGTCGTCACCGCCACCGGCGCCGGGACCGAGATCGGCCGCATCCAGTCGATGATCGCCGAGGTCGACCACCTCGACACCCCCCTGTCCCGGCAGCTGGCGAAGTTCGGCAAGACGCTGTCGCTCGGCATCCTCGCGATGGCCGCGTTCATGCTGGTCATCGGCCGGGTCATCCACGACTTCGACCTGCCCGACCTCGTGTCCGCCGCGATCGGCTTCGCGGTCGCCGCCGTCCCGGAGGGCCTGCCCGCGCTGGTCACCGTGACGCTGGCGCTCGGCGTGCAGCAGATGGCCCGCCGCAACGCGATCACCCGCAAGCTGACGGCGGTCGAGGCGCTCGGCTCGGTGACGACGATCTGCTCCGACAAGACCGGCACGCTCACCAAGAACGAGATGACCACCCGCACGGTCGTCACCCCGGTCGCGACCTACGCCGTCGAGGGCCTGGGCTACGCGCCCGAGGGCCGCGTGACCCTGGACGGGCGTCCGGCGTCCCTCGACGCGCACCCCGACCTGCGGGCGCTCGTCACGGCCGCCGCGGCGTGCAACGACGCCCGGGTCGTGCAGGACGGCGGGCAGTGGCGAGTCGTCGGCCAGCCGACCGAGGGTGCCGTCGCGGCGCTCGCCATGAAGGCGGGCGCCGACGTCGGCGACGTGCGCCGCGTCGCGGTGCTGCCGTTCGAGTCCGCCACCAAGTACATGGCGACGCTCGACGAGGTGCCCGGCGCCGGGCGGCGCGTGCGCGTCGTCGGCGCGCCGGACCGGCTGCTGGACCGCTGCACGCACCAGCTCGGCGCCGGCGGCGCCCCGGAGCCCCTGGACCGTGCCCGCTGGGAGGCGGAGATCGACCGGATCGGCGGGCAGGGGCTGCGCACCCTGGCGGCGGCGGAGCGCCCCGCGGCAGACGACGCCGACGCCCTCGACCCGGCGGACGTCGAGGGCGGTCTCACGTTCCTGGGCGTGCTCGGCATCGTGGACCCGCCGCGGCCCGAGGCCGTGCAGGCCATCGCCGACTGCCACCGCGCGGGCATCCGGGTCAAGATGATCACCGGTGACCACGTCGGCACCGCCACGGCCATCGCCCGCGAGCTGGGCATCGTGGCCGCCGACGGCGACGTGCACGCCCTCACCGGCACCGAGCTCGAGGCCATGACCCAGGAGCAGCTCCGCACCCGGGTCCGCGAGGTCGACGTCTACGCGCGCACGAGCCCGGAGCACAAGATCCGCATCGTCCGGGCGCTGCAGTCGCACGGCGAGGTCGTGGCGATGACCGGCGACGGCGTCAACGACGCCCCGGCGCTCACCCGCGCGGACGTCGGCGTCGCGATGGGCATCAAGGGCACCGAGGCCACCAAGGAGGCCGCGGAGATCGTCCTCGCGGACGACAACTTCGCCTCCATCGAGCGGGCCGTCGAGGAGGGGCGGCGGATCTACGACAACATCCGCAAGTCCGTCGTGTTCCTGCTCCCGACCAACGGCGCGCAGTCGCTGGTCATCCTGGTCGCGGTGCTCTTCGGGCTCGCCCTGCCGCTGGCGCCGGTGCAGATCCTCTGGGTCAACCTCGTCACCGCCGTCACGCTGTCGCTCGCGCTCGCGTACGAGCCCGCCGAGCGGGCGTGATGTCCCGGCCGCCGCGGGCGCCGGGCGGGTCGGTGATCTCCCGGGAGTCCCTGCGGCACGTCGTCGTCGCGTCGCTCCTCATCGGCGGCGCCACGCTCGCGGTGTTCGCCATCGAGCGGGCCCGCGGCACCACGAACGGCGTCGCGCAGACCACGGCGGTCACGATGCTGGCTCTCGGGCAGCTCGCGTACCTGTTCAACTGCCGGTTCCTCGGCGAGTCCAGCCTGACCCTGCGGGTGCTGCGCGGGAACAGGGTCGTGTGGATCGCCACCGGCGCGCTGATCGTG
This sequence comes from Cellulomonas hominis, assembly GCF_014201095.1. NCBI lineage: Bacteria > Bacillati > Actinomycetota > Actinomycetes > Micrococcales > Cellulomonadaceae > Cellulomonas > Cellulomonas hominis. The sequence continues at coordinate 1,931,507 of NZ_JACHDN010000001.1, read as the reverse complement.
CTGCAGGCGTTCTTCACGTACGTGCCGTTCATGAACTCCTGGTTCGACTCCGCGCCGATCGGTCCGCGCGAGTGGGGCCTCTGCCTCGGGTTCGCGATCCTCGTGTTCCTGCTCGTGGAGGCCATGAAGGCCGTCACCCGGGTCCGCGACCGCGCGCGGGACGCCCGCGCCGCCGCCCTCGCGCACGTCGCGCCGGGTGCCGCCGACGGCGTCGGCGTGGACGAGGCCGCCGGGCGGCTGCCCGAGCTCGTCACCGCCGCGGAGCACGGCCACGAGGTCGCGCTCACCCGCGACGGCAGGACGGTCGCGCGCATCGTGCCCGCCCGGGGGTCGGCGCGGCGCACCGCGAGCCGGCGCGGCGGGGTCACCGCGCCGAGCGCGACGACGACCGCGATCCAGCTCACGCCGCCGCCGGGGCTGGCCGCGGCGGGCACCGGGGCGGGCGCCGGGGCGGCACCGGACGCGGGTGCCGCAGGAGCCGATCGCCCGGGGGCGCCGGGAGACGACGCACCGGCCGCGGGCGCGCCGGGTCCCGCCCGGGTCTCCGGCGGCGGGGCGGGGGCGGCCGGGGCAGCCACCGACGCGACCATCGTGCTCGAGCCCGTGGACCCGGACCGCGACGGACCCGAGCCCCAGGAGCCGCCCGCTCCCAGCCGCCGCAGCCGGCGCACGGCCGCACCGACGGAGCCGGTGGACCGCCTCGACCCCGAGGACTGACGCCGGGCCCCGGGGCGCGGACGCGCCGCCGACGGCCGGCGCGTCTGCCACCCGGGCCCGACGGCGCTGCGACCGCGCCCGACCTCAGAGATCGCCCGGGTCGACCAGGAACCCCGCCATGTCCGCGATCTCCCCGCCCACCTCGGCGTGCACCTCGCGCGCCACGCCCCGGACGACGCGCGCGGCGCGACCGCGGGCGACCCGGTGCGGCAGCGACGGGCGCTCGGACTCGAGCTGCTCGACGTCCGGCGCCTCCCAGCGCACCCGGTACGCGACGACCTCGCCCTGCGCCCAGTCGAGCGCGGCGAGCACCACCGGCACGTCGAGCTCGGCGGCGACCTCGACGACCACGATGCCGTCGACGCCGAGGTCGATCTGCACCCCGAACGCCTCGGACGCCGGCGGGTGCGCGCGCATGTGCGCGTCGAAGGCGTCCGCCTCCGCGTGCAGGCGGCGGCGCTCCGCGACGTCGGCGATCCCCACGCCGGCCTCCTCGCGGGCGGCCAGCGCGGCCCCGGCCAGCGCGGGCCCGGCGGCGTCCGGGGCAGCGTCCGGGGCGCCGACCGGGTCGCCCTCCAGGCGGGCGCGCGGCTCGACGCGCCGGGCGGCCGCGAGCACGGTGCGCGGCTCCACCCACCGGTCGGTCAGCACGGTGAGGTCGAGCGCGGCGTCCATGTCGGGCTCGAGCACGATCCCGGACTCGACCCGCACCGCGCCGCCGAGGCGCCGGGCGGCGGCGACGAGCCACTGCACGACCCGGCCCTCCTCGCGCACCGGACCCGAGGTGCCGAAGGCGCGCCGCAGGCCGTCGCGGTCGCCGCCGAACGGCGGCTGCTCGGCGCGCTCGCGCGGGCAGTCCACCACCCAGGCGACCTCGCTGTCGGTGGGCAGGCCCCAGCGCGCGACCTGCTCCGGCTCGACGGCGTACGGCCCGGTCAGCGTCGAGAGCCGGCCGACCCGCAGGACGCCGGGCGTCGCCTGCGGCGCGGGGCCGCGCGCGGCGCCGCTGGCCCGGCGGCCGGACGGGATGCGCGGCGGGCGTTCCCACCGGGCGCTGGGGAACCGGCTGGCCGCCAGGACCTCGACCTCGTCCGGTGCGACGCCGTCGGGCAGCACCAGCAGGTGCCGGCCGGGCGGCGGGGTCACCCCGCCGGTGGCGGCGGGCGCGTCGGGCAGGGCGGGCAGGACCACGTCAGACCCGGGTGCGGTGGAAGTTCTGCCAGGACCGGGACGCCGTCGGGCCGCGCTGGCCCTGGTACCGGGAGCCGGTCGCCCCGGTGCCGTACGGCTTCAGCGCCGGCGACGACAGCCGGAAGAAGCACATCTGCCCGATCTTCATGCCGGGCCACAGGGTGATCGGCAGCGTCGCGACGTTGGACAGCTCGAGCGTCACGTGACCCGAGAACCCGGGGTCGATGAAGCCCGCCGTCGAGTGCGTGAGCAGGCCGAGCCGACCGAGGGACGACTTGCCCTCGAGCCGCGCGGCGATGTCGTCCGGGAGCGTGACCTGCTCGAACGTCGAGCCCAGGACGAACTCGCCGGGATGCAGGACGAACGGCTCGTCGCCCTCGACCTCGACCAGCCGGGTCAGCTCGGGCTGGTCCTGGGCGGGGTCGATGACGGGGTACTTGTGGTTGTCGAAGAGCCGGAAGAACCGGTCGAGCCGCACGTCGATGCTGGACGGCTGGAGCATGGCCGGGTCGTAGGGGTCGAGGACCACCCGTCCGGAGTCGAGCTCGGCGGTGATGTCGCGGTCGGAGAGCAGCACGCGCCTACGGTACCGACCCTCCCCGGGGGTCCCCGCCGCGTCCCGGGACGCGCCCGCGACGGCGTCCCCGACGGCCTGCCGGCACCGTCCGGGACCCCCGGTCGCGGGAAGCGCTTCGACGGACGCTATGCTGACCATCGGCACACCCGTGGGAGCGCTCCCGCGGCATGATCACCTGACACCGAGAGGCGCAACGATGCGGTACGGCCACTTCGACGACGAGGCACGCGAGTACGTCATCACGACGCCGCACACGCCCTATCCCTGGATCAACTACCTGGGCTCGGAGGAGTTCTTCTCCCTGCTCTCGCACACGGGCGGCGGCTACTCGTTCTACCGCGACGCGAAGATGCGCCGCCTCACCCGGTACCGCTACAACAACATCCCCGCGGACGAGGGCGGCCGCTACTTCTACGTCAACGACGGCGGCGACGTCTGGACCCCGGGCTGGCTGCCCGTGAAGGCGGACCTCGACCACTTCGAGGCGCGGCACGGCCTGGGCTACTCCCGGATCACCGGCGAGCGCGGCGGCCTGCGGGTCGAGACGCTCTTCTTCGTCCCGCTCGGCGAGACGGCCGAGGTGCAGCACGTCACCCTGACCAACACCTCGGACGCCGAGAAGACGGTCAGCCTGTTCTCGTTCGTCGAGTTCTGCCTGTGGAACGCGCAGGACGACCAGACCAACTACCAGCGCAACCTGTCGCTGGCCGAGGTCGAGGTCGAGCTCGACGGCCCGTCCGGCTCGGCGATCTACCACAAGACCGAGTACCGCGAGCGCCGCGACCACTACGCCGTCTACGGCGTGAACACGCGCGCGACCGGCTTCGACACCGACCGCGACACGTTCGTCGGCCCGTGGAACGGCCTGGGCGAGGCCGCCGTGCCGCGCGCCGGCGCCGCCACCGACTCGGTGGCCTCCGGCTGGTACCCGATCGGCTCGCACCAGGTCGACGTGACCCTCGCCCCGGGCGAGAGCCGCGCGCTGACGTACGTCCTCGGCTACGTCGAGAACCCGCACGAGGAGAAGTGGGCGCCGGCCGGCGAGGGCGAGCTGCCGATGCAGCGGCTCAACCGCGAGCGCGCGCACGCCCTGCTCTCCCGGTTCGCGACCACCGAGCAGACCCTCGCCGCGTTCGAGGCCCTGCGGACGTCCTGGACCGAGCTGCTCTCGACCTACTCGGTGACGTCGACCGACGACAGGCTGGACCGGATGGTCAACATCTGGAACCAGTACCAGTGCATGGTCACGTTCAACATGTCGCGCTCGGCGTCGTACTTCGAGACCGGCATCGGCCGCGGCATGGGCTTCCGCGACTCCAACCAGGACCTGCTCGGCTTCGTGCACCTGGTCCCGGAGCGCGCCCGCCAGCGCATCATCGACATCGCCTCGACGCAGTTCCCCGACGGCTCGGCGTACCACCAGTACCAGCCGCTGACGAAGCGCGGGAACAACGACATCGGCTCGGGCTTCAACGACGACCCGCTGTGGCTCATCCTCGGCGTGGCCGCCTACATCAAGGAGACGGGCGACGCCTCGATCCTCGACGAGCCCGTGCCCTTCGACAACGAGCCGGGCTCCGAGGTGCCGCTGTTCGAGCACCTGACCCGCTCGTTCCAGTTCACCGTCGAGAACCGCGGCCCGCACGGCCTGCCGCTGATCGGCCGCGCCGACTGGAACGACTGCCTCAACCTCAACTGCTTCTCCACCGAGCCCGGCGAGTCGTTCCAGACCACCGAGAACCAGGCCGGCGGCGTCGCGGAGTCCGTGTTCATCGCGGCGATGTTCGTGTTCATCGGCCCCGAGTACGCCGAGCTGGCGGAGCGCCGGGGCCTGACCGACGTGGCCGCCCGCGCGCGGGCCGCGGTCGCGGAGATGCGCGACGCGGTGCTCGAGCACGGCTGGGACGGCGAGTGGTTCCTGCGGGCGTACGACTTCTACGGGAACCCCGTCGGCACCGACGCCAAGCCCGAGGGCAAGATCTGGATCGAGCCGCAGGGCTTCGCCGTCATGGCGGGCATCGGCGTCGAGTCCACGGACCCGACGACCCCCGGCGCCCAGGCGAGCCCGGCGCTGCGCGCGCTGGACTCCGTCCGCGAGCACCTCGCCACCCCGCACGGCATGGTCCTGCAGTCCCCGGCCTACACGAGCTACCAGATCGAGCTCGGCGAGGTCTCCACGTACCCCCCGGGCTACAAGGAGAACGGCGGCATCTTCTGCCACAACAACCCGTGGGTCATCATCGGGGAGACCGTGGTGGGCCGCGGCGAGCAGGCGTTCGACTACTACCGCCGGATCACCCCCGCGTACCGCGAGGAGATCTCCGACGTGCACCGGCTCGAGCCGTACGTGTACGCGCAGATGATCGCGGGCAAGGAGGCCGTGCGGCACGGCGAGGCCAAGAACTCCTGGCTGACGGGCACGGCCGCCTGGAACTTCGTCGCGGTGTCCCAGTACCTGCTGGGCGTGCGGCCGGACTACGACGGCCTCGTGGTCGACCCGCAGATCGGCCCGGACGTGCCGTCGTTCACCGTGACGCGCGTCGCCCGCGGCGCGCGGTACGAGATCACCGTGACGAACTCCGGCCGCGCCGGGGCGCGCGGGACGCTCGTCGTCGACGGCGAGGCCGTCGAGGGCCGGACCGTCCCCTACGCCCCCGCGGGCAGCACCGTGCGGGTCGAGGTCACGGTCTGACGGCCTGCGCCGCCGTGCCCGGGTCACCGCCCGGGCACGGCGCCGCAGCGCGCACGAGCGGCGGCGCAGCGCGCACGAGCGGCGGCGCGGAGCCGCTATGCTGGTCGCGCGTCCCCGGCGACGGGGGCACCACGACCGCCTGCGAGGCACCTCGTCAGACGGTCGCGCGGGTGTAGTTCAATGGTAGAACTTCAGCTTCCCAAGCTGACAGCGCGGGTTCGATTCCCGTCACCCGCTCCACCGAGGGCCAGGTCCGGCAGACGCCGCGCCTGGCCCTTCGCGTTCCCCGGGTGCGCGCGTCGGCGCCGCGACCAGCGACCTGAGTGCTTCCGCGCGGGGCGAGTGGTTTCCCCTACGGAGTCGCGCGCGACCCCTGACGCCGTGGATAGCGTCCCCGTCGCCAGTGCCACAACGGGAGGACCGCATGAACCGGCAGATCGCGCGCATCGACCTGCGGCTCCCCGACCGCTGGTGCGGCTGGCGTCCCGGTGAGGGCCTGCGCGCCGCACGACAGGCCGCTGCCGACCTCGCATCCGGCCCGGTGGCCGAGAACCGCCTGCGCTCGGCCCTGGAGGCGATCGACCGGGCCGTCCTGGCGCAGAACTCCCGCCACGTCCGCGTCGGCGCGTGGGTGCCGGACGGCAGCGGCGACGTCGCGGCCGGCCTCGCGTGCGAGCTGCTGGCCGAGGCGCCCGACGGCCCCGACGCGGCCGAGGCGTACCTCGGCCGGGTGCAGCGGAAGATCTACCGCTCCCGCCGCACCGCCACCCGCGTCACGTACCACACCGCCGGCCTGCGCGAGGTGGCCGCCGGGCGGGCGGTCGTGACGCTGCGGAGCCACGGGGTCGTCCGGCACGAGGTGATCTGGACGGTGTTCCCGCCGGGGTCGGTGGAGGCGGTCGAGCTCCGGTTCGACACCCGGAGCACCCCGCGCTACCAGGACGTCATGGACGAGGCGGAGCTGATCGGCGAGCGGCTCGGCGTCGCGTTGACCGGGGGGCCGGTGGCCCCGTCGCCGCACCTCCTCGCCTGACCGGACGATCCGTCCACCGGGCGTGCACACGGCGTCCACAGGCCGGGTCCGCCGGTCCCCGCTCGATGCACACCCTCGTGCACAAGGTGGGGACAAGTGTTGTGGATAGATCCGGACATATCGCCCAATCGGGTGGCCAATCGCCCCCGTTCGGACCACCGCCCGCCGGCCGTCGCCCACAGGGCCTGTGGACAAACGTGTCCGGACACGGAGAAAGGCCCCTCGGAGTAAGCGTCCGAGGGGCCTTTCCCTGACCGTCGTCCCCACGTCCCCGACGAGTCGGGAACCGGCCGCCGCTCTGACGGTGCGGCTCCGTCCCGGCACCCGGCTACGGCCCCGGAGGGCCTCCCCGCGGGCGGGACGGCGACGATCAGACCGTCGGGGTCCTGCGAGCCGCTGCGTCGTCATCCGCAGCTCGGCCGGTTGCCCGCCCGAGGTGGCCCGTCGTTCTCCCTCCGGTCCCGGCCCCGCCGGTCCCGCCGCCCGCCGGGCCGCCCGGCGAGCCGGTGGTCCTGCGGTGGACGGGGAGTCCGTCGAGGTCGATGGAGAAGTTCTAGTCCCGCCGCGGAGCGCGCCGCAAGGGTTTCGCGGAGGGAATTCTCGTCCACCGCGCCGTGCACATGTTGTCCACATGTTCACCTGCGTGATCGAGCGGAACCCACAGGCCTGTGCACAGAATCTGTGGATGACGGCGACGTCGGCGCGCCTCCACGGCGGCCCGCGGGCGGGCCCGTAGCGTCGTCCCCGGATCGAGGCCCCTCGGAGTAAGCGTCCGAGGGGCCTCGCCGCGTCAGGCGCGCACGTCGTGCAGGTGGTGCACCACGTCGTGCAGGAAGTACTGCCCGAGCGTCGTCGCCGTGAAGGACGAGCCGTTCGACCGGCGCCCCGGGCGGTCCCACTGGTCCGGGCGCACGGACTGGAACCGCGCCGCGAGCACCGCGGCCGCGTCGGCGAGCTCGTCGGCGACCCGGCCCGGGTCCTGCAGGTCGTACCGGTCCGCGGCGGCGGTCGCGTCCTGGTCCCAGTTCGGGAACAGCGGGTCGTCCTCCTCGAGGATCAGCCGCAGCCGCTCGTCGAACACCCGGTGCACGTCCCGCACGTGCGCGCCGTACTCGAGCGGCGACCAGGTCCCCGGCGCCGGGCGGTCCCGGACGTCGAGCCGGTTGAGCGCGGCGCGCCAGCGCGGGACGAGGTCGTGGATCGTGCCGGCCAGGTCGGGGCCGGCCACGTCGGTGCCGGCGAACCCGCACTCCGGGCACCGCTCCCGCAGGACCCAGGTCCAGTCCTTGGCGTCCGGGTCGGCGGGCGCGTACGCGTCGGCCCGTTCGTCGGGCTCGTCGGGCAGGGGGGCGGCGTCAGCGGTCACGTCCCGCACGC